>NZ_JBEPNF010000002.1:0-308171 GCF_040546085.1 Arthrobacter sp. UYEF21
GACAAACACCTTCCTCGGACACCGCTACCGCCGACTGATCAAACGCCCCGGCAAGCTCAAGGCCCTGGTCGCCGTCGCCCGATCCATCCTGATCATCATCTGGCACCTACTGGCCGACCCCGCAGCCCGCTACGCCGACCTCGGCCCCGACTTCCACGACAACCACATCAACGCCGAACGCAGCAAACGCAACCACATCCGCCAGCTCGAAGCCCTCGGCTACACCGTCACCCTCGCACCCGCAGCCTGACCCACAAACCCACACCACCCGCTTCAGCGCCACCACCCCGCCGGAGACCACCCCTGCACAGACCGCAGGCAGGTCACCTCATTTTCCGATCAGAAGGCGGTGCTGGGCAGATCCATCTCGCCATCGACGATTGCGGTGATGATCCGCGCTGCCACGAGGTCTGGATCCAGCGCCGCTCCGAACCGCGGCGCTGACCCGGCGATCGGGTGCTCGGACAGCGCGGTGCCAGTGTGGCCTGGGCGAGCATCCACGATGCGGATGCCCGCGCGACGATACTCGCGCGCCGCTGCGACAACGAAGGCGGCGAGCGCCGATTTCGACGCCGAGTACGCTGCCAGACCGGCGACGGGAGTCTCAGCGACAACGCCGCTCAGAGTTACCACAAAGGGCTCTCGGCCGTCACGTGCCGAGGCCGCGAGGTAGGGCTGGCTCTGGGTAATGAGCTGGATCGCACTGGTCGTGTTCACCGCGAATAGTTCGTCCACCGTCGCAGGGGCAAGGTCTGATGCGGCGCCGAAGGCGACGACCCCCGACGCAACCACTAGCCCGTCGAGACGTCCGTGCTGCGCATTCGTGGCATCAAGCACCTCCCGAATCACAGAGGGTTCGCGTAGATCGTGCCCCGCAGACTTTGACGACCGGGCGACGATGGCGCCGTTACTCTCCAGCTGAGCGGCGATCCGCGAGCCGAGCCCTCCGGTCGCGCCGACTACCAGAACAACCACCCCCTGAAGATTCGTCATGGGTAGATCCTAAATCACGTGCGGCAGGCAGCCCAGCGCGAGTCGGTTGGCTGACGTTGGACGGCTGCGGTATTCCCCCATGCAGCGAGGCAGTCTTCACGCGCACCCCCGGGGTGAAGCGCCCAGGTTTCATGCCGCACGGATGAACACACACCGATTGCGCAACTGACACCCAGAATCCGCGGGAACTTAAATCGCACAAACAGAAACGGCCCCGTATGCCGAAGCAGATGGGGCCGTTTCGTGAACTCAGTTAACTATACGTTAAACCTAAACTCCACCACGTCGCCGTCGGCCATCACGTATTCTTTGCCTTCGATGCGGACCTTGCCGCGGGACTTGGCTACCGCCATGGAGCCGGCCTCGATGAGGTCGTCGAAGGAAACCACTTCGGCTTTGATGAAACCGCGCTGGAAATCGGAGTGGATAACGCCGGCTGCCTGCGGGGCGGTGTCGCCCCGGTGGATGGTCCAGGCTCGCGTTTCCTTGGGACCGGCCGTGAGGTAGGTCTGGAGGCCAAGGGTGTGGAATCCCACGCGCGCCAACTGGTCCAACCCGGACTCATCCTGGCCATTCATTTCAAGCATCTCGCGGGCCTCTTCCTCGTCCAGCTCCACGAGGTCGGACTCGAGCTTCGCGTCGAGGAAGATGGCGTCTGCCGGCGCAACCAGTGCGCGCAGCTCTTCCTGCTTTTCGGGGCTGCCGAGGATGCCTTCGTCTGCGTTAAAGACGTAGATGAAAGGCTTGGCGGTGAGGAGACTGAGCTCCTTGAGGTGCTCCATCTCCAGCTTGTCGCTCTTAATAGAGGAAAAGACTGTGTCGCCGCGTTCCAGGACCGCCTGGGCCGCCTTGATGGCTGCAAGTTCGACGGCTTCCCGCTTCTTGATCTTGACTTCTTTTTCGATCCGCGGAATAGCGTTTTCGATGGTCTGAAGGTCAGCCAGGATCAGCTCGGTGTTGATGGTCTCCATGTCCGAGCGTGGATCCACCTTGCCGTCCACGTGGATGACATCGGGGTCATCAAACACGCGCACTACCTGGGCAATGGCCTCGGCCTCGCGGATGTTGGCCAGGAATTTGTTGCCCAGGCCTTCGCCCTCGGACGCACCCTTCACGATGCCGGCGATATCGACGAAAGACACCGGGGCGGGCAGCAGGCGCTGGGAGCCGAAGATCTCCGCAAGCTGCTGGAGCCGGGGATCCGGCAGGTTAACTACTCCCACATTGGGTTCGATGGTGGCGAACGGATAGTTCGCTGCCAGGACCTGGTTGCGGGTCAGTGCGTTGAAGAGAGTTGATTTGCCGACGTTGGGCAGTCCGACGATGCCAATAGTAAGAGCCACGATCATTGATTCTACCGGTTGCGGGGCGCGAGGGCCCCAGCGGGTCCGACGGCGGTGCCCGGGTGGTCCGGAGCCCGTGGAACACCCACTGGAATATGTCGCTTCCGTAAATTGTCAGAGGGCCGTGCCACAGTGAGGCTATGGATGCTCTCGCCCTGATTCTTGCCCTGTTGATGCTGCTGCTCGGTGCCCTCGCCGGCGCGACAGCCACCTACCTGTTCTTCCGCCGGCGCACCGGCGCACTCGAAGAGGATTTCGATGCCGTCTCGGCTCGCCTCTCCGAAGTCAACGTCCAGTTCGCGGCGGCCGACGCCGAACGCCGGCTCCTCAACATGCAGAACCGGGAACTTGGGGAGGCCCGCAGCCAGGACGGAAACGTGCTTCGCGCCCTCGCCCCCGTGGCGGAGAAACTGACTGCAGTGCAGCAGCAGGTGGCGCTGCTGGAGCGGGACCGCTTGGAGCAGTATGGCCAGCTGGCGCAGCAGCTGCAGGAGGCCCGGCTGTCCGATGCGCAGCTGATCCGATCCACCCATGCCCTCGAATCAGCCCTCCGCTCCAACAGCGCCCGCGGGCAGTGGGGTGAGGTGCAGCTGCGCCGCGTCGTGGAAGCCTCGGGGATGCTGAAGCACGTCGATTTCCTCGAACAGGTCCACAGCGCGGGCGGCGAGTCCACTATCCGACCCGACCTGGTGGTCCAGCTTCCGGGCCAGAAGCAGCTGGTGGTGGACGCCAAGGTGCCACTGTCCTCGTATCTCGAAGCACAGGAACTGGGCTCGGGCACAGGTCCGGAGCACTCTACACTCAACGGTCCCGGAACCGCCCGGAGCAACGCGTCCCAGCAGGCGCTGCTCGCTGCCCACGCAAAGGCGTTGCGCGCCCACGTGGATGCGCTCAGCAACAAGAAATACTGGGACATTCCCGGCAACTCCCCGGAGCTGGTGATCTGCTTCCTGCCGGCGGAATCGATCCTCGCAGCAGCACTTACGGCGGATGCGACGCTCCTGGACCATGCCTTGTCCAGGAATGTAGTCCTGGCCTCGCCGGGCACACTTTTGGCCGTGCTGAAATCGGTGGCCTTCACATGGCGCCAGGACGTGCTGACTGACAGTGCACGCGAACTGTTCGACCTCGCCCGCCAGCTGTACGAACGCATGGGAACCCTGGGCGAGAACGTGGGGAAGCTGGGTTCGTCCCTGAAGTCGTCGGTGGACCGCTACAACTCGATGGTCGGCACCCTTGAGGCGCGGATTCTGCCCACTGCCCGGAAGCTCAATGCCATGGACGAATCCGGTCTGCTGACAACCCCTGCCGCGCTCGAGGTGACCCCGCGTTCGCTGGCCGCGCCCGAGCTTCAGCAGGACGAGGCTGCAGCCTGACGCCAACATCCTGAGGCCGGCAGACCGCCCCCGGGTGGAGGGGCGCAGCCCGCCGCCGGGAGGGGTTGGGCGCGTCAGTCGCGGGACCGGCGTCCGCCGAGGGCGCGGCTGACGTCGCCGGCTTCCTTCAGGGTTGCGCGGAGTTCCTTGGGCAACGAGAACAGGAGATCTTCCTCGGCAGTGACAACTTCTTGCACGGAGCCGTACCCGTAGTCGGCCAGCAGACGCAGGACGTCCGTGACCAGGACCTCAGGAACGGAAGCTCCGGAGGTAACGCCCACAGTGGCGACGCCCTCAAACCAGGCCTCGTCCACTTCGTTGGCAAAGTCCACCCGGTATGAGGCCTTGGCGCCATATTCGAGGGCAACCTCAACCAGCCGGACCGAGTTCGAAGAATTGGCTGACCCAACCACAATGACCAGGTCCGCGTGGGGCGAGATCTTCTTGATGGCCACCTGGCGGTTTGTGGTGGCGTAGCAGATGTCGTCGCTGGGCGGATCCTGAAGTGTGGGGAACCGCTCCTTCAGCAGCCGGACGGTTTCCATCGTCTCGTCCACGCTCAGAGTGGTCTGGGAAAGCCAGATGACCTTTTCCGGATCCCTGACGGTCACCTTGTCCACTTCGTGTGGGCCGTTGATGATCTGGATGTGTTCCGGGGCTTCGCCCGCGGTTCCTTCAACTTCCTCATGGCCGTCGTGGCCGATCAGCAGGATATCGAAGTCGTCCTTGGCGAACCTGACGGCTTCCTTATGGACCTTGGTCACCAGGGGGCAGGTGGCGTCGATGGTGCGCAGTCCACGATCCTCGGCGGACTGGACGACGGCGGGTGAGACACCGTGGGCCGAGAAGATGACGAGGGCGCCTTCGGGCACTTCGTCGGTTTCGTCCACAAAGATGGCACCCTGCTCCTCGAGCGAGCTCACCACGTGGACGTTATGCACAATCTGCTTGCGGACGTATACGGGCGGGCCATAGTGTTCCAAGGCCTTTTCCACGGCAATGACAGCCCGGTCCACGCCGGCGCAATAACCCCGGGGAGCGGCGAGGAGGACCTTCTTGGGGCCGGACACCGGCGCCGCGGCGGATACTTCCTCAGGCGAGCGCCGCCTTCGCGGGACAGTTGGCATCGAGAGGGAAACTGCGGAGGGAGTCATGCCTCCATGCTACCGGCTGGGGCGCCGCTGCCCCGGTGAAGCGACCCTGGTCGCAAGGGCCGCCGCGAGAAGCGCACCGCCGGCAACGATTGTGCCCGTGACCCAGGATTCGAAGCTGGCTGAAGCAGCCGCCACAAACGCGTCTTTGAACATGTCCGCAACGTCGTTTCCGCTCGCTGTGCCCAGCACGGCCTTGCGCGCCGCTTGGGAGGCCAAGGTCCACAGGCCTGCCAGCACCAAGGCTCCGAAGCCCATGCTGGCCAGTACTGACCACCGCCGGCGGGCAGCAACCAGCGCCAGCGCAAAGGCGATTCCAGCCCCGATGGCCACCGGGTAACCCAGCGGAGCGTAGGCGGACACCCGCTCGACCAGTTGGCGCTGGTCCGACTGTCCGACGCTGATTAGGGTCTGTTCCGGCGCGTCAAGCGGCAGTCCGGTTGCGCGCGAGAGTTCGTCCGTCGCCAGCGCCACCAGGGGTGCTATGTCCAGGGTGAGGGACGAGGACGTGTCCGCTTCGGGAGGCAGCGACGCGGGATCGGTAAAACTGAGCCGGTGGCTCTTGCGGAGTGTCTCTTCCCACGCCGCCGGGTAACCGGGCAGGCCTGTCAGCTTTCCGACTGCCGCTTCCAGCACGGGCCTCACAAGGCCAGCCAGGGCATCGGGGATGGCGCCGGTATCGATGGTGCCTACCGTGGCCGCCGCAAGCCGCTGCTGGAACCCGGCGTCCTGCCCGAGCGGTGCTGCCAGCGCCACAAAGCCGTCCTCCTGCACGATGTTTCGGTCAGCCCAGATCGCCGGAATTGCCGCGGCTGAGAGCAGGAGGCCCAGAACGGCGGCTACGGCTGAGACAAAGGTGCGCAAAACAGCTCCTCACAGGTTGGCGGCGGCACAGCCATCATAGGACCGGTTCCTGGACAGTGGATGTCAGTCCCGGGTGGTACAGCTTATGGATAAGGTTGAATGACGGCCGCCATTCAACCTTATCCATAAGCCGTACCTGCACTTGCCGAACAAAGGACTGCCATGCCGCAAGCCACAGCTTCCCCGGGCAGCGCGCATGTCTGAACAGGCTGCCCTACAAGGCGCTGCTGCCACAACGCTGCCGGCCACCGCCGCCGAGACCACCCCGGACAATCCCTGGCCGTTGCAGCTGCTGTCCCAGAAACTCAAGTTCCACATCGACCGCGCGCCTGCGGCCTGGGTCGAGGGCCAGGTCATCGAAATGAACCGCCGCGGCGGCAACGCCTACCTCACCCTGCGGGACGTGGACGCGGAAGTTTCCCTGCCCGCCTCCGTCTGGACGAAAGTCCTTGACCGCCAGAACATGCCGCTGGAACGCGGCTCCCGCGTGGTGGCCCTGCTCAAGCCGGAGTTCTGGCTGAAGACCGGCCGCCTCAACATGCAAGTCAGGGATATCCGGCCTGTTGGCCTCGGTGATCTCCTGGCCCGGATCGAACGGCTGCGCCAGGCCCTCGCCGCCGAAGGGCTTTTTGCCGAGTCCCGCAAAAAGCCGCTCCCGCTGCTCCCCCACCGGATTGGACTGATCACCGGGCGGGACTCGGACGCCAAAAAAGACGTTCTCCAAAATGCCGCGCTGCGCTGGCCCGCCGTGGAATTCGAGATCCGTGAGGTTGCCGTCCAAGGCAACACCGCGGTGTCGCAGATCGTCCGTGCCCTTCGGGAGCTGGACGCCCGCCCCGACGTGGACGTCATCGTCATTGCCCGGGGCGGCGGAGCTCTGGAGGACCTGCTGCCCTTCAACAGCGAGGAGCTGATCCGTGCCGTGGCGGCTGCGGCCACCCCGGTGGTCAGCGCCATCGGGCACGAAGCTGACCGGCCGCTGCTCGACGACGTTGCCGATCTCCGAGCGTCCACGCCCACTGATGCTGCCAAGCGGATTGTGCCTGACGTCACCGAGGAACTGGCCAGTGTGCGCCAGGCGCGGGAATACCTGCGCCGGTGCATCGGCAGGCTGGTGGAACGGGAGACGGACAGGCTCGCCTCACTCCATTCCCGGCCCGTGCTGGCCAGCCCCGAGGGAATGGTCACTGTGCGCTCGGAGGAAATTGAACGGCTCCTCAGTCGATCATCGGCGGCCGTCAGCACCACGGTGGTGCGGGCCGCTGACCAACTGGTGCACCTGCAGGCCCAGGTGCGCTCCCTGTCACCACAAAAAACCCTGGACCGCGGCTACGCCGTAGTGGAGCTCGCCAATGGCCGGCCCGCCCGGGCCACGGAAGCCGCCGGCCACGCCGTGGTTCGCAACCCGTCAGAGGCACCGGCTGGTGCCGCACTCTCGGTTCGGGTCGCCCAAGGCCAGTTTGGCGCCACATCCACCGGGGAACTTCAACAAGGAGAAGCAGATGCCTGAGACTAAAACTCATCCCGAAATCGATGCCCTGAGCTATGAGGAAGCCCGGGAGCAGCTGGTCCAGGTGGTCAGCAAACTGGAGGCCGGCGGCGCCAGCCTGGAAGAGTCGCTGGCGCTCTGGGAACGCGGGGAAGCCTTGGCCAAGCGGTGCGAGGAATGGTTGGAGGGTGCCCGCAAGCGCCTCGCCGCAGCCCGCGACCAGCCGCTCTGACCCTGACCGGCAAACCGGGCTCAGCTCACGGGTTCAGGACCGCTCCACCAACTCGCGTTCCACCGGAACGTCGAACTCGGCCTTGGGCCATTCAAGCTTCATCTCGGACAGCGCGCCCAACACCAGTTGCTGCACGGCGATCCTGGCGTACCATTTCTTGTTCGCCGGAATCACATGCCATGGAGCGTAGTCCTTGTTGGTCTCATCAAATACGGCCTGGTAGGCGTCGACGTAGTCCTGCCAGAAGGCCCTCTCCTGCAGGTCACCGCTGCTGTACTTCCAGTGCTTGGCGGGATCCTCCAGTCTGGCCAGGAGCCGGGCCTTTTGCTGGTCCCTGCTGATGTTAAGCATCACTTTGATGATCTTGGTGCCCGCGTCACTCTGCCGCCGCTCGAACTCGTTGATGGCCCGGTAGCGGCGCTTGATTTCATCGGGAGTCGCCCAGTTGTGGACCCTGTGGATCAGGACGTCCTCGTAGTGGGAGCGGTCGAAGATGCCCACCATGCCCGCGGCGGGAACAGCTTTCTCGATGCGCCAGAGGAAGTCGTAGGACTTTTCCTCCTCCGTGGGCGCTTTGAATGCTTTGAACTGGACACCCTGCGGGTTCATGGTGGCCATCACGTGATTGACAATCCCGCCTTTGCCTGCGGTGTCCATGGCCTGCAGCACCAGGAGGATCCGATTCCGCCCGCCGAACCGGGATTCCGCGAAGAGCATTTCCTGGAGGGTGGAGAGCTTTCCGTCCAGGTCAGCCAAAAGTGCTTCGCCATTGGCCTTATTGCCCTTGAAGCCGGGCGTCGCCTCAGGATCAGCATCGGCAAGCGAAAAACCCTTCCCCACCCTCAGTGTCTCGGAAGGATGCTTCTCAAACTCAACAACACGGGCCACGGACGGTCCTTTCCAAGGTTCAACGTGCCAAGCGTGCACGTCACCACAGGCTAGTTCCCTTTGTACCGGCTCAGGAAGTCCCCCATGCGGTTGATGGCCTCCTCCAGGTCCTTCACCAGCGGCAGGGTGACCATCCGGAAGTGGTCCGGGCGGACCCAGTTGAAGGCCCGGCCGTGAGAAACCAGGATCTTCTGCTCACGCAGCAGGTCCAGGACGAACTTCTCGTCGTCACGGATGTGGAATACCTCGGGATCGAGCTTCGGGAAGAGGTACATGGCGCCCCGGGCCTGCTGCGTGCTGACCCCGGGAATGGCGTTGAGCATGTCATAGGCCTTGTTCCGCTGCTCCAGCAGGCGGCCGCCAGGTAGGATCAGGTCGTTGATGCTCTGGTAGCCGCCAAGCGCCGTCTGGATGGCGTGCTGGGCCGGGACATTGGCGCATAGGCGCATGTTGGCGAGCAGGCTGATGCCCTCCAGATAGTCCGCTGCGTCCTTTTTAGGCCCGGAAATGGCCATCCACCCTGCCCGGTAGCCGCAGACGCGGTAGGCCTTGGACAGCCCGCTGAAGGTCAGGCACAGCACGTCGTCGCCCGTCAGCGCGGCCAGGTTGGTGTGCACGGCATCTTCGTACAGGATCTTTTCGTAGATCTCGTCGGAAAAGATGATGAGACCGTGCTTCTCGGCCAGTGCCACGATCTTCTTCAGCGTCTCCGCCGGGTAGACGGCGCCGGTGGGGTTGTTGGGGTTGATCACCACGATGCCCTTGGTACGGGGCGTGATCTTGGCTTCCATGTCATCGAGATCCGGCTGCCA
Organism: Arthrobacter sp. UYEF21; assembly: GCF_040546085.1. Taxonomy (NCBI): domain Bacteria; kingdom Bacillati; phylum Actinomycetota; class Actinomycetes; order Micrococcales; family Micrococcaceae; genus Arthrobacter; species Arthrobacter sp. UYEF21. Next base: position 9,149 of record NZ_JBEPNF010000002.1, read on the forward strand.
CCCTGAGTCCTCATCGCAGAGGTAGTGCACGGGCTTGCCGCTGGCGAGGGCAACGGAGGCGGTCCACAGCGGGTAGTCGGGCGTCGGGATGAGGACTTCGTCGCCGTCGTTGAGCAGCGCCATCAGGGACATGGTGATGAGTTCACTGACGCCGTTGCCCAGGTAGATGTCGTCCACGTGGATGTTCTGGATGCCGCGGGTCTGGTAGTACTGCGAGACGGCGGTGCGGGCAGAGAAGATGCCGCGGGAATCGCTGTAGCCCTGGGCATGCGGCAAGTGGCGGATCATGTCCACCAGGATGGCGTCCGGCGCTTCAAATCCAAACGGTGCCGGGTTTCCGATGTTCAGTTTGAGGATCCGGTGACCCTCCGCCTCCATCTGCTGGGCGGCCTGAAGAATCGGTCCACGGATGTCGTAAAGGACGTTGTGAAGCTTGGTGGACTGCTTGAATTCTGCCATTCATCAAATATGCCACAGGACGGATGTACTTCCGTTGAGACCTCACTCACCATCGTCCCCCGAGTTTTTGTCCACTTATCGGCGATATTAGACAGGTTTCCGGGGATTATCTGGACAAAAACTCAACGGGGGTACGACGGCGGCCGCCGTCCCGTGTGGGTCCGGCAGCCGCCGTCGTGGTTTACCGCAAGACGCCGAGTGCTACTTAACGATGCCCTTGTCCTTTAGCCAACTGGCAGCTGCGTCCTTGGGGTTCTGCTTCTGGCTTCCACTGACGGCGCGGTTGAGGTTAACCAGGTCATCCGTGGTCAGGATCTTGGAGACGCCGTTGAGCGCTTCCTTGGCCTTGTCCGTCATTTTTGCCGTGTTGTACAGGGGCAGCACCTGCTGGGCCTTGAAGTTGTTCTTGGGATCTTCCAGCACCACCAGGTCGTTGTCCGCGATGGCCGGCGTGGTGGTGTAAATGTCAGCTACCTGGACGTCATTGGTCAGCAGGGCCTGCAGGGTCAGGTTGCCGCCGCCGTCGCTGAAGGGCTTCAGCGCCTTCAGTTCACAGCCGTAGTTCGCTTTGAGGCCCGGGAAGCCATAGGCCCGGGTTTCGAACGTTGCCGGTGCCGCCATGGTCAGGTCCTTGCAGACTTTGGCGAGGTCCTCGATGGACTTCAGCTGGTACTTTTCGGTGGTGGCTTTGGTAACCACCATGGCGTCCTTGGACTCTGCCTTGGATGCTTCGAGGACCGCCAAGCCTTGGGGCAGTTTCCCGGGCAGCGCCTTGTAAATGTCCTCGGCCGAGACTTCGGCGGCCTTAGGATCCACGTGCGAGAGCAGGTTGCCGGAGTAGTCCGGGACCAGGTCAATTGATCCGTCCTGGACAGCTTTGAAGTAGATTTCGCGGGCGCCGATGTTTGGCTTGGTGGTTGCCGTGATGCCCGCGGCGCTCAGGGCGCCGGCGTAGATCTCGGCCACGATCTGGCTCTCCGGGAAGTCGGCCGAGCCGACAATCAGCGAGCCGCCCCCGCTGCCTCCGGTGGTGGCGCTGGTGCTGGGCGTGGCCAGGGGGTCGCTGCCGCCGCAGGCAGTCAGCGCCACGGCGAGGCCGACGCCGGCGGCCAGGCCGGCCAGTCCCCGGCGGGTGACGGTTGTCCGGATGTTGTCTTTCATGCGGTGCCTCCTTGAACAGCAGCTGGCGCGGGCGCGGCAACTGAGAGATCAGCGGTGGCCGTCCGGCCACCGCTGGGATCGGTCTTGAGGCCCGGCGAAAGAAGGGTTCTTTGCACCATGGCCAGGATGAGGTCAAACACGATGGCAAGCCCTGCGATGAGCAGCGACCCGGCCAGCATCCGCGGGAAGTCCTGCAGGACCAGCCCGTCAAAGAGGTAGCGGCCCAGCCCGCCCAGCGGCAGGTAGGCCACTACCGATACGGTGGCGATGACCTGCAGGACAGCGGTACGGATGCCGCCGAACATCACCCGCAGGCCGTTGGGCAGCTCAACCCGGAACAGGATCTGCAGCTCGGTCATCCCCATGGCCCGCGCCGCATCAACCACGGCCCTGTCCACGCTGGCGATTCCCGCGTAGGTTCCGGCCAGGAGGGGCGGCACCGTGAGGATCACCAGGGCCCAGACCGGCGGCATCAGGCTGCTGCCGGCAAGCAGCGCGAACAGGACCAGCAGGCCCAGCGTCGGCAGGGCACGAAGCGCGCCCGCCACGGCAACAGCCACCACGCGGCCGCGGCCGGTGTGCCCAATGTACAGACCCGCGGGAACCGCGATGGCGGCGGCAATCACCAGGACCAGCCCGCTGTACTGGAGGTGCTCCACCAAGCGGGCCGGGATGCCGGAGCTGCCGGACCAGTGGGCGGGGGCCGCGATCCAGGCCAGGGTGTCGGTGAAAATGTTGCTCATGGGCCGGCCCCCGCATGGACGTTGGCGTCGGCCACGTACTGTGCGCTGGCCGGTCCTGACGGACCGGCAGCTTTGGCAGCGCGGGTCCACGGCGTCAGCAGCCGCTCCAGGAGGACCAGCAAGGCGTCCATCACGAGCGCGAGCACCAGGATGGCGAGGATGCCCACCACCACTTCGGTCACGAACGAGCGTTGCAGTCCGTCGGTGAACAGCATCCCGAGGTTGCCCACGCCCAGGAGCGCGGCGACACTCACCAGGGAAATATTGCTCACGGAGACCACCCGCAGCCCGGCAAACATCACCGGCAGGGAAAGCGGCAGGTCGATCTGGACGAAGCGGAGCCAGGGTTTGTATCCCATGGCGGTGGCGGCCTGCCGGAGGTCCTCTTCCACCGAGTCAAAGGCATCAAGGGCGGCGCGGACCAGCAGCGCCACGGCGTAGATGGTCAGCGCCACAACGACGTTGACGGGATCCAGGATCCGCGTTGCCAGGATGGAGGGCAGGATAATGAACAGCGCCAGCGACGGGATGGTGTACAGCAACGAGCTGGCCGTCACCACAACAGACCGCAGCACGGTATGGATCCGTGCCACCTGCGCCAAGGGAATGGAAATCACCAGCCCCAGGACCATGGGGACCAGTGCCAGCACAATATGCTGCCCGGTCCGCTCCAGGACCATGCCGCTGTTTGCCAGGAACCAGTCCATCAGAGGGCAGCCTGCCTGACCTGGCGGGCCGACTCGATGACAGCCAGGACTTCCTGTGCCCTGATGGCCCCCAGCACACGTCCCCGGCCGTCCACTGCCACGCCTTGGCCGGAAGGGGACGAGAGCGCTGAGTCAAGTGCCCGCCGCAGGGATTCGCCCTGGTGGAACAGGGAACCCCCCGGGATCAGCTCAGAGTCCGTTCCCGGCCGGGCCCAGCCCAGGGGCCGCATGTCCCCATCCACCACAAGCTGCCAGTCCGTCACCGCGGCGGGGTCGCCGTCGAACTTCCCGGCGCGTGTCACCAGCGTGGGCACCGGATGGATAGCCACGGCGTCGGAAGTGGTGAACCCGAGGTGGCGGAAGCCGCGGTCCCGGCCCACGAAGGAGGCCACGAAGTCATTGGCGGGTGCCCGCAGGATTTCCTCCGGCGTGGCGTACTGGGCCAGCTTGCCGCCGACGGCGAACACCGCCACCTTGTCGCCCAGGATGGTTGCCTCGTCAATATCGTGGGTCACGAAGACGATGGTCTTGGCGAGGTCCTGCTGCAGCCTCAGGAGCTCCTGCTGCAGTTCGTCACGCACCACCGGGTCCACGGCGCTGAACGGTTCATCCATCAGCAGGATCGGTGGATCCGCTGCGAGCGCCCGGGCCACGCCAACGCGCTGCTGCTGGCCGCCGGACAGCTGGGACGGGTAGCGCTTCCCCAGTGATGAAGTCAGCCCGACGACGTCGAGCAGTTCGGTGGCGCGCTTGCGGGCCTCCGTCTTGGAGACACCGTTGAGCCGGGGCACGGTGGCGATGTTATCCAGCACGGATCGGTGCGGCATGAGCCCGGAGGACTGCATGACGTAGCCCATTGACCTGCGCAGTTCGGCGGCCGGAACGGTGGTGACGTCACGCCCGTTCACGGTGATGACGCCCGACGTCGGCTCAACCATGCGGTTGATCATCCGCAGCGAGGTGGTCTTGCCGCAGCCCGACGGCCCGACGAAAACAGTGATGGATCCCTGGTCGATTGACATGGTGAGCTGGTCCACGGCCGGGTGCCCGCGCTGATACTGCTTGGTGACGCTCTGGAACACAATCATGGCTGGGTCCATTCCCTGTCATACCTGTTCTGTGGGACAGCATCGGACGGTGCAGACGCGCTCACTGATAATTACCGTAGCCCAATCAGTTCCCAGCGTAACCAGATCCGCGGGCAATTTCGGGCAAGCGAATCCCTATTGTAATCATTCATTCGTTGGCGGGCCCCGGCGCGGCGGGGGCCCGGCTCGCCCGCCGTCGAAGTCAAACGGTTCCTGGGGGATCCTTCACCAGCTGCAGGACCCCGAACACAGGATCCTGGTCCAGGACCCGGACGTCGGTGATGCCGGCGGCCGCCAGATGCTTCCGGAAGGCCTCCTGCAGCGGAACCACGTTCATGCCCAGCCCGCTGCCCAGGATGACCGGGCCTTCGATTCCCAGTTTCCGGAGTGCCTGTACGGCGAGCGCCGCCAGGTCCTTGCCGGCCTGGTCCAGCAGTTCCTGGCTGGCTTCGTGGCCTGACGCAGCGGCGCCCACAACGAGGCGGGCCTGCTGGGCCCAGAACCGGCGGCCGGTCGCCGGGGAATGGAAGAGCGCAATCAGCCTGTTGGGGTGGTCCGCTTCGCAGGCGGCAAGCAGGGCAGTAGTGAGCTGATCGGCCGGCAGCCCCTGGTTCATCCGGCGCAGGCTGTGCCGGACGGCCTCACGGCCCAGCCAGTAGCCGCTGCCCTCATCACCGAGCAGGTAGCCCCAACCGCCGGCCCGGGCCTCCTCCCCCGCTGTATTCCTGCCCCAGGCCGCGGAGCCTGTCCCGGCAATCACGGCCACACCCGTGCCGGCGCCGCCGGCGGCCAGCAGCAGCCTCGAATCGTGGACCACCGTGACTTTCGCTCCCGGAACATGAGGTGTAATGAGCGCAGCAAGTGCGGCAGCGTCGTCGTCGGTATCAATGCCGCCCGCCCCGGCATACACCTGGGACACTGGGCCCGCACCGATCCGGGCGAACAGGTCCGCGAGGTTCAGCGCCGCCTGTTCAGGGCTGACGTTCTGGACGTTGGCACTCCCGGCCGACTCGTCAGCGACTCCCACACCGTCTTCGAAACGGACACCGCGGGTCTTGGTGCCGCCGATATCCAGTCCGATAATGACGCCCGCCAAGGCGCGCGGGACAGCTTCGGACGCGCCTGCGGTCTCGGCCCGGTTTCCGGAAGATGCAGCCTGGGGACGCTCGGTATCAGTCACGTCATCAGCCTACTGAACGGCCGCCGTCCTGTCTCAAGGGCCGGCCGTCAGCCGCCTTCGGACCGCGCGGCCACCAGGCCCGCCAGCAGTTGCGGCCCCTCCTGCATGACAAGTTCCCGGAAATACCGGACGGAATCCGGTTCAGCATCAGGGCCAGGCTTCCGGCGTCGCCACCCCAGCCCGATTTCCCGGTAGGCGAGCCCGGACTCCAGCGCAAGTTCAACCCAGCCCAGGTTGCCCGTCTCAGGGCTGACATGGCGCCGCGGCCCATTCCCGCCCGGCGGCAGGATGCTGACGCCCAGCCCGGCGGAGACCAGGCCGCGGGCGGTGTGGGTGTCCTGGCTCTCGAAGGCGATCCGTGGTCGGAATCCGGCTTCTCGGAACAGTGCATCGGTCAGGGACCGCATGCCGTACCCCGGTTCCAGAGCCACGAAGGAATCCCGCCGGATATCCTGCAGCCCGACGCTGCCGCGTCCAGCCAGCGGGTGACTGTGATGCACCACCAGTCGAAGCGGCTCCCGGTACAGGGCCGCCGAGAAGATAGAGCTGCTCGCTGCAGGCACGGGCGCGATCAGCGCAAGGTCTGCCTGACCTGAGGCGAGCTCCGCTAGGCACGCATCCCGCGCCCCCTGGCGAAGGATGAATCCTGCTTCCGGGTGACGGCTGCGGAAAGCACTGATAAGCAGTGGCAGCGTGGCCTCGCCAAACGTGTGCTGGAAAGACACCGAGATCTTCCCCCGCACAACGTCCGACTCGTGCCGGACCAGGGCCAACCCGGCCTGGAACTCCGTCAGGGCTAAGTCAATATAAGGCAGCAGGGTCTGGGCGGCCGCCGTGAGGCGCACGCCCCTTCCGTCCCGGATCAGCAACTCAGTTCCGACGACGGCGCTTGCCCGGGACAGTGCCCTGCTCACGGTGGACTGTGGTACTCCGAGCAGCTCGGCGGTTTCCGTGACGTGCTGCGTGCGGCCCAGTTCAGCAAGGATCGGAAGAAGCGGGAGGAGTTTTGCCAGCTGCTGATGATCGTCGATCGCGGACCCCATTCTGACTGACAGCTTGGAAGTGTTCCATATCTGCTATGGAATCTAGCTAAAACATGCATTGGAAGCATGAATTCCAAAAGCCTACCCTTTGAGCTATGCCAGAACTCGCGACCGCATCAGCAACCTCCGCGGCGCAGCGGGACGTGTGGGAGGGCCACTCCAAGGGCTCCGCCGCCTACCGCAAGGTATTGGCGGGCCTGGCTTTTGCGGGCGTCGCGACCTTTGCCCAGCTTTACTCCACCCAGGCGGTGCTGCCGATCATGGCGGCGGATCTGCAGGTCACCGCCGCCGAGGCGGCCCTGACCATCTCGCTGGCCACGGTGGGCCTTGCCATCACTGTCATTCCCTGGTCTTTCCTGGCGGACAGGATAGGCCGAGTCAAGGCCATGACCTGGGGCATTTCGGCGGCCACCGTCTTGGGACTCCTGGTGCCGCTTGCGCCGAGCTTTGGCGTGCTGCTCGCTCTCCGGCTGCTCGAAGGCATGGCCCTGGGTGGGATCCCGGCGGTCGCCATCGCCTACCTGAACGAAGAAGTGAACCGGGCCCATGCGGCGATGGCCGCCGGCAGCTATGTTGCCGGCACCACCCTGGGCGGCCTGGCGGGCCGGCTGGTGGCTGGCCCGGCCGGTGAGTTGTGGGGCTGGCGGACAGCGGCCCTTGCGGTGTCCTTGCTGGCAACCGCGGCAGCCGTACTCTTCCTGATCCTGATACCCAAGGCGAAAGGGTTCACCGCCACCAGGGCCGCCGGGCTCCGCGGCGCTTTCGGGTTGCTGGCGGGCCACCTGCGGACCCCCCGCCTGCTGGCTCTCTACGTGCAGGCGTTCCTCCTGATGGGAGGCTTTGTGGCGGTCTACAACTACCTGGGCTTCCGCCTGTCCGCTGAGCCCTTCGCGCTTCCTGCCACCGTGATCAGCCTGATTTTCCTCGCCTACCTTTCGGGCACCCTTACCTCGCGGTGGGCTGGTGGGCTGACAGCCGGCTTCGGCCGCAGGAATGTCCTGCTGGCGGGCCTCATCCTGATGGTCGCAGGCCTGGCGCTGACGCTCACTCAGGTGCTCGCCCTGATCCTGGCCGGCCTGGTGATCTTTACCGGCGGCTTCTTCGCCGCCCACAGCATCGGCTCCGGCTGGTCCGGCAGCATTGCCACCACCGGCCGCGCCCAGGCCGCGTCGCTCTATAATTCGGCTTACTACCTGGGCTCAAGCGTCATCGGCTGGGCCGGCGGCCTCGTTTTCCAGTCCCTGGGGTGGGCGGCCCTTGCCCTGGCCGTCATGGTACTGGCGTGCATCACGGCGGTGACAGTCGCCGTCGTCCATCACTCCCCGCACAGCGGGACGCCGGCCCCGGGCTGACCGACCCGCAGCGCGCTGCCAGCCGTAAAACTATCAGCCACCAAAGGCCAGAATCTGTGGTGATTATTCGGCGAAAGGGGCTGGGCGGAGGTGATTGTGGTGAAACGGGCGTCTAGGATGAACTCAAAGACGTACGAGGAGATCCCATGAGCACCAATCCAAAATCCATCCGTCCGGGCAGCCAGATTGAACCGCTGGACGCTATTGATGAGCGGCTTCTCGCCGCTTTGGTGGATGATGCCCGGATCTCCAACAAGCAGCTGGCTGAGCTGGTGGGCATCGCGCCGTCAACCGCGCTGATGCGGACCCGTGCCCTGTCCGAGCGCGGCATCGTGCAGGGCTTCGAGGCCAAGCTCAGCCTCTCGGCGATCGGCCGGTCCGTCCAGGCGCTGGTGGCTGTCCGACTCAGGGCACATGACCGGGACCAGATCGACCGCTTTACCGCCCGAGTGCCGCACCTGCCGGCAGTGCTCTCGACCTTCCACACGTCAGGTTCCGTGGACTATTTGCTGCACATCGCGGTAGGAACCACCGAGGACCTGCGGGACTGGGTCCTGGACAACCTCGCCACCGACCCCGTGGTGGGCCACACAGAAACCACCCTCGTCTTCGAACACATCCAGGGCAACCACGGTCCGCTGCCCGAGTAGGCGTTCCGGCGGCTAGGCCGGGCCCCGCTGCACGGCCGTCCTGAGGGTGTGCGCGGCCAGGGTCAGTGCGGCGGCACTGCACACCATGACAAACGCCGTCACCGATGCCGGGAGTCCGAAGGCCGCAGTGGCCCATCCCAGTCCGATGACCGGAACGGCGCTGCCCAGGTACGTGATGACGTAAACCGTACTGATGACCTGTGCGTGGTGCGACACCTCCACTTTGGCCGCGACGTCGTTGAAAACGGTGCGGAACGCAACGCCCTGGCCCAGCCCTGCGCAGACACTAGCGGCAGCCAGCAGCAGCAGGCTGTGCCATGCGGCCGCTGCCGCCAGCAGCAGTACGGAGATTCCCAGGACCGCCAGCCCGGCCGGAACCACAAAGCGGCCCCGCACGGCCAGCAGCTGGCTCAGCGCCGAGGCGGCAAGGATCATTCCAGCCAAGGCACCGATCAGCGGCCGCGAGTCCGTGTGCACCATCTGGGCGAAGTAGCCGGGGGCCAGCGACAGACAAAAACCAAAAACGGAAAAACTGAGGAATCCGACGGCGGCCGCCAGCCAGAAGGCGCCCCTCGCCTCCGTGGACACCGACGGCCGGCGTGGAACCAGGACCAGAATGGGCCGCCGCCCGGCTGGCGGTTTGATGGCCGGCCGGGCGTTCAGCAGGAACAGCGGCACGAGCATCCCGGCCAGAACTACCGAGTGTACGTAGTACGGCGCCGTGGTGGGCCCCGGCAGCATGGACAGCACGCCGCCGATGACGGGGCCGGCCGCCACTCCGCCGGCCGTCGCCAGCAGGGTGAAACGGGACGCCCACTCCGGCCGGGACGGAAGGAGCTCGCGCAGCGCGGCGGCACTGGCGCCGGTAGCCAGGGCAACGGCCACACCCTGCAGCGCCCGGCCTGCTGAAAGCGCCACCAGGTTCTCCGCCTGCGAAAACACCCAGCCACCCGCCAGTCCGGCGATGACGGCAAGAATGAGCGCTGCCCGCCGACCGATGTGGTCAGACCAATGCCCCGCCAGCATCAGCGTGGCCACCAGGGCCAGGACGTAGCTGGCAAAGGCCGCAGTGACACCCAGCGCCGAGAGGCCCAGGTTTGCCTGCAGCAGCGGATAGAGGGGTGTGGCCAGGTTTGCACCGACCAGCAACAGGGAGATGACGGCACAGGCCATCACCAGCCGGGCGGTGGTGGAAGCGTTCCACCCTTGACGCCCGGCGGTGGCCGGACGCATGCGAAGTTCACTGAAGACTGTCATTGGCGCTGCCTTGGCATCTGCCGGGCGGGAGGTCCTTGTGGGAAGCCGCGCCGGGGTGCAAATGGATAGCTAAATTCTGTGCCCTTTCTGCTTTTTTCATCTGCTCTTCATGCAACAATTGAGCAAAACAGGCAATTATTTGTAGCCTTGGTAATCGAAAGTGACAGTTTGCAAACACTTGATCCCACAGACCTGAAGATCCTGCTGGAACTCGTCCGGGATCCCCGCGTCCAGATTGGCGAACTCAGCGAGGCGCTGGGGATTGCCCGGAACACCGCGCAGTCCCGCGTCCGGCGCCTGCTCCGCGCCGGTGTGCTGCACGGCGGCGGACGCGAGGTGGACCTCGCGGCGGTGGGGTACGACGTCGTCGCCTTCGTCACCATCGAAGTGACACACCGGGAGCTGGACGGAGTGGTGGGCGCCCTCCGGCTGCTGCCCCAGGTTTTGGAGGTCCATGAGATCTCCGGCCGGGGAGACGTGTGGTGCCGCGTTGTGGCCACCGATACGCACAATCTGCAGTCAGCCCTCCGCCAGATCCTCCGCATCAAAGGCGTTATCCGGACCGAAACAGTCCTGGCGCTCCACACCCACATTCCCTACCGGACCGAGCCGCTAATCAGCCGTCTTGCACAGGCCATGCCGGGCAAAGGCTAGGCTTCGAGCATGGATTGGCTTTCACATGTTTCACAAATTTACTGGCTCGCCGTGCTTCTGGCGTTCATCGCCAGCATGGCCATCGGCTTCGTCTGGTACATGCCCGCCGTCCTGGGCAAGCGATGGATGGCATCCATCCGCAAGACGGAGAATGACCTCAAAAACATCAGTGGCGGCGCCGGGATCTGGGTTCCCATGATGGTGGCTGCTGCCCTGACTGACGTCCTGCTGGCTGTCCTGATCAGCAAGCTGGGCCTGGACACTGCCTTGGCGGGCGGCCTGTTCGCACTGGTTCTGGCGCTCGTGTTCCGCGCTGGAGGCCAGGTCATCCACAACGGGTTCGCCGGGCGTCCCGCGGCAGTCACGCGGATCGATTCCGGCCATGGCCTGCCCGCCATGACGCTGTCCGGCGTCATCATCGGGGCGATGTCCTGACGTGACCATCATCGATAATGCCGTGTATGTGGATGGCGTCCGCAGTGCAGAGCCGAAGAGCCTGGAACAGACCTTCGACGCCCTCGCCCACCACGGCGGCATGGCCTGGATTGGGCTGTACCGGCCCACTGCGGAGGAAATGGCAGCGGTGGCCAGCGAGTTCGGGTTGCATGCCCTGGCGGTGGAGGACGCCATTTCGGCGCACCAGCGCCCCAAGCTGGAACGCTATGCGGACAACCTGTTTACGGTGCTCCGGCCGGCACGCTACCTGGATTCAACCGAGACCGTGGAATTCGGCGAACTGCACATCTTCACAGGCCCGAACTTCGTGGTAACCATCCGCCATGCCGAAATGGCCGGGGTTGGCCGGGTGAGGCGCCGCCTGGAGGACCGCGCCGACCTCCTGCGGCACGGCCCCGAGGCAGTCCTCTACGCCCTGCTGGACATGGTGGTGGACGACTACGCACCGGTGGTGGCCGGCCTGGAAAACGACATCGACGAGATCGAAGACCAGCTGTTCAGCGGGGATGCCACGGTGTCCCGCCGGATCTATGAACTCGCACGCGAAGTCATCCAGTTCCAGCGCGCCATCCATCCCCTGCCGGATATGATGCAGCAGCTCAAACGCGGCTTCGAAAAGTACGGGGTGGACTCGGACCTGCAGCACAGCCTTCGCGACGTCGAGGACCACGTGGCACGGTTGATCTCCCGCGCGGATTCGTTCCGTGACCTGCTACAGAACGCCCTCACGCTGGACGGGACACTGACCGCCAACCGGCAGAGCGAGGCCAGCGCCGAACAGAACGAACAGGTCAAGAAGATCTCATCCTGGGCGGCGATCTTCTTCGCGCCCTCGTTCGTGGCCGGGGTGTATGGCATGAACTTCGATCACATGCCTGAGCTGCACTGGACCCTGGGCTACCCCCTAGCCATGGTGCTGATGGCCGCCACGGCAACCCTGATGTACGCCATCTTCAAGCGCAAGGGCTGGCTCTAGGGGTCAGCTGGCCTGCAGGGCGACGGCTCCGTGGCCCGAGTCTGCTGCGCTGAACACCAGCCGGCGGTTGGCGATTTTGTCCGTAAAGAAACGGTCGTGGCTGACCACCACAACGGCCCCCGGAAAGTGCAGCAGGGCGCGTTCCATGACCTGGGTGCTGGACAGGTCAAGGTGGTTGGTGGGCTCGTCAAGCAGCAGTACCGAGGCGCCGGAGAGCAGGCACTGGGCCATCGCCACCCTGGCACGCTGGCCGCCGGAGAGGTTGCCGATTCTCTGTTTAAGATCGGCCTCGGAAAACTGGAACATGGCCAGGAACCTGTTCACCGATTTCTTCGTCGCCGTCAGGGCCAGGCTGTCCGGCATCGCGTTGACCGCGTGGGTGACGGTGTCGTCGTCGTCCAGTTCCTCAAGTACCTGGTTGTACGAGACCATGCCCGCGCCCTTGGCCCAGGCCACGGTGCCGGCATCAGCCGGCTCTTCACCGGTGAGCGCCCGCAGCAGCGTGGTCTTGCCGCTGCCGTTGGCTCCGATGACCGCGATCCGGTGGCCGCGACCGATCTCGAAACTCAGATCGCTGAAAAGAGTCCTGCCGCCGTAGGCCTTGCCCAGCGATTCCACCCGGCACAGAACGTCCTTGACGTAGAGGCCGCCATAGATCTCCGTGATGATCTGGTCCACTGGCCGGGGCGCCCTGGACTTCTTGATCCTGGCCAGCTGGTTCGCCAGGCCCTTGCCCGCGGCCTTGGCAGCCTCCCGGCGGTCGGAGATGCCCTCGGCTTCGAAGGCGAGCAGCTCCGACTCGTGGACAAACTGGCTTTCCAGGCTTTTGAGCCGGAACTGTTTGGCCACCACGTACTCGGCGAAGTTCCCCGGGTACTCGTGCAGGTGGTGGTTCTCCACCTCGATGATCCGGGTGACAACGGAGTCCAGGAACTTCCGGTCGTGCGAGACGATGATCGCGGCGCCCTTGAACGTCCTGAACCAGCCTTCGAGCCATTCGACGCCGGCAACGTCCAGGTAGTTGGTGGGCTCATCCAGCAGCAGGACGTCCGGGGCCTCGAGCAGGATCTTCGCCAGTGCTGCCCGGTTCCGCCAGCCGCCGGAGAGCTCGTCGATGGCGCAGGTCCGGTGGTGCTCACTGAAGCCGAGGGTTGTGAGGACTTTGTCGATGCTGCGCTGGTAGTCCCAGCCGTCCAGCCGGTCCATGGCCTCAAACAGCTCGGACTGGCGGTGGATCAGCTCGTCCAGCCGTGCACCGTCGGAGGAGTCGGTGGCGATGGCCGCATCGATTCCGGCGAGCTCAGACTCGATCTCCGTCACGTGGGCGAACAGGCCGTTCAGGACCTCTGTGATGGTGGACTCGCCGTTCAACTCCGAGAACTGCGAGAAGTAGGCGGTCCTGGTTCCCAGCTCCACGGCCACGGTGCCGGCGTCGGGAGCGACCTGGCCTTGGATGAGTTTGAGGATAGTGGACTTGCCCGAGCCGTTCTTCCCGATCAGGCCCACCCTGTCCCCGGCCTCAAGCTTGAAGAAGGCTTCCCGGAGTACCTGTGCGTTGTCGAAGCTGACGTTGACGTCATTCAGCCGGATCAAACTCATCGTTGCTGTCCAATCCAGTCATGGGTAATGGCGACAGGCCAGAGATGCGGCCGCATCACACTCTCTCACGAATACGCTGCCGATCCAGATTCGCGGGCGTACCCCCTTCCCGGCCGGATGCACAGCGCCAGCCTGACCCTCGCCGCAGCAATTGGAGGCGGAGCCCTGGCGGTCTCGGCCCTTCCGGCCAACGCCGCGACCACCGCCCCTTCGCCTGACTCCAGCCAGTCCACCACGGCACCGGCCCGGGACGAGTCCAAGGGTGGGCACCAGGCGAACGGGATGACCGAGACCCTGCTGACCGGCGACACTGCCGCTAAGGTCACCGACGCCGCCTTGGCAGCCAACCAGGGTGCCACCATCCAGCGGGTGGAGACCTACGCGGAAGGAGCCGCCTACGAAGCTCACATCGTGAAGTCTGTTACAGTCCGGGTGGCGCTTGGGAGCAGTCGCCGACCCGGTTGTACGCGGCGTGTACGGCATGAGTCTCGGCGCCCTAGTGTGCCATCCGGGCGCGCGTTACCGTCCGAGGTAGGCGAGCAGCGCGGTGAGCGCGGCCCGGCATCGCGGCGGTCCAGGCGGCTGACAGTGCGGTGTCATCCAGGCTGGCCCTCCATCAGTGCCGGGATTCGTGCGCCGGTTGGGGTGCCCGGCACCGGCGTGTACATCACCAGGTGCAGCTCCGGGGCATCCGAGGGCACCAGGCGGTGCTGCTCAAAGACCAGTTCACCGAGGCGGGGATGCAGGAACACCCGCTGCCTGGAGGCGAACCGTTCCACCCCACGGTCGGCCCAGAGTTGTGCGAACTCCGGGCTGGCCTTGCCGAGCCGGTTGATCAGTGCGGTGTGGGCGGCCGATCCGAGCCGGGGGCCTGCCTCGGCCCGGAATTCAGCAACAAAGTGGCGCGAGGTTTCTTCCCAATCGGGCAGCATCTCGCGCAGGTGGGGGTCTGTGAAGATGAGCCACAACAGGTTCCTCTCAGCCGGGTCCACGGCCGCGATCCGTGAATAGAGGCCGGCGTAGGCCCGGTTCCAGCCGGCGATCCCCCAGTCCGGGGCCACGGCGAAGGCCGGGAAACCAAGAGAATCCAGCAGCCGCTGCACGTGCGCAGGCGCCTCCTCGATGGTCGCGACCTCGGCCGCTGGAACCGGAGCGTAACCGCCCAGTGCGAGCAGATAGGACGCTTCGGCACCTGTCAGGCGGAGGACGCGCGCGATGGCATCCAGGACCTGGCGCGAGGCGTTGATCTCCCGGCCCTGCTCCAACCACGTGTACCAGGTGACGCTGACAGCAGCGAAGGAGGCAACTTCCTCGCGGCGGAGTCCCTGGGTGCGGCTGCGGCCTATGGGCGGCAGGCCCAGTTCCGCCCGAACCAGGTTCCCGCGTCTGACGCGCAGGAACTGCCCCAGCTCCCGCCGTCGTTCATCACTCATCCCAAAAATCTAGCACTGCCACTACTAGTATCAGCACCGCCTTCCACCGTCATACTTCCACTGGTTGACTGCTTTCATGCCTCCACTACGTTCACGAACAGTCACCCACGGCCGCAACATGGTCGGCGCACGCGCATTGCTGCGCGCCGCCGGCGTCAACGGATCCGACTTCGGCAAGCCGATCATCGCCGTCGCCAACAGCTTCACCGAATTCGTCCCCGGCCACACACACCTCCAGCCGGTGGGACGCATCGTCTCCGACGCCATCATCGAGGCCGGCGGCATCCCGCGCGAGTTCAACACCATCGCCGTCGATGATGGCATCGCCATGGGCCACGGCGGCATGCTCTACTCTCTGCCCTCGCGCGATCTGATCGCCGACTCGGTGGAGTACATGGTCAACGCGCATTGCGCCGACGCCCTGATCTGCATCTCGAACTGTGACAAAATCACCCCCGGCATGCTGATGGCCGCGCTGCGCCTGAACATCCCCACGGTCTTCGTCAGCGGCGGCCCCATGGAAGGCGGCACGGCCGTGCTGGTGGACGGCACCGTCCGCAAGCGGCTGAACCTGATCTCTGCGATCGCGGACGCGGTGGATGAGAGCGTCTCGGATGCCGACCTGCTCCGCCTGGAGGAGAATGCCTGCCCCACGTGCGGTTCCTGTTCGGGCATGTTCACGGCCAACTCGATGAACTGCCTCACCGAGGCCCTGGGCCTCTCGCTGCCCGGCAACGGCACCACGCTCGCCACGCATACCGCCCGCCGCGACCTCTACCAGGACGCCGGCAAGGCCATCGTGGACATCACCAAAGCCCATTACGACGGCGACGACGAGTCGGTTCTGCCGCGTGCCATCGCCGGCCGTGCCGCGTTCGAGAACGCCATGACCATGGACATCGCCATGGGCGGCTCCTCGAACACCATCCTGCATCTGCTCGCTGCCGCCCAGGAGGCCGAACTCGACTTCACGCTCGAGGACATCGACGCCATCTCGCGACGCACCCCGTGCCTGACCAAGGTAGCTCCGAATGGGGACTACCTGGTCGAGGACGTGCACCGAGCCGGCGGCATCCCGGCCATTCTGGGTGAACTGGACCGCGGCGGGATGCTCAACCACGATGTGCGGTCGGTGCACGGCCCGGACCTGCGTTCATGGCTCGATACCTGGGACATCCGCGGCGGCAAGGCCAGCGACGTGGCCGTTGAACTGTTCCATGCCGCGCCCGGCTGCGTCCGGTCCGCCACGGCCTTCTCCCAATCGGAACGATGGGACAGCCTCGATACCGACAGTAAGAACGGCTGCGTCCGTTCGATCCAGAACGCGCACACGGTGGAGGGCGGGCTGGCCGTGCTCCGTGGAAACATCTCAGCGGATGGCTGCGTGGTGAAGACAGCCGGCGTGGACGAATCGATCTTCCAGTTCTCCGGCCCGGCTGTCGTCTTCGAATCGCAGGATGATGCTGTTGAAGCCATTCTGAGCAAACAGATCGTCGCAGGGGACGTCGTCGTCATTCGCTACGAAGGCCCGCGCGGTGGCCCGGGCATGCAGGAGATGCTCTACCCGACTTCGTTCCTGAAGGGGCTGGGACTCGGCGCGAAGTGTGCGCTGATCACCGACGGCCGCTTCTCCGGCGGCACGTCCGGACTGTCGATCGGCCACATCTCCCCCGAGGCCGCGGCGGGAGGAGCCATCGCGCTCATCGAGAACGGCGACACGATCTCCATCGACATCCCTTCGCGCTCAATCACAGTAGAAGTGTCCGACGACGAAATGGACCGCCGTCGCGCGCTGCTGGAAGCGACCACAGGCTACCAGCCCCGCAACCGCGAGCGCGCCGTCTCCCCGGCCCTGCGCGCCTACGCGGCTTTCGCTCTCTCGGCAGACAAGGGAGCGGTGCGGCACGTGCCCCTGGAACCCCTGCCGGTCGCCACCATGGCCTAGCCGGATTAACACGGAGGTTGGTGACGCGGCTGGCGGCCTAAAAGAACGCGCACCGGTCATGCAGCCGATCGCCAAGGTTGTGGCGGAGACCGGGTCCCGAAGGGTAAGCGCCGGCGAGGCAACCGCCGCGTTCCACACCGCGGCATCAACCGGAACAACGCCTCGCTGAAAGCACTCGCCAAGGACCTCGGCATTCCGGCCGTGGGCATCAGTCCGGGTAGATAATTGCGGCCGTCGGCCGTGGCCGTAGCCGTAGGTCTGGCATAGCCACCAGCACTCCACTGCTGGCGGACTCCCTAGCATCGCTGGTTGAGGGACACGGGCAGACACACTGGTTCACGCGGGTTAGGCTCACCCCCTCGGCACCCGATGTGCTGGCCGCTGATCCGGCGCAACAGTTCCAGGAGCTGCTCGGAGCGGTCCAGAAAGCGAGTCGGGACGACGGAGCCGAAGCGGTCATCATCGCCGGTGGACCCCTTAGCGAGACGGCCCGCCGCCTGGCCTCGACGGGCATCGTGGAGATCATCCAGCAGCCTGTAAGCGCGTGCTCCAAGGTTCTTCGCGTCATTGGCGAACAGCAGCTCGCCGCGGCCCCGTAGCCAATGGAGGTGGACCCTTAGCGTCAAGTGAGTATGACCAAGGGGTGCAGCTTGTCGAAAGGGGGTGCACCCCTTGGTCATGTCCGCTGCGCGGAAAGGCTTACTCCTGCTGATCCTTGAGGGAGGAAATGATGCTGCCGCAGCCCTGGAAGAACATCCGCCGGCCAAGGCCGCCGTCGGTCCATATCCAGATGATCGAGTAGTCATCCGTTGCGGCATCCACGACGCCGGTGCCGGTCGTCGAACCTTCGGCGAAACGGACCCGCTCCCCCGCAATGAACCGGGGGTGCCTGACCATGCTCCGCCGCGGCCTGGACTGGGTGGTTGCGGCTACCACTGTGGGCAGCGCAGAGCATGGAGGTGAAAAGCGGTCATTAGCATCCTTGGGTCGCAGGCGGTTGTCCCAGCTCATTACAACCCTGCCCGCTGCTCCCAGGTCACGCAGTACGCGTGGTCAACCCAGAATATCGGGTAGCGCTGGAAATCCCGCACGATCGTGCTTATCTGGCGAGTGTGACCGGGAGTCCGTCGCTCTGGCTAACGGCTGTCACTAGTGCGTCTTTCTGTCGGGGAAGGTGAAATCTTCATCCCTGTTAGACAAGTAATCAGTCCCCTGGGAATCGGGTAAGGCTTAAAGCTTGCTGCGCGCCTACACTGAGCCATGAGTACGATCTCGTCGTTGGTCCTGATTTTCGGTGCGGCTTTCGCTTGGATCGGCTTGACGGTATTCGTACTCGTCCGGTTGCGCCGTCGCCGCCGCCGGAACGGGTCCTCGCTGGTAGCGGCGGCTTCCCCTCCCGCTGAACCCGGCAGCATCCATCCCCACAGGCCATGGCGGCGCGTCCGCCCTGTAACAGGCCAGGACACGGCGCGACGCAGGCTGCGCCTCCGGAAGGTCCGCAGCTGAAGGCAATCATTACCCCGTTCGCCTGACAGATCTGGACCGCAGCCGGCGATGCTACCCCCTGGACAGGGGACTGAGCGCCAGACATCGACGTGTCCTTCCGGTACCTCGGGGTGTCTAAAGCAGGTACCCACCACTCGGGCACCACTCAGGAAAGAGCCCTAGGGTGGTGAGAGGAGCCGGCGACGAGGGTGCGCTTCTGAGATCGAGTGCACCTCCCCAGCCGTCGCCGGCTCCTCTTGTCCGGCTCGACCATGTACACCCGCGAACACGGGCACAACAAGCTCGAAGGAGTCCTCCCCGGCATTTTCCGCCCTCGCGGACCGGCTGGTTATCGAATGGACTGCGGACAAGGTGAACTGGGCAAAACCGGGAACGCACGCAAGCCTCATGACTGTGGTCGAATTTGCTGATCCGCGGACCGAGCCGTTCCCCGGTTTGAGTCGCTCCTGATCAGCTACGACGAGCTCCAGACAGTCGTCTCTGATGACCGCTGCAAGCAATGGCAGACAGCCCTCAGTTCCGTGCAGGGCATTTATCTCATCGCCGGCACGAATACCGGCAAGCTGTACGTCGCCGAGGTGGACGGTGCTGAACGCTTCTGGGACGGTGGAGCGAACACTCCCGGAACGGCCACGGCGGCAATGTCTCCCTCCCTGAACTGGCCGGCGCCAATGCCAGCCATCCGCGGCACTTCCAATTCAGCATTTTGCGGGTCTTCTCACCCAGTGCACCGGCTGTACAGGTCGATGCAGCCGAAGCCCACTTCTTCTTAAGCCGCCGGCAGCGCCCACCGCTATCGGTGACCGGCTATTCGCGAGTCCGCTCGTGCGCCGCATCGCGAAGGAACGCTCGTTAGATCTCTCCGGAGTCGCGGGCAGCGGACCCAACGGGAGAATCGTGCGACGTGATCTGGACGACCTCCAGCCCGCACTGGCCCCGGCTCCGGTCATTCCCGCGGTAATTCCGCCCGCACCTACCCCGGCTCAGCCCGCCCTCCCCGTCAATCCGCCGGCGGCGGCCGCTGCAGATGCGGCCGGATTCACCGATATTCCGTACACCGGCATGCGCAAGGCGATCGCGCGCAGGCTCACAGAGAGTAAGTCGACCGTTCCCCACTTCTACGTCACGGCGCACTGCCGCGTCGACCGGCTGCTCGCCCTTCGGACCGAAGTTAACTCCACGTCGCCCCGCAAGATCTCGGTCAACGATTTTGTCGTGAAGGCCGTCGCTGCGGCGCTTGTGGATGTTCCGGCGGCGAACGTCATATGGATGGACGCGGCCACAAGGCGCTTCGACCACGTGGACCTGGCGGTGGCCGTTTCTACCGACGGCGGGCTGCTTACGCCCGTCCTGCGCGGCGTCGACGGCCTCTCCCTCACGGCGATCGGCGATAGAATCTCTGATCTCGCCGAACGGGCCCGGCACGGCCGGCTCCAACAGCGGGAACTGGAAGGCGGGAGCTTCGCTGTGTCCAACCTGGGCATGTTCGGCGTCGACCAGTTCTCGGCAATACTGAACCCCCCGCAGTCTGGAATTCTCGCCGTCGGTGCGGCAAAGCAGCAACCGGTCGTCCAGGATGGCGAGCTCGTAATCGGTACTGTGATGACTGCGACCTTGTCTGCCGACCACCGGGTGGTCGACGGCGCGGTAGCGGCCGCATGGATGGCTGCTTTCGTCAAACGGATCGAGAACCCACTGTCCATCCTCATCTGAGGTTCCCCTGGCCGCTCGAAAGCAGATACTGGCGCATCGGGCAGCGGGTTTCTGCCCGATGCCAGCTGGTTGGATGAAAGAGAGTAAACGTGACGCGTATTGGCATTGTGGTCGAGTTGGGTCACGAGAGAAGGGCGGCGGCGACGCCTGTCACCGTCGGGCAGTTGTTGGAGTTGGGCTACGACGTTGTGGTCGAAAAGGGTGCGGGAGAGTCCGCGTCCTTCCGTGATGACGACTATGCCGCGGCGGGTGTGGTGATTGTGGGCGCGGACGAGGCGTGGGGCAGTGAGGTGGTTTTACGGATCAATCCGCCCACCGGGGGATGAGATCGGCCGCCTGGCCGAGGGGGCCACGCTGATCGGGTCGCTGAGCCCGGGTCTGCGGCCGGAGCTGGTGGAGGCGTTGGCGGCGCGTCCGATCACGGCGTTGGCGCTCGATGCCGTGCCTCGCATTTCCCGGGCGCAGTCGATGGATGTGCTCAGTTCGATGGCGAACATTGCCGGTTACCGGGCCGTTATTGAGGCGGCTCGCGAGTTCGGCCGGTTCTTTACGGGACAGGTAACCGCTGCCGGCAAGGTTCCCCCGGCGAAGGTGCTGGTCGCCGGGGCCGGGGTTGCGGGCCTGGCCGCGATCGGGGCGGCCTCCAGTCTGGGTGCGATTGTGCGGGCGACTGATCCGCGGCCCGAGGTCGCTGATCAGGTGAAGTCCATTGGCGGCCTACCTCAAGGTTGAGGTCGAGGAGGAGATGAAGTCCTCGGATGGTTATGCCAAGGCCACGTGAGCACCGGGAGGCCCAACGGGAGCCACTGCTCAAGATCGATCTCAATTTCTGACCGGCCACTGTTGAACTCCTGGATCTGGTGGAGCCGCTGCAGGTCCCAGATGTGATACTCGATCAGGCCCCGACGAAGGAGGGGCTGGACGGTCCGGAGCGGCCACGTACAATCCGGAGGAATCTCAATGATGTTGTCAAGGACAAAGGTTGATTCCTGGGCCGTCCAGCCGGAGCTGCAGGTGACTTTGAGCTGTCCGCAGCCGAGGGGCCAGTCAGGGATATCCGCGGCTGGAAATTGGGAGCCGTTGGGGGGTAGTTCACGGGCCTCCGTAGCGGTGGATAACCCGTGAGGATTGACCCGGTTGTGGGCAGCGGAACGGTGCTGCCCGTGATGGCATGATTGTGTCAACTTAGTCGGAGCCCACATTGGCCTTCGGCCACGGCGTGGAGGGACGCCGTGGGCGTTTGTGTGCCATGCAGGCCGAGCCCGCGTCGCTGGTGAGGGGGCCGAGACGGCGGTGACCGAACTCCGGGATGTAACGGCCTGCGTCGTAGGCAGCGCGTTTGTCGTCTGTGGCCACGCTGGGTGAGCCTGACTTGTTGCTGGAGGCCACGCAGAGCTAACGGGGATGTATCGGCCCCGTTGGATCCAAGGGCTCACGGCAGAGGTCGAAGCCCTCTCTCAAGCTAAAGAGCCACCACGCGACGTCAACACCGCATCTATAAACTGTCGCCGAACCGGGACTTCCCATATCGGGCAACGAAGGCGCCTTCCCGGACCTCTGGACATGGGTCAACAAGGGCTCCCCCGGATGCCCGAAAGGCATCCACCTTGAGTCGATGCCGTCGTTCATCACTCGGAGGTGGCGCCGCCGTTCGTCAGGCCCATGAACATCGTCAGGTGCAGGATGTCCACGTGTTTGCGCGAGACCTCCACGGCTTCCTGGACATCGCGTCCCCGTAGGGCCGCCACCAGTGCGATGTGGTCGTAGTTCGATTTGTGCAGGAGCTGGATCGGGTAGGGGATGAAGTAGGCGTAGAGCTGTGCCAGAGTCTCGTGGTACTCCTGCACCGCGGTGCCCAGCCCCGACGCAGTGCCCACCAGCTGATGGAACTGCTCGTCTGCCTTGTGGTAGTCGGACCAGTCCGCAGATTCGGCCATGTCATGAGTCAGCCGTTCGAGCTCATCGAGCTGTTCTGCCGTGGCGTTTACCGCCGCGTAGTGCGTCACGGCGCATTCGAAAAGCAGCCTCCGGTCCACCATCCGGTTCACGGCCCGGGACTCGGCCGGTGATGCGGAGAGTTCAGCCAGCACGCTCCGCGGGGGCTCGTCGGCCACGAACGTTCCACCGCCCCGGCCGCGCCGGCGGACCACCACACCGTGCTCCGCCAGGCTCGCCAGCGCGCGGCGGGCGGTGATCGGGCTGACAGACAGGCCCAGGGCGACGTCCTCCTGATCGGGCAGGCGATCGCCAGGCTTCAGCAGGCCCAGGGAAATTGCCATGCCGATCCGAAGCCGCACGGCGTCAATGGCGCTGCGACGGTCGATGCCGGCCAGGCTTCCGGCCTCGATGGGCGAAGTGTCGGCGGTGTCGTCTAACTGACGGGTCATATCCGCTACTTTACGGCCCAATCCTTCCTCTTCCCATAATTAGATCATTCTGATCTAATATAGTGCAGATCACACCCCAACGTGGAGATAACCATGCAACGCATCCTTCCCCTCATCGCAGCCCAGACCCGGCCCCGTCTCATCGGCGAGCCAGTCTCGGCGTTTGCGGACGAGGTCAAAGCCGCCCTCGCCGTCCAGCCCCACAGCAGGCTGGTGGTCTTTCCGGAGCTTCACCTGTTCGGGGATTCCGATCCCGACCAGCAGCGCACGGAAGCGCTCCAGGCTTCCGCGGAGCCTTTGGAGGGCCCCCGGGTCAAGGAACTGCGGCAGATCGCCGGTGATCTTGGCATCTGGCTGGTCCCGGGCAGCGTGTGCGAGCGAGGCCCGGAAGGGCAGTTGTTCAACACCCAGCTGGTCCTTTCCCCGGAGGGCGGGCTTGCCGGCTATTACCGGAAGGTTTTCCCTTGGCGGCCCTTCGAACCTTACGACCCCGGTGACCGGTTCACCACCGTGGACCTCGCCGGCATTGGGAGGGTGGGCCTGAACATCTGCTACGACGCGTGGTTCCCCGAGGTGTCCCGCCAGCTCGCCTGGATGGGCGCCGAAGTCATCCTCAACGTCGTGAAAACCACCACGCCGGACCGCAGGCAGGAACTGGTGCTCGCCAAGGCCAACGCCATCGTGAACCAGGTCTTTATGGTCAGCGTCAACTGCGCCGGTCCCACCGGAACAGGCCGAAGCATCATCGTGGACCCCGAGGGCAACACCCTCACCGAGGCGCCCGACGACACCACGGTACTGCTCACAGCCGAACTCGACCTTGCCGCCGTCGAGCATGTCAGGACCCACGGCACCGAAAACCTCAACCGCCCCTGGTCCCAGTTCCGCGACGGCGAAGACGCCATTGAACTGCCCGTTTACCAGGGCCGGATCACCCCGGCCACCTGGGCTCCCCAGTCCTTCAACGCCTAAGGAAACACCGTGACAACAACACCCACCCTCACGCGCACGCTGAAACTGCCCTCTCTGGTCCTGTTCGGCCTCGCGTACTTGACCCCGCTGATCGTCCTGGGGATCTTCGGCATCATCGCCGAAGCCACCGGCGGGGCCTCACCGTCCGCGTATTTGGTGGCGCTCGTGGCCATGCTGTTCACGGCGCACAGCTACGGCCGGATGGCCGTCGCACACCCGGTGGCCGGGTCCGCCTACACCTACGTCCGGCGGTCCATCGATCCCAGGGTGGGGTTCCTGGTGGGCTGGGCCATCCTGCTGGACTACCTCTTCCTGCCCATGGTGATCTGGCTGATCGGCGGCTCCTATCTCAGCGCGCAGTTCCCCGAAATCCCCATCGGTGGCTGGGTCGTTGGTTTCATCCTCATCACCACGGCCCTGAATGTCCTGGGCATCAAGGTGGCGGACAAGGCCAACTACGTGCTGATGGCATTCCAGCTGCTGGTCATCGTGTTCTTTGTGGCGCTGGCCATAGGCAACGTGGTGTCCACCTCCGGCGCGGGCGGCCTGGCCAGCACCCAGCCGTTCTTCAACGACACCTCCAGCTTCGCCACCATCTCCGCGGGTGCGGCCATCGCGGCGTATTCGTTCCTGGGGTTCGACGCCGTCACCACCCTCACCGAGGAGACCATCGAACCGCGCAAGAACATGCCCCGCGCCATCATGCTCATCGCCCTGATCGGCGGAGGCATCTTCGTGACCGTGTCCTACGTGACCCAGCTGGTCCACCCCGGCGGGGTGTTCGAGGACTCGGCTTCCGCGGCCAGCTCCATCGCGCTGCAGATCGGCGGTCAGCTCTTCGGAGCCGTGTTCCTCGCCGGCCTGGTGGTGGCTCAGTTCGCCTCCGGCCTCGCGGCGCAGGCCAGCGCTTCGCGCCTGCTCTACGCCATGGGCCGGGACTCCGTGCTGCCCAAGGCGGTCTTCGGCCGGCTCAGCGCGAAGTTCCACACCCCGGTGGTGAACCTGATCCTTACCGGCATTGTCGGCCTGATCGCGATCTTCCTGGACGTGGCCACCTCGACCTCGTTCATCAACTTCGGCGCCTTCACCGCTTTCACCCTGGTCAACGTCTCCGTGGTGTTCCACTACGTCCGGCAGCGCCGCGCCGGGCAGAACCTGAACCCCGTGTCCTACGTGGTGGTCCCGGCGGTGGGAGCCATCATCTGCGCGTACCTGCTCTCCCAGCTGGACGGTAACGCGATTACGCTGGGACTGTCATGGCTGGTGCTGGGCGTCGTTGTCCTGGCCCTGATTACGCGTGGTTTCAAAGCGGCGCCGCCGGAAATGTCGGCCACGGAGAGGGCGACGGTTGAGGCTGCAGCCTGAGCCGGGCCGCCGCCTGACCGGAGGGAAGGAACAACCGTGAGGATAGCGCTCGGGCAGCTGGAGTCGGGCACCGATATCCTGGCCAATCTCGCAGTGATCGACCGGTTCGCCGCCGAGGCCGTGCGCGAGGGCGCCGAGCTGGTTGCATTCCCGGAATATGCCACGTACGAGAAGAAGAAGGTGGACGCTACGTTCCCCGTGATGGCTGAGCCGCTGGACGGTCCCATCTGCCAGGAACTGGCCGGCACTGCCCGCCGCCACCGCATCGCGCTGGTGGCGGGCGTGGTGGAACGCTCGGAGGAGCCGGGCAAGGCGTACAACACCGTGGTGGCGTTCGGGCCGGACGGAAGCCGGCTGGCCTGCTACCGGAAGATCCACCTCTTCGATGCGCAGGGCTTCGGGGAGTCGATGTTCATCAAGCCGGGCCCGTCCACTGATCCGGTGGTTTTCGAGCACGGGGGAACGCGCTTTGGCCTGATGACCTGCTATGACCTTCGCTTCCCGGAGCTGGCCAGGGAACTGGCCGACGCCGGCGCCCAGGTCCTGCTCGTCTGCTCATCCTGGGTGCCGGGCACCCATAAAACCGAGCAGTGGCTGGCGCTGAATACAGCGCGCGCCATCGAGAACAGCCTCTACGTAGCCGGGGTGTGCCAGGCGCCGCCGGTCTCGGTAGGGCGCAGCATTCTGGTCGATCCGATGGGGGTCACCGAAGCCGATCTCGGGCTCGGTGTCGGCGTCGCAGCGGTGGACATCTCCCCACAGACGGTGGCGCGGGTGCGGGAGTTATTCCCGATGTTCCGCCAACGCCGGCTGTAGCCGGCGGCGGGGCTGCGCCCCGGTCCGTGGTTCCTACTGAGGTGGGGTCGCCGTAGTACTCGCTAAAAATCATGCGGATATGGCTGGCCAGGGAAACCCGACCGTTCCGTCGCGTCAGGTGCCCTGCTGGAGCGTGGCAAAGTCGGCGTGGGCTTGGTCAACGGCTTCGGGGTAGGCCTGACGTTTTCGTACTCGATGAGGGCCCGGTAGATGCTAGCCGGGCTGGGGTTGCGGCCTTTGCGTTTGCCCGTGGGGATGATCAGGTCGGGGCGGATGTCCTCGACGGACTCGCCGTTGGCGCGGCGGCGCATCACGGGGTGCAGCATGTCGTCGGTGATGACTGGCGGGCGGCCGCCGTGGTTTCCCTTGCGGGCGGCCGTGTTTAGGCCTTCGAGGGTGGTTTCGCGGATATTCTCGCGTTCGGCTTCTGCCATCGCGGCGAAGAACGCGAACAGCACCCGGCCGGTGCCGGACGATAAACGGCAGCCGGCCACTGGCTTCCAAAATCCCTCATAAAGGAGGTGGAAGTCCGCCGAGCATCAACCAGGCTGAAGCTGACAATCAAGGCCACAACGATGGTCCAACAACCCGCAGGAACGCCTGAACCGGGAGATCCGCCGCCGCACCGACGTGGTCGGGATCTTCCCCGACCGGAACTCGTTGATCCGCCCCGTCGGCGCCGTTCTGGCCGAGCAACACGATGACTGGATCGAAGCCCGCCGCTACCTCGGCCTGGGGCTCATCCAACAGGCCCAAACCGTCGGCACCCCGACAACCAAGGAGGCAACGACAACCACAGAACTGGCGCTCAGCGCCTAAACAAACCAAGGATCACGCGGCAACCGCAATACACCACGCATTTGGACTTGACCGGCGGACGCTGACGCCGATCGTACCAGCGCAAGAGTTCGGGTCGGTACCCTCGCGTATCCGATCAGCTTGGTCACGACCGCTCCACGGCGTCTCGTAAATAGGGGTTAGCTAGTACCGCCGATTCAACCGTGAGGTTTCGACACATAGTTACGAGAATCGCAGGCCCGCACCACGTGGCCGTCATCACCGGATGTGGCAAACCCCTCGCGGACCGGGAATTCCTTGCGGTGAGGTCCGGATACCGCAGAGATCGTGGGATTTCATTGCCAGCCACGGTACGGTCACCGCGGGGGGCATCGAAGGAACAGGTTCAACGACTACTCGCCAGGACCCGACGCGGCGAAAGGCTGCCGGTGCTGGAGGTGTACCGTCCGAACCGGGCCGACCGCCCCCTCCCCGGGCCATAACGCCAACATGCTGAACGCCTGCCTGACCGACTTTGGCTTCGGCTCGGCCCGGCTCGCCGCCGGTTCCACGTACGGGGCGCAGTTGGTTGCCACGCAGAACTTCGCCACCTACGGGATGATCGCCCTGATCTTCGTCATCCGGATTGGACTGGGCTCCCTCAGCGTCCGGGAAGCAGTTAGAGCCGAGTAAAGGCAGCACCGAGGATAACGACGGCGGACAATCCCGCCGTCGCCCACTTCCTTTTTGATTCAGTTCAGGTCGAATTCCCGGTAGGCGTGCCCGTCCCGTGCGTGCATCACCACGTGCGCCGGCTGCGAGCCGACGGCCAGGTGCGCAGCGGCCAAGGCTTCCTTCTGAGTGCGGAAATACTGGTGCTTGCTGGTCCTGAACTTATGCAGGTCCCACTTGTTGCCATCCGTCCCGTCGCAGGGCTGCACGTGGAAAGTGGCGCGCTTCACTGCCTTCTTATCGAGCGTCGCTGTACTCATGGCGATCTCCATCCGCGATTCTCTATAGGTGGACCAGGCTCCGCCAGGGCGCTGACTACTGGCCGCAGCACAAGCCATGGAATCAGTCCACTCCCGCGGGGACGGAAAAACAAGCCCCCTTGGAGCAGCACTCTCTCCGGATCCGTCCTTCAAACACGGCCAGTCACTCGGATGCCCGCCCAGAGGGGTTCAGGACTCCACATGTGCCGCTACCGGACGGAAAAGTGCCCTGAGTGGTTTCCGGAGCTCAGACGCAGGAGTAGTCGTAGTCGAAGCCACCTGAGACATACTGCGTGAGCGTGACTTTGCCTCCTCCGGTCAGCGGCGCAGCGCCACGCATGCGCTTCGCCGACGCCAGCGAACTTGCCCCGGCGAGCCAACTTCTGGAGGTGTAGAGCGGGCTCGACGTTGGAGCGGTGCCGGCTATTTGCGACCACTGGCTACTCGTCGAGTAGATTCCGCTCGATGCACCGATGCTCGCGAAGTAGGCAATCATGCCTTCAAGATCCGCGCGGTTGGAAGCCTTGTCGGCGGACCAGCTGTTGCCGGTTTCGACGTCGAGCCACCATGTGTATGAGGCGGGATTGCTCACGCCTCGAATGTTTGCATCGTCATATGCCTTGGCGTACCCGTACATGTATGAGCAGGCCGCTCCAAAGGATCCGCTCGTGCACTGGCCGTAGGGGTTGGCCACAGTAGTTCCGCCATAGGTATTGCTTGTAGGCCACCATGAGCCAGCTGACCCCGGATTGGCGGTGTTCACGTAGAGCGCGACCTTGGGCTGTCCAGTAGCGCCGGTTGACGATCCGGCCCAGGACAGCTGGGTAGCGAGGCAGGGATTAGTGGTATTTGCGAGGCCGTTGTTGACGCCAACAATTCCAAAGGTCTGGCCCTTGGGCAGCGCCTTGCCGCACTGCGGCCATGAGACGTCATTGCCCGGGCCGGCGGCTGTTGTGGCTTCCGCCGGGAGGGCCTGTAGCGTCAACAGCATTGCTGCAATGGCGGCCAGCAGATAGCGAAACCGGCTCAGCATGGACGTTGGGCGGGTGATGTTCATGGTCGGCCCCGTTTCGGCTCTTAGCAATCAGGTACCCAGAATGAGGGTCCCTGCCTGTCCAAGTCAAGGTATTCGGGCACCGGCGGAATACCTGGACCTAGAGGCGGGCTCGCAGTCGTAGTCACTGCGTCCGTCCGCAGGGCAAGCCACCCAGCCATCTGGACTCCGCCTACCTATCTTTCACCATTGGCATGACCTCCCAAGTCTCTCTGACATCGATCTCACTCGAAGCCGCCTGACTTTGATGCGACGCAATACCCATGCAGTGGCAGCGCTGTGTGAGAGTCAGGAAGTCAGAGAGCGGCTTTCCCCGATGCTTTCTGTCCTTCAATGAACCGGCGAAGTGGGCTTGGAATAGGCAGCACAAGGATTGTTGCAATCCCTCGGCGATGCTCGCCGGTGGCCGGTATTTGGTTCGAATAACGCCCATAAGGGCCACTGACGCCCGGGCAATACGTGCTGGGCACAAGCAAGTATCGCTTCCATGAGGAACGAGTATCGCCGACTCGTGTTTCGGGCTCAATTTAGTTGTTCACCACCGAGGAAAAGGAGATTCCGTGGCGTTCGGCCATGATCCGGGGCGGACCAGTGCGAGATCCCCAACTCTGCCCGAGGCTTCCCGTCGTTGGTCAGGGTGTCCGCGATGAGGGCCAGTTCGTCGATCTCCCGCTCCCTGCCCGGGCGCTGGACATCGGACAGGGCCTCGATCCCGCCCTCGGCATAGCGGTTGCGCCCCTTCAAGACCGTGGGTGCCGAAACCCGGTGATTTTCTCGATCCGGATATTCGGCATCCCGTCGGCAGCCAACAAAACCGTGCGCGCCCGCAACGCCAACGTCGCGAAGGATGCCTTCCCGCGGGTCAGCGCCTCCAAAGCCCCCCGGTCACCGTCACGCAATTCCAAAGCCCTTGCCAGATAAACCATGGATCAAGTCTGACAAAAACCAGAACCAAAGGGATCAACGGCACGCTACACTAGGCGGCCAGCCACGGGCCACAAGTTAGGGGAGGGTACGTCGGCTTTAAAAAACGCGTACCGATTACTCGCGCGTATTGCAGGCAGAGTCCGTAGGCTCGTGACCGGAGCTGGCGACGAAGGCGTCCGTCTGAGATAGCGAACGTCACCCCCAGCCGTCGCCAGCTCCACACTGCTGCTGAAACCGTCCTGGCCGAAACTACCCGGCCCGTTTGTGGCGGTTCCGGCCCCCGCATAGACTCAGGAACTATGCCGTCTTCTTAGTGTCCGGATGGAGCCCCGTGAACAGCATGCAGCGTCGACCCGACAGCCGGGAGTCCGGGCGATGAGAACTTCGAAGGCACCGCTCGTCCTCATCAACGATCCCCGCGGCCCTGAAAAGGTCCTCCCCCACCCTGACCGCAGGGGAGCTCAGTAATCTCATCGATGCCCTGTATCAGAACTTGGATACACCCAGCCCGGCGCTGGGGAGCGGAGACCTGGTACGAACTGGCAGTCGAGGAAGATACTCGCAGATCGCAGATCCCGGAACCGATCGGCCAGCTTTGATATCTTGCTCGCTGACGTAGCCAGCGTGAACTCGAAGACGCTTGGGGCCGATTCGCCACGTCTTGGACTATCCGACACGATGCGTATGACGCTGCGTACCCACATTGCAGCCATGCGAGGCATGATTCAGGGCGGCCCGCTAGAGACTGAGGTATTGGGTTTCGGTCGAGTTGTCGCTGTAGGTCACTTCGATGGGCACGTTTTGGTCGGAGGAGTTTGTTATTTCATCGCCGGGGAGCCAGAAGGCGAACTGACCTTTGGAGACGGTCGCCTTGATCTTTTCGCCGGCCGCGCTCATGTAAGTAATGGCGATAACGTCTGTGCCAATTCGACCTGATGCCATTGAGAGCGGGTTATTGGAGATTACCCCTGTTCCGAGCTGGGTAGCCATGACCGCTCGCGCG
Source organism: Arthrobacter sp. UYEF21 (assembly GCF_040546085.1). Lineage (NCBI taxonomy): Bacteria > Bacillati > Actinomycetota > Actinomycetes > Micrococcales > Micrococcaceae > Arthrobacter > Arthrobacter sp. UYEF21. Next base: position 39,364 of record NZ_JBEPNF010000002.1, read on the forward strand.
GTGAGAGTCTGATCGTTTCCGGGCTTTCCAACTGAACCGAAGGATCCCTTGTTGAACCATGAGGCTGTGGTATCCGTGGTGCACGTTGCTTCAAAGCCGTCCCGTCCGGTGAGGACAACAGTTGTCCAGGCGCCACGTTTTTCAGCGATGGCGACTTCTGCTACCGCCAGGTCGCTTGAGTACATGCCACTGCCAACCCCGTGACTCGAGCGGAGGCAGTCGGAGACCGCTCCGTCACGTTCGGTACCGCTCAGCTCTCCAGGAGCCGCCGTCCACGTCGCAAACGCCGCGTCTCCTCCGGAAAGAGCGGGAATGATGAGCAATACGGCCGTGGCTGCCGCGGCAAATCCACCCACGACGAAGGAGCGCCGGCGGCGGTTGGGTTGTGGCGCGGCCGGTTTGTGTTCTGTGGTTGCTTTTCTGTTTCCCGCAGCAGTTGGGTGGGACCCGAGAATGCGGTGCAGGTCTTTCTGTGAACGGTCCGAGTCGGGGGCTGGACTCTGCTCAGCTGCGTCCATGGACCGTAGGAGGGTGTCAATGTTCTGGTTGCTTTTCATGGTGTTGACGCCTTTTCGGAAAATTTTGCCGGCACGGCAGAGGCATTGCGGGGTAAGTGCTCAAGCAGCAGTCGCAGGGCTCGTCGTGCTCGGGTCAGGCGGAGCCGAAAAGCCACGGGTGAAATACCCACGACGTGTGCTGCTTGTGGTGCGGCGAGGTTATCGAAGATCGCGAGTCCCAAGGTTTCTTGGTGGACTTCGGAGAGAAGCGCCCAGGCCCTACTCAGGTCAACGCGGCTGCTGACCAAGTCAGCGTGAGAATCGCCGTGAGAGATCGGCGTCGTCTCGGCAAGCCGAACACCGAGGGCCTGGCGTCGCTGTTCTCCACGTCGAGCATTCAGCATGAGATTTCGCGTGATGCCAAAAACCCAAGCGCGTGCATCACCTTCGTGCGTTGGCGCTTCCGAAAATCGTCGCCAAACAATAACGAACGCCTCAGCCACCACGTCCTCAGCATCTGCCGAGTCGTTGCGACGCTGAACGAACTTCAGTAGGTCACCGTACGCCGATTCGTATAGTGCCCGAAAGTCCTCTGCCCGATCAGGGGCTCTCGATAGGTAGCTCATACCCTGTACTTGTCCGCCACGTACCTAAGTGTGTTGCAGCCGTCCGAAAAAATTTCACACCAACGCCCCACGCCGATCATCAATTAATGAATCCCATACCCACCCGTCCGGGATAAAGGACATCACCGCCCGGGATCAGGGCCCGCAGCGCCGCCCACCACACAGACGGCACGGATTACATCCAAGCTGGCGCTGCGGGACCGCCCCGGCGATAATGGCCGGTCCCAGACAGGCCAGAACCTGCACCCCTCACGTCATATCGTCTAGCAACGACCTACGGCTACCGGCGACCGTTGCCCCATTGATCCGAACGGACCGTCTGCAGGAGGTGGTGTAGGTTTTCGTCCCAAAACGTGGGGTGGGTTCAGAACTGGCCAAGAGAAAAGCCCTCCAACCCAACGTTTCCGCAGGTCAAAGGGCTTTACTTGTGGAGCTAAGGAGATTCGAACTCCTGACCTCTTCTCAGAGGACAGTGTATTTCATTGGTTGTCAAGGGCTTGTGTTGTGTTGCAAATCGGCGGGATCTAGACGTTTCTGGTCCGACGGACAACCCGTGACATGTCGACGTTTTTCATCATTTCCGTGGGGTAAACGTGTGGCGGACATGATGCCGATCGACAGTTCTCGGTTTTCACTGTATGTCGGCGTCCGATTAGTCTGCGCCGGGCTCCGGCTCTGGCACAGGGAGATCCTCGATCGCCATTCGATCCCCTCGCGTACTTTTCGCGCCCTCCTTGAGCATGACAGCGAGTTTGTCGATCGATCCGTCGTCGGCGGCTGACGGGAAAATCCAACGCAGGTCTTGGTGCTCCGTGATGACATCTATCGTTGGACGTACGCTCTCACTCTGCTTCTGAGGAGGCCGAACGAATTGCACGTCTCTGAGCAGGAAGCTTTCGCCAAGTTCCCCTCGGTGGAGTAGCGCTCGGGGAGCAGCTGTGATGATTTGACTATCAGTCACTGCGACGAATGTGCTGGAAGCAGCCCTGTCCACCACAGCGGCCCACTTGCCCGGAGCCAGCGCGCTCCACGCTGCATCGGACCCTCCCTCAAGGCAGAGGTGCGCTCGTCCGGTGTCATGCGCGCCTTGCCAGATTCGCCCCGATCAGGTGCCGTCTCCGCCACCAAATCGCTGGACAGGTCTTCAGGTTCAGGGGCCACGACAGCCGCCCTCCATGCTTCCTGGGATCCCCGCCGGGACTACCCTGCGGATACCCTTTCATGTCTTGAGCGGCGCGAACCGCATGACTTCAGAATTCGTCCCCGAGCTGGTGGAGGCTGCCTGCCACTCAACGAAGTCCGGTGCGTCCGGCCGCAGGACTCGACCACCCGCGACACTAGAGCCATGGGTATCTATGGGTTCAGGCAGACGTCAGGCTGGCAGCAACTAGGCTTGTGCTGGAAGGACGGACCTTATGGCCGCCCTGACTCTAGAAATCACGAACTGGGGACTAGTGGCCACTGTGCGACGGCCTTAGGGAGGTCGAGACCGCCCAGCGCTCCAAGTATCGACCTTCTGGGAAGTCTGCGCTCCAAAGAGTCGCCGGCTCAGCAGGGGCACCAGAGGGGGGCCATCGCCTACCTCGGCACCCCATCGGAGCGAACGCCTAGGCTAGGTAGCAGGGTCGCTCGGAGCGGTTGGACCCGGCGCAGGTGCGCGAGGGCCAGAAGCCGTAGGGTCGAAGCGGGCGCCGAAGGGCCCCTTAGCTGGCTCTGCCGCCGCGAGGGACTCGTGGTGATGACGGCCAACCGCCGGATCGAAAGATCCGCGGCTTATAGCGCCTGGGTCGGGCACGGTTCAAGGAAGCGCGGACTCTAATCACCCCGGGCATAATCCTGCCTCCTGCCAAGGCGCAGCTTGTACAAATGAAGTGCGCCAAGCACAAAGAACAGAATGGACAGCGCCAGTGCTGGCCACAAGGCCGCCGGGTTCAAGGCCGCCCCGAACAGCGGCTTAACCAGTTCCCCCACCGCCAGGGAGAGGATGAGGGTGAAGCCCAGAACATAGATGGATGGCAGCAGAAGCAATCCCGTCCTGTGCGACCGGTAGGTGAGGACGGACAGGATGAGAAAAGCGGGCATGACGAAGCAGAGGTCCAGGATGAAGATCGAGTATAGGGAGTCGATCTGCTCGCCGGTGCGCATGAGCGGCAAGAGCATCCCGATCCACAGCGGATAGAAGATGAGGGGCTGAAGCATCGCACCGGATGCCGACACTAGTCGAAGCGCTTTCGGGAGGGACGGTGTGTGCAGGTCCCTGCGAAGGTAAGCGCCAGCAAGGGCCATAGCCCAGAAAGCCAGTGTGAAAATTGCCATGTAGACGAGGTATAGGCCGTTGTAGGCGCGCTCGATCACATAGATGCCATATGAGTAGAACAGGTACCCAAGAAGGCCAAGCCCTATGACCTGGCGTTTCACCCGGTCGCTGCCGGCTGTGAGGGCCAAGTACAAGAGGCACAGCGCCTCCGGACCATCAGCGGACCTCTATGATGCCCATCATGCCGCTGTCTTCGTGGTCCAGGATGTGGCAGTGGTAGACGGATTTGCCGGTGAAGTCTTCGAACGGAATCCGGACTCGGACGCTGCTGCGGGCCGGGACGTTGACAACGTCCTGCCACTCGGCCGCATCCACCGGGCGGGCTGCCTGTTCGATGATTTGCATGGGCCAGACGTGAAGATGGATCGGGTGGTCCATCGGGCTCGTGTTCGTCAGCGTCCATTCCTCGATCCCTCCGGCGGAGACTGTGGTGTCGACTCTGGCCGGATCAAATGGTTTGCCGTTGATGGTGAAAGCCATCATCCCCGGCCCGGAGCCCATGCCGTTGTTCATGTTCATGCCCATGGCGAAGGTGAGTTCCCGGCGGGCGGTGAGCGCAGCGGTCCGCAAGTCTCTGGGTGCCGGCTGTGCCGGCACTGGTGCAGGAGCGGGCACCGGGTCCCCGGTGGCCGCAAGGGTGGCCAGGGCGGTCCCGTCCGGGCCCGGCTGCTGCCCCGGGGTGCCGTTGTTTCCTCCCGTCATGGTGCCCATGGTTCCCCTGTTCACGGGCAGGGTGCGCAGGAGGGCGGTGCCTGCGCCTGGGGTGACCAGTAGATCCGCCCGGTTGCCCGGGGCCAGCGCCACCTCATCGACCTCCCGGGGTTCCTGATAGCGGCCTGAATCCAGGCCCAGCAGCTGCAGGGACGCGCCGTCGATCCGCAATCTGAGGTATCTGGCGGTGCAGGCGTTGATAATTCTCCACCGCTCGCGTTCGGCCGGTCTGGCCGACAGTCGCGGGTTGGACTGGCCATTGACCAGGATCAGGTTTCCCTCCCGGCCCATCATCTTCTCCATCACTGAAACCTCTTCCGGTCGTCCCGCTGCGTCCAGTGTCATGTCCGAGACGATCATGATGCGTTCCCTGGCCGCGGGGATGGATTGTCGGTCTTCCACGATGATGGCGCCGAAGAGTCCGCCGAAGATCTGATCCGCCACGCTGCCGTGGTGATGGGGGTGGTACCAGTACACCCCCGGCGGATGGTTCTCCGGAAGGCGGTAGGCGTAGTCGAAAGACGCCCCGGGGGCAACTGACCGGAGCGCATTGTCCCCGTTGCCCTGAGGGGAGACGTGCAGGCCGTGCACGTGCAGGTTGGTCGGGACGGCCAAACGGTTCTCGAGAGTAATCTCCAGCAGGTCTCCCGGGCTCAGGAACAGCGCGGGGCCCGGAACTGACCCGTTATAGGACAGGGCGGTAGCGTCCCTGCCGGCAATGCGCACCGGTCCCTGGGCCGCCGAGATTCTCACCTGCAGCCGGCCGCCCTCGCTGTGCACGGCCGCCGGCTGCAGAAGGTCCTGCCCGCCGGCAGGCCTGAAGCTGGAATCCCACACCCCGAGCAGACCTGCCGCCCCGGTCAGCGTGGCGGCGGACCCCAGGCCGCCAAGGACCAAGGCACTGCGCCGGCTAAGGGGCTGCATCAGTGATCCTCGCCCAGGACTTTCAGCCGTTCGGCGTATTCCTCGGCACTCAGCGCGCCGCTGGCATAACGTTCATCCAGGATGCGTCTGGCCGTGCTCCTGCCCGCGGGGGGCGACAAATGATCCGCCCCGCGGACGTCCCCCGGGGTGCCGCCGCGGCGGCCGATCCCGCCGGAGAAAGCCCGCACGGCAAGAATCACGAGCAGGACGACACCCATGACCACGAGCAGCCAGAAGAACCACATCGGGCCCCACATGAAGCCGTTTCCACCCATCATGTCTGGATCTCCTTCAATAGCGGTCTGGTTCTCACCGTCAGCGTCACGGTTTCCTCCGTGGGCTGCCGGTGCCGTCCTCCGGGGCTATTCCGCCGTTGCAGTTCAGTGCGCCACTCAACGGCGCCTCGGCAGCATCGCCGCAGGGATCAGCTGAGCGACTTCCCGGTGCCGTCAAGGGCTGCCAGGGCGGCGCGGAGCCGGGTGTCGGCGTCGTCGGCGACCTCCCGCACGGCAGGGCTGTCGCTGAGCCGGACCATGGTCTGCGGGTCAATGGCCTGGACGGTTGTCCCGCTGGCGTCTTTGCCGCGGCGGACGACGACGTTGCAGGGCAGCAGCGCGCCGAGGTCCGGTTCGGAAGCGAGGGCGCGGCTGGCCAGGACGGGGTTGCAGGCGCCCAGGATCACATAGTCACCCACCGCGTCGGCGGCGTCGGATCCGAGTTTGGCTTCGAACGTGGCGCGGACATCGATTTCGGACAGGATGCCGAACCCCTGGACGGCGAGGGCTTCGCGCGTCTGCTGCACGGCCTCGGGCCAGGCAAGGGGGAGAACGACGGTATGGGTGTAGGTCATGGTGCGCTCCTTGATTGGGCTTTCCGGCTGTCTGCGGCTCAGGCGAGCGAGAGGAAGAGCTTTTCCAGGTCCTTCTTGTTCATGCTCGTATCTTCGCGGACGATGCACTGTTCCAGGCCGCTGGCGATGATGGCGAAACCTGCCCGGTCCAGCGCCTTGGAGACGGCTGCGAGCTGGGTGACGATGTCTTTGCAGTCACGGCCCTCCTCCAGCATGCGGGTCACGGCAGCCAGCTGGCCCTGGGCGCGCTTGAGGCGGTTAACGACGGGGGACAGTTCTGTTGGATCGAGTTGCATAAAGGGTCTCCAAGTCAGGAAGTTTCTGACCTTCAGCATATACCCCCCGGGGTGTGTTGACTACCCCTGGGGGTATCTGGAATACTCTACGGGGTATTCGCAGTAGCCGGCATGTGTCTTGAAAGGACATCCATGACTTCCCCTTCCACTTCGGCCCCGGCCATGACGTCCCTTGACCCGCAGGAACTGAGGTCCTGGTTCCAGGAGCATCAGGACCTCGTCGTCATTGATGTGCGCTCCGCCGCGGAGTTCGAGTCCATGCACATCCGCGGCTCCTACAACGTGCCCTTGCCGCTGCTCTCGGAACACACCGATGAGTTTGCGGCGAGGCTGGGCAGCCGAGTGGTTCTGGTGTGCCAGTCCGGGGCGCGGGCAGAGCAGGCACGGCAGCGCCTGGGCGGGGCCGGCATCGGGACCGCCCATGTTCTGACCGGCGGGGTCCCCGGATTTGCCGCGGCCGGCGGCGACGTCGTCCGGGGCCAGGGGCGCTGGGACCTGGAGCGCCAGGTTCGTCTCGCCGCCGGTTCCCCGGTGGTTCTGGGCCTGGCCGGAGGCAGGTTCGTCTCCCCGAAGATCCGCATGCTCGCCGGGGCCATCGGTACCGGCCTGACCTTCTCCGCTGCGACCAACACCTGTGCCATGGGCCAGGCCCTGTCGGCTATGCCCTGGAACAGGGCGGCCACGGAACCCACCCGGGAAGCTGCCATCCTGCAGTTGCCCGTGGTGAACACGCTTGCCGGGCAGGCCCGCGCGTCGTGATCCCGGCACTGGTCCTGGGACTCGTCGTCGGGATCGTGCTCGGCCTGGTCGGGGGCGGCGGTTCCATCGTCGCCGTCCCCGCCCTGGTCTACGGTGTGGGCCTGAGTACCGCCGAGGCCATCCCCACCTCCCTGCTGGTGGTGGGCGTCTCCTCGCTGGCGGCCCTGATCCCCAGGCTCCGCGAAGGCATCAACTGGCCCGTGCTGCTGCTGGTCGGCGCGGCGGGCATCCCCGCGGCCTGGGGCGGCACCGCCGTCGGACGGTTGCTGGACCCGGACATCCTGATGCTGGCCTTTGCCGCCATCATGGTGATCGCCGGCATCCGCATGCTCCACAGCACCACCGAAACCGAGGGCTCCTGCGGTACCGGACCCGGCAGCGCCTTCCGCTCCTGCGCCCCCAAAGCCGTCGGCGTCGGACTCCTGGTGGGGTTCCTCACCGGGCTCCTGGGCGTCGGCGGCGGATTCCTGATCACCCCCGCACTCACCCTCTTCCTGGGACTGCGGATGAAACAGGCGGTGGGAACATCCCTGGCGATCATTGTCGTCAATTCCGCCGCGGGGTTCAGCGCCCACGCCGCCGGATTCACCGTCAACTGGCCCACCGTCCTGGCGTTCGCGGTTCCCGCCATTTTAGGCTCCCTCGCGGCGGCCCGATTCGCCCGCCGCCTCAAGGACAGTCACATCCGCATCTCGTTCGCCGTGCTCATCTTCATCGTCGCCGCCTGGGTGACGGTCAGCACCGCCGGAAACCTGATGCCCACCGCCTGAGATACCGACACAGAGGAGATTCATCATGGGCTTCATCAGCACCCTCAAGAAAGCCTTCAGCAGACCCTGCAAGTCCATCTCGGTGGCCGAGGCCAGGGAACTCCTCACCTCCGGCGCCACCCTGATTGACGTCCGCTCCGCCCAGGAATGGCGCACCGGGCGCGCACCCCAGGCAAGACACGTCCCGCTTGACCGGCTGCAGACCGGCACCACCGGCATCCGGAAAGACCGGCCTGTCATCGCCGTATGCCAGTCCGGCGTCCGGTCAGCCTCCGCGGCCCGGGCCCTCGCAGGGAAGGGCTACGAGGCCTACTCGATCCGCGGCGGAATGATCGCCTGGCGCCGGTCCGGCGAACCCGTCCGCTAGAGCGTTCCTCCGGGAACAACAGAAAACCCAAAATGATCGAAGGAGAGTCCCATCTCAGAAATCACCGTTACCGAAACCGACCAGCTCCGCGATACCGCCCGAATTCTGGACGTCCGGGAAGACTTCGAAGTCGCCGAGGGCATGATCCCCGGCGCCCTCCACATCCCGATGGGACAACTGCGGGCCCGACTGTCCGAACTGGACCCGGCCGTTCCAGTCATCGCCGTCTGCCGCAGCGGCAACCGCAGCGCCCACGTCGCGGACGCCCTCAACGCTGCCGGATTCACCGCCGATACCATGACCGGCGGCATGATCGCCTGGACCCGCGCCGGATTTCCCACCGCCTAAACACCGCCCCGGCTGCGGGGCCGGCCCTCATCCATCCGACTTTTCAAGATACCCCGGGGGGTATACAATTCACTTATGGCAACGATCGACATCACCGAACGGACCCTGGCAGAGACCTTGGAGGGCAACGAGATCGTTTTTGTTGATTTCCGGGCAGGCTGGTGCGGTCCCTGCCGCATGTTCGCCCCCACCTACGACGCCGCCTCCGAAAGACACCCGGACCTGGTCTTCGCCAAGGTCGACACCGAAGCCGAACAGGCTCTGGCGGCCGCGGCCGGCATTACCTCCATTCCCACCCTGATGGCCTTCCGCGACAAGACCCTCGTCTTCTCACAGCCCGGCGCCCAGAACGCCACCGGCCTGGAAGAGGTCATCACCGCCGTGAAGAACCTGGACATGGCGGCACTCCGCGCCGAGGTCCCACAACAGCAGGCCTGACCCGCGGCGACAGCTTCCCCACCCACTTATCAAGGAGAACCACATGCTTATCGAGCGCATCTACGACGAAGATCTCGCCCAGGCCAGCTACCTCATCGGCTGCCAGAGCAAGAACGAGGCGGTCGTCGTCGACCCCCGCCGCGACATCGCGGTCTACCAGTCCCTCGCCGCAGCCAACGGGATGAAGATCGTGGCCGTCACCGAGACCCACATCCACGCCGACTACCTCTCCGGCACCCGCGAACTGGCCGCCGCCACCGGCGCCGCCATGTACGTCTCGGGTGAGGGCGGCCCGGACTGGCAGTACGGCTTCGACGCCGAGCGCCTGTACGACGGCGACACGATCACCCTCGGCAACATCACCGTCAAGGCCGTGCACACTCCGGGGCATACCCCCGAGCACCTGTCCTTCCTCATCACCGACGGCGCGTTCAGCGACCAGCCCGGCTACCTGCTCTCCGGCGACTTCGTCTTCTCCGGCGATCTGGGCCGCCCTGACCTTCTCGACGAGGCGGCCGGCGGCGTCGACACCCGCTTCGCCGGCGCGAAGCAGCTGTTCGCCAGCCTGCGCGAGAAGTTCCTGACTCTGCCCGACTACGTCCAGGTCCACCCCGGCCACGGCGCCGGCAGCGCGTGCGGCAAGGCCCTCGGCGCCATCCCCTCCTCCACCGTCGGCTACGAACGGCTCTACGCCTGGTGGGGCCCATACTTCGCCGCGAACGACGAGCAGGGCTTCATCGACGAGCTCCTCGACGGCCAGCCGGACGCCCACGCCTACTTCGGTCGAATGAAGCGCCAGAACCGGCAGGGCCCGGCCGTCATGGGCGGACGCGCCCCGCTGGCGGAGCTAGACGCCGCGACGGTCGCCAGCGACCTCGCCCAGGACACGGTGACCTTCGTGGACACCCGCCCGAACGCCGAGGTGCACGAGGGCACGGTCGCCGGCGCCCTGAACATTCCGGCCGGAAAGTCCGTGGCCAGCTTCGGCGCCTGGGCCGTTGACCCCGAGCGTGATTCCCGCCCGCTGGTGCTGCTGGCCGCCGGCCAGGAGCAGGCCCAGGAAATGTGGGACCACCTTGTCCGCGTCGGCATCGACGCCGTGAGCGGCTATGTCACCGGCTTCGAGGGCTTGCCGGCCGCCACCCCGCGCCTGATCCAGCCCGAAGATCTGGAAAGCTTCGACTCGGCGCTGATGCTCGACGTCCGCAACCGCACCGAACACGCCGCCGGGCACATCCCCGGATCGAGCCAGCTGAGCGGTGGCCGCGTGCTCTGGAACCTGGACCAGCTGCCCGCTGACGGGACCATCGTGAGCTACTGCCAGAGCGGTGTCCGCAACTCGGTCGTGGCCAGCATCCTGCGCCGGGAAGGCTACGACGTCGTCGAACTCGACGGTAGCTACGCCGCCTGGGCCGCACGGCAGCAGACCCCGGAATCCGTTTCCGCCAACTAGTCCCGGCAGCATCGAAAACAGAGAGACCACAAGGATCCTAGGCGGTGGCCCAAAGGCCGGGCCGCCGCCTACACTCCATCCCATGAAAAGGCAGAGCAGTGATGAAGCCCGGAAACACAGCCGCGCGGCAGCGGCGCGACCCTGACGCCGGGCTCACGCTGGGCCTGCGGCAGAACCTGGCCCAGTTCATGCTTCTGGTCGCTGTCAACGCCCTCGTGGGCGGCACACTGGGCTAGGAACGCACCATACTGCCGCTGCTCGCCCAGAAGGTCTTCTACCTTGACCTCTACACCAGCGCGCTGACCTTCATCCTGGCGTTCGGCCTGGCCAAGGCCGCCACCAACTACTTCGCCGGCACCCTCTCTCAGACCGCTACGGCCGCAAACCCGGTCCTCGTAGCCGGCTGGCTCATCGCCCTCCCCGTCCCGCTCCTTTTGATCTTCGGGCCAACATGGGGTTGGATCGTGGCCGCAAACATTGTCCTTGGCAGCCGCTGCATCCGGTCCGGGACCCTGTGCCCGGCCCGCTCCGAGAGCGTCCAGGAATTCTTCCGCTCCTCGCCGGAGAGCAGCCCCTTGACGTACTCCACAGCGTTCGCCTGCGGCTCCGAACGGGCGAATCTGGCCCCGATCAGTTCCCCCGATCTCCGCCAGCGCATCGGCCCACTCCTGCACGTCTGCCACGCAAATATCATCGCCCACCGCCAAGGATTAACACGCCCGCACGCGAGGAACGCGGTTAAAACGCCGAAGGACGACAAAATATTCGCGACGGTAGTACTGACTAGGTGACTTTTGGCCCTAGAGGTCCACCGTCCGGCACCGCAGGCTGGAGGCAGCAAGCAGACATCACGAAGGGAAACTGTCATGGAGGAGTCAACACTGCAGGATGCCAGATTCGTGGTGGGGGTGGACGGATCCGATGCCTCGGTGGAAGCGCTCCGGCAGGCCCAGCGGCTGGCCGTCCCCGTTGGGGCCAAGGTGCTGGCCACGGCTTGCTGGGATGATCCGCAGGTCTACGCCGGCTACGTGGCTATGGGCATAGACCGCTTCGAGGAGCGTGTAGAGATGATCCTCAACGAAGCCCTGGAAAAGGCCTTCGGAGCGGAGACGCCGCCGAACGTCGTCCCTCGTGTCGTCCGCGGACACCCCCGGGATGCACTCATCGACGCCAGCCGCCACGCTGACATGATCGTCGTGGGCAGGCGCGGCCATGGCGGATTCGGCGGCCTGCTTCTGGGATCCGTCAGCTCAGCCTGCGTTGCCCACGCGCACTGCCCGGTCCTCGTTGTCCACAGTCCCGAACAAATGGAACAGGAAGGCCTGCCGTGAGATCCTCCAAGCCAATCGCCGTCGCCACCAATGATTCAGCCCAGAGCCAGGCGGCCGTAGTGTGGGCTGCGCGCCGGGCCGAGCGCAGCGGCGAGCCCTTGGTGATCCTCCACGTCGTGGATGACCGTTGGGTGGCGGAACCTATCCCCTGGACCGACATGCTGCTGGAGAAAGGTGGCGAATTGTTGGAAACTGCCGCCGGGCGAGTGAGGGGCACCGTTCCGATCGAAATCACCACGAAACTCCTGGAAGGCAGCGTCGCCGGCTCACTGGGTAAGTACTCCACCAAGGTGTCCATGCTTGTGGTGGGCTCCGGGGGCACCCATTTGGGTGGTTCGCTCACCGACCGGGCCCTGCAGGTCGCCGCCGCGGCGAAGTGTCCGGTCGCCGTCGTCGGAATGCATGACCTCGAAGGCCGCAGCGGAGTCCTGGTGGGCGTGGACGGTTCGGAGGAGTCCACCCAGGCCGTCGCGTTCGCAGCGGCCGAGGCGGACAGGGAGGGCCAGGAGCTTACAGTGCTGTTCGCCTTCAGCGGCCCCAACCGCTGGGTCAAGGCCGGCCTGCCGACCAGCAGCCTTGCCGAGCTGATTGACGAAGAAGAACAGATTGTTCTCTCCGAAGCGGTGGCCGGCCTCCGCGAGGATTACCCGGACCTTGTGGTGCACAAGATTCTGGAAAGCGAAAAGGAACCGGCGGACGCGCTGGTGCAGGCCGCGGCTGCCGCCCGGCTGCTCGTGGTGGGAAGCCGCGGCCGGGGCGGCTTCAAACGGCTGCTGCTCGGTTCCACGGCACACGCGGTCCTGACGAACCTGCCGTGCCCTGCCGTAATCACCCCTATCCAACGCAGGAAGCACGAGTAGGAGGAACCCCGGCATGCAAGGAAACGGCTCAGGACCGGAAACGGAAGTCCTCGACATTCATGACTGCTGGAAGTACCTCCGATCCGCTTCGGTCTGCCGGATCGCCATCACTGCGGGCGGCGGGCCTGAGATCTTCCCGGTGAATTACGTCCCCGACTACGGGACCGTGGTGTTCCGCACCGGTCCAGGCACCAAACTGGATGCTGTTCGTGGCGGCGAACCGGTTGCGTTGGAAGCCGACGGCTTGAACGCCTACGGCACCATTGCATGGAGTGTCATCATCAAGGGGACCGCCGAAGTTGTGGACACCCAGGAAGCCTTCCAGGAGGCCGCAGACGCCGGGCTTTCGCCCTGGGAGACGGGCAGCAAGGACCATCTGGTGCGGGTAACGCCCACTGAGGTCAGCGGCCGGCGCTTTGTGATCACCCCGCCATCGGGCTGGTGGCCTCCGCTGGACTCGCCGGGGCAAGTACCTCCGGGCGGCAGGTGAGGTGACGCAGGTGGGATGACGACGCCGGCCCTCACTTCACGCCGGCGACGCTGACCGGTGTGCCACCTGACGCCGTCGTGCGCACCCGGCCGCCATGCCGCAGTGCACGAAGGGCGTTAAGGATTGTCGCCAGGTCCACCAGCTCCTGGAGGAGGGCACCGGCCACAGCGGGGAGATAGGTGAAGACCGCTGCAATCATCAGGCCGATGCTCAGCAGGATTCCGGTCCAGATGCTCGCCAGCGCAATCCGGACCGTGCGCTGTCCGATGTCGACGGCCAGCGCAGCCTTGGACAGGTCGTCGAGCATGATCACGACGTCGACTGACTCGCTCGCCGCCGTTGCGCCCTTGGCACCCATGGCGATACCGACGTCGGCGGCGGCCAGGACGGGGGCGTCGTTCACGCCGTCGCCCACCATCATGACCGGGCGCTCCCGCAGCCCTGCGACGATGGAGACTTTGTCACCCGGAAGGCACCCTGCCTGAATCCGGGAGATCCCTGTCTCTGCAGCGATTTTTTCGGCGGTGGCCAACGAGTCGCCGGTGACCAGGAGAGTTTCCTCAATGCCCAGCCGGCGCAGCGCGGTCAGCGTGTCAACCGCGTTTTCCCGGAGTGGGTCGCTCATGATCAAGACTCCCCCAAAGCGTCCGTCAACGCCCACGTAGACAGCCAGTTGTCCGCTGGCCACGTCGGCCTCCTCGAAGCCTGACGTGCCCGAGCGTACGAAGTCAGGCTTGCCCACCATGATGGTTTGGTTGCCGCAGCTGGCAGTGACTCCCTGCGTAGTGTGCTCAACCGCGTTTCTGCCCGCCAGCAGCCGGAGCCCACTGCGCCGGGCAGCCTCAATCACGGAAGAGGCGAGGACATGGGATGAGTACTGCTCTGCCGAAGCCGCCAGCTGCAACAGCCTGTCCTCAGACATATCAGGTGCTGAGGACTTGGAGATCCGGACGGCGTGGAGGGTCGGGCGGCCGTGAGTGAGGGTGCCGGTCTTATCGAAAACCGCCGTTCGCACCCGGGCAAGCTGCTCAAGGGTTCCGCCACTCTTAATGATGATTCCTGCGTGGGCTGCCCGACTGGTACCGGCGAGGAATGCGACGGGAGCGGCAATGAGCAGCGGGCACGGGGTGGCGACGAAGAGGACCTCGGCAAACCGCACTGGATCCTGGCTGAAGTACCAGCCGGCCCCTGCCAGGGCAAAAGCCAGGAGTGTGAACGGGATAGCGTATTTGTCGGCGAGCCGGACCACCGGCGGCCTGCTCGACGCCGCTTCCTGGACCAGCGCCACGATCTGGCTGTACTGCGAGTCTTTCGCCGTGGCGGTTGCCAGCATGTGCACGGCGTTGTCGCCGTTGACGGATCCGCTGAGCAGCGTGTCGCCTTTGACATGTTCCGCCGGTAAGCTCTCACCCGTCAAAGTGGATTCGTCGAAACTGACGGTCCCGGAGAGGAGCAATCCGTCCACGGGAAGCACTTCCGAGGGCTTGATCAGTAGAGTGTCGCCGGGCCGGACGTCGCCGGCCGGGATGTCTTCGGGGGGGCAGGCCCGGAAGTTCCCGGTGGGCTGTGTGCGGGACGCGCTCGAGCAAGGACCTGAGTTCCCGGGTAGCACGCCCCCGGGCGATCTCTTCCAGGGCTTCGCCACCGGACAGCATCAGCACGATGATCAGGGCTGCCACGTACTCCCCTACCGCCACGGTCGCGGCAATGGCAGTCACCGCCAGAAGATCAATGCCCCACCGGCCGCTGCGCAACGCCCTGATCATGGAGACAGTGCGGCCGGCAGCAACAAGCAGGGCGAAGACACTGGCCAACCACTGGGCCGCCGAATCCTCACCCGCGGCCAGCAACACCGCAACGACCGCCCCCGCCGCGATGGTTCCGGCCACCAACGGGAAGCGCATCACCGCGTCCCTCAAATCTGTCTGAGTCATAAATTTGACCCTATGGCCGTCCGTGGTTCACAGCCAGGGCTTCCGGACCCAGGGTTTCACGCTCTTTTGTCTCGATACCGGGACCTTCGTCCCTGATAAAGGTGGTTCCGCTCTGGAAGCATTGGCACGACTACCCCCGCCCAAGGCCCGAACGAGGAAGTTTGGAAGGAGCAAGCGCATGGCAGGATCATTCGAACTGTTCACGGACAAGGAATCACAGGTCCGGTTCACGCTTGTGGCACCGGACGGGACGGTGCTCGCCGTTTCCGGACAGTACCCGGATAAACGCCACGCCGTTGCCGCAATTAACGATGTCCGTGAATGCGCCGGAACAGGACTCATCAAAGATTGCTGCGCGGCAGCCTGAGATGCGGCTGGCAGCGACTCCGGAGGTGGGAACCCGGACTGACGAAGTTCTGGCGGTGACAGGCCTGGTTAAACGCTTTGGCGAACGAACGGTGGTAGACGGAGTAACCTTCCAGATCCGGGCGGGGGAAACCTTCGGACTCCTCGGACCCAACGGCGCCGGCAAGACAACGATCATTTCCATGGTCACGGGCCTGATCCCCGCCGATGCCGGGTCGGTCAGTGTCGTTGGCGAAGCCATGACGCCCTCGACCACGGGCCCGAAGCGGCACATCGTCCTCTTCCCCCAGGAACTGGCCATATATCCGGACCTGACCGCCCGCGAGAACTTGCGGTTCTTTGGCCGCCTCCAGGGACTTCGGGGCCAGGAACTCACTTCCCGGACCGAAGAGGTGCTGGAACTCATCGGGCTGGCCGACCGGGCCGGCGACCAGACCAAGAAGTTTTCTGGTGGGATGAAGCGCCGGCTGAACATCGGAATCGGACTGCTTCACCGTCCCACGTTGCTGATCCTGGATGAACCGACTGTTGGTGTCGATCCGCAGTCCCGCAACTCCATCCTGGAATCGGTGGAGGGATTGGCCACCGAAGGCATGGCCGTCGTAAATGAATCAACGAGACTACGCTAGCTGTTTACTGCACAACATGTTTTCCGACGCCGGTTCTGACCGGAGCTCACGCTGGGCGTCGTGAGCCCCAGCACGGGAAAGAGCCCTATTGCGGTGGGGTTAGGCCTCGTACGAACGGTGATTTCCCCAGGGCTGTCCGTTCAACATGTTCCACCAACTGCACCTCGACTCGGAGGGGACTGACGCCGGCTGCGTTGAGCGCGCCGGTCACGGCATCCCGAACTCCTTCAGTGGAGGCTCCGGGAGCGAGGCCCGCGAGGAGCACGCGTAGCCCGGTGGGCTCCTGGATGACCTGCCACCCCGCGCTTCCGGCTTCGTCGAGAACGTGGTGGAACACAATAGGGTGGACGCTGACCGCGCCGTCCTTGCCTGGCAGCTGCAGGACATCTTCGACCCGCCCTTCGATGTCCTCCAGAAGGGTGAAAGTGCGCCCGCAGGGGCATCCCCCTCCGCCCAGCCTCACAGTGTCGGACATTTCATAGCGGATCAGCGGCAGGGTGCGGGAGAACAGGACTGTGACAAGAAGCTTCGCCCCGGTTGTCCCCGCGGGCACGGGATTCCCGGCCTCGTCCACAGGCTCAATAATCAGCAGATCCTCGTACACATGTCGGTTCCGGTAGGTACACGGTGAGGCGATGCCGGCCGTTTCGGTGGCGGCGTAGACGTCGAAGGGGGCGCTTCCCCATGCCGCTTCCAGTTCCGTCGCGGTGTGCGGGCTGAGCACTTCGGAGGCGGACATGACACCCTGCGGCGAGATGCGCAGGCGGCCCGCGCGCTGCTCCGTCGCCAAGGGTTTGAGTGCTGAGGCGTAGCCGACCAGGACCCTGGGCTGGAACCGGTTCAGCGCGGCCACCGTCTCATCCATGCGCGCGGTGACATCCAGGCGGAGGGTGGGGACGAGTCCGGAGCGGAGCGAGGCTCCGACGACCGCGGACTGGTGCGTGGGGATGCGGGAGCTTATCAGGGCCATCTTCAGGGGGTGGGTGAACCCAGCGGAGATCCCGGCCCAGTCGTTCGCGCGGGCGTAGGATGCCAGGACGGTCGCCCATTCTTCGCGGTTCCAGACGAAGGTTCCGCGCCGGCCTGTGGTCCCGGCCGTTGCTGCAGCCCACCACCGGCCCTGCCACGGCATCCCCGGATCGCCACCGCTCTGCGTCAGGGACCGCAGGTGGTTCTCCAGATCCGCCAGCCTCAGGTCCGGTGTAGTGACGGCCTCGTCGAAGTGGTCCATCAGCTCCGCTTTCGTCACCGACGGCAGGCGGTCCAGGGGAGCGTCGTGCAGGCCGGCGTGACGGCGCCGGTAGAACTCCGAGCCGGCGTAGGTTGCCCGTCGCAGCTCCTGCAGGGCGTGTTCCTGGTGTGCGCTGATCCGCGCGGCGTCCCAGTGGTCCCTTCTCCGCCAGGCGGCCCGCAGGAACAGCACGCGGGAGATGAGCCGGATGTCCATGCGGGTCAGCCTAGCGGTTACCGGCAGGGGCCAGCGGCCGGACCGCACGCGCAGTGGTGGCCTTGGGTGTTTCCGAGCGCATCAGGACGACGCGGTAATGATGCGCATGCCCAGAATCCCGGCGATGATGGTCAGCATCTCGGCCAACAGGGCCACCCTGCAGAGGAAGGACACAGCGCGCGCCGACAGGCTTGCTGTCATGGTCTTTCCTCCTTCCGTTGGGCTGTCTTCGTTTAAGAGTACCGGCCCGGGTCGGCCGGGAAATCTGCCGGTTTCAACTGCCTTGAGCCGGATAAAGATTCAGCCCGGTACGGTGGACAACTTGTTGTGCACGCACTTGGAGACTGGGCACAACTGACCAGGTGACTTGGGCAGTTGGATCGGCCGGACAATTGCAGGGCACGCCGTCGTTCACGCGCTGAGCGTCCGGCAGCAATCACTGCCGGCCTTCATAACTTGTCCTGAAGGTTTGGTCCGGTGCCCTGCGTGTCCGGTCCTGGAGGGTGAGAATACGCACAGCGAGGCTCAGCGAAACGGCCAGGACCGCTCCGCTGACGGCGGTCCATAAGCCAGTGACAGGTGCAGGGGCCGCGCCGATGGCGCACGTCAGTGAACCTGCCGCCAGCGCTGCAGCCGCGACGAGCATCCAAAATGCCCGTCGTGCCCGTCGGCCGCGGGGAGGAAATGTTGGTGACGTGGGCATGCTCATGCCCCCAGATGTTCTTTGACCGGAATGACTAAAATGAGAAGTGTGAGCGTCAGGATGCTCAGCAACAGCACAAGGCCGGCGGCAATCGAAACGGGGCGCCGTCGCCACAGACGGTTCCGGCTTCGGTCCGCAAAGGGAACCGCGGCCAGGATGATGAAAAACGCGACCTCGGCAAAAAGGATCGCGGGCAGACCAAACCAGTCTTCCAAGGTGTAGAGCCACCAAAAATTCCATGGGGGCCGGGTCACTTCGATTCCGGCGACCGGCGTAGAACCTACCGGGGGTGGAAGGAACACCGCCAGGATCCCGAGCACGCCGGCCAGCACCAGGCCGAACGCGCCGATGCGGCGCAGGTGATGGGTGAACGGTTCGGTTGGTTCCGCAGTCGCAGCCTGTTCCCCTGAGATATCGGCCGGCAGCGATGGGTGGGGAGAGATTTTGTGGCGTTTTACCAGAAGCCCGTGCAGAGTCACGAGTACGAGGATGGTTCCCGGCAGAATCACGACATGCGCGCCGTAGATCCGCACCAGGATCGACACCTGATTCGCGAACTCGGCGGAAAACCAGAATCCGGCCCCGCCGAGCAGGGCCCCGACCTCCACATTGTGCCCCAGCGCCTCAAAGCCCTCCTGATCCCACTTCAGGACTGTTCCGGTGAACAGGGCGAGGGTGATCAGAGCAAACAGTGCCACGCCGATGAGCCAGTTGCCTTCGCGCGGGCGTTTAAATGATCCGGTAACGAAAACCCTGATTAGGTGCAGGGCTGCGGTGACATACATTGCCTGGGACGCCCAAAAGTGCACGCCACGCAGCACACTTCCGCCCCAGACGTCCGTGACGATACCGCGGACCGACTGGTTCGCCGTTTCCGGCGTGGGGCTGTAGAACTGGACCAGCACAATGCCGCTCACCACCAGGATTCCGAAGGCTGCCGCCGTGACGCCCCCCAGGCTCCAGGCCAGGGAGTTGGCGTGTTCCGGGACGGCGTACCCCAGGGCGCCGATGCCCAGCCGCTCATCGATCACATCCAGTATGCGCCGGGCGCGTCCGCGGCGCTGCGCCGGTGCCGGGGGCCGCCCGCTGTCGGTCATCGGTTCATCGTTCATCTCAGATACCCTGATCCTTTCGGCGTGACCGCTCATGTTTGGGAGGTAAGTCCCGGCGTCTGTGCCTCCAGGCCAGCAGCAACCGCAACTCGCGGAGATTTTCATGTGGACGGAACACGTATGCCAGCAACAATCCCGTGAGAACCGCCAGTAGGGATACCGTCAAAAACCCCCAGTCCGCCCCGGTTAGCTCCCCGCGGGGCGGGAGGGCATCGAGGACGAGTGTTGTTCCGGTCTCACCGCCGGTCGCCGGCTCCAACGAGCTCAGGGCCACCGTGATGGACTCCTGCAGCAAGGCACGTCCCTGGGCTGAATTTCCGGCCTGGAGCGCAGCCTTGGCCTGTTGGAGATCAGCCACGGATACCCCGTCCTGGTCCGGCTCGGCGAGGGCCGCGTCGATTTTCTCCAGGGCCGGACCAACATTGCCCGGATCGTGGACGAGGTGCCCCAGCGCCTGTTGAACCAACAGATATTCCTCTGACGAAGGATCTCCCTCATGGGCGGATGCCAGTGGGGCTGATATAACTCCCCCGACGAGGAAGAAACAGGCCAGCAGGACAGCCGCGCGTGTTCTTCCGGCACAGAACCGCCCCGGTCCTGGATGTCTGGTGTCGCGTTGGCCGGATCTTCCAGATCCAGGTGTCATTGGCATGGATGGCTCCTTACATAGATGGTTCCTGCATGGTGTGACCGGCCCGCCGAAGCATGGCTACTGAGGTTGGTCAGGGCCGTGAACGCGCGGTGCGCTTCTGATTTTGCCGAATCGGGGGATGAAGCCTGGAACGTTGCGGGCATAGGCGAGGTACTCCTCTCCGAATTCGGCCGCCATGTTCTTCTCTTCGTGTCTGGCAAGGCGGTGGTAAACGACAACCAGGATCGGGAACATGATCAGGGTGAGGAGGGTGGGCCACTGCAGCAGGAAACCGACCATGATGGTCAAAAACCCCAGGTACTGCGGGTGGCGGAGCCGGGCGTAGATACCGGTGCCCGCCAACCGGTGCTCCGTCTGTGCCGCATACAAAACGCGCCATGCCTGATACAGCAGCATGAAGCCGGCAGCTATGAGCACGTTGCTCAGCAGGTGCAGGGGGCTCAGATGGGGGTCCCACTGCCAGCCCATCAGGTCCTGCCACAGATGCCCTGAATTGTGTGTCAGAAGGCTCAGGTTCGGGAACCGGCTGCCCAGCCAGCCGGAGAGGAAGTAGATGGTCAGCGGAAAACCGTACATCTCCGTGAACAACGCGACGATGAACGCGGCGAACCCGCCCAAGGCCCGCCAGTCCAGTTTCGTTTTGGGTTTGACGAAGCTGAACGCGAAAACAATGAATATGGCAGAGTTCAGAATCACCAGGAACCACAGGTTGTACCCGGACTCATCGCTTGTCATGATTTTCACCACCTCCGCCGTGCCCGCCATGACCGCTGTGGCCGAACAAGTGCATTCCCAGCATCCCCACCACAAAGATGTAGGGCAGCGCATCGAGCACATGCACCCAGTGGTTGGTCAGCAGGTAGATGACGGCCGCGGCGACGGCGAGGACGGTCAGTGTGCGGCGCAGAGGGCTGCCCCCCGGGCCGGGTCCGAAGTTCAGCGGGGATCGCCGGTCCGATGGCTGGCCACCGGGGACGGAAGTGCCGGCCGGCTGTTCGGGGTGCTGGTGGTCGTGGTTCATGGCCCTACCATTCCCGCACCAGACGCACTCTGCGCAAGGAAGTCCTGCCGGATGCCCAATGTGGCGTCGGTAATCCGTATTGACGTTGCCGCGTCCGGCGCGGACCCTGTCAGGGCACGGATGGCGTCGATGGTTTCGGGTATGACGATGGCCTCGTTGTAAACCTGGTAGGTCAGATAGGCTTCGTCGTCCAGGACGGTGACCAGGTCTTCCCAGACGGCGACTTCCCACATGTCTCCGCGGGGCCGGCCCAGATCTTTCATCAGCTCGATGGTGGAGTTAAGGGCGACGAGCCCGTCAGACATCCGGATGAACGCAATCCGCGGGGCGCCCCGCAGCGCAGCGAGGACCTCCCCCCGGCTGGCGGCTCGGGTGAGCTGGAGCGTCCAGTAATGGTTATGGGTCTGGGTGTGCGCTCCTTTGGCCGCAATGGTGACGACATCGAGATCGGGCAGGACGGTCCGGGCGTCCGGGCCCTGGTGGGAAGGTATTTTCGGTTCCGGGACCATCGTGTTCATGATCCCTCCCAGATGCGACTCCCAGGGGTCGGTGGCACGGCGGATGAGGACTCCGCGGGCCCTGGCCAGCAGGCCCGCTTCCTGCAGAGCACCGAGTACCCTGACGATGCTCGTCGTGTTGCATGAGACGACACGGGTCATGTCCCGGCCCAGTGCGCTGTCATAGTTGGCCTGCGCCACGAATGAATGCCCTGTGGTGTCATGGGATTCACCGCCTTGCAGGACGACTTTCACACCTGCCGCCCGGTAGCGGGGCAGATTGCCGGCCGCCACATGTTTGGGTGTCGCATCCACGACGACGTCCGCCTGGGCCACCAGGTCGTCCAGGTCTCCGGAGATGGTCAGGCCTGCCTGGACCATGGCGTCCCGCGCTTCGACGGTGGATGCGAACAGGGGAAAACGTCCCGCAGCGGAGCGGATCCGCCAGTCGGTGATGATATCGGCGACGCCGATCAGTTCCATGTCCGGCTGCAACAGGACCGCGTCGGCTACCCGCTTGCCGATGACTCCGTATCCGTTGACGGCCACTCTGGTCTTACTCATTGGTATGCCTCCCACTTGCGGTTGCGTTGTTTCGTCGATGGTGGTCCTCAGCCCCAATTGTTTTTGCGGTCTTTGGGACCAGGGGGAAGTCCATGTCTGCCCCGCCGGCGAGCTGCGCATAGATTCCTTCGACACCTATCCGCACAGCGGGTGCACTGCAGGGCTGCAGCCGGATCCGGAGGGCTTCCGCCGTCAGGGACACATCGATGCGGTGGCCCCGGTACCGGATCTGAAACCCGGCACATCCCAGCCGGGCCGGGAGCCGGGGAGAAAAGGTCAGCGCGTCGGCCTCCGTCTGCAGGCCGGCGAAAGCCCGGACGACGACATCGACCGTCCCGGACATGGCGCCCAGATGGATACCTTCCCGGGTCGTGCCACCCTGGGTATCGTCCAGGTCGGAGACCAAGGCCTCACGGAAGACCTGCCAGGCCCGGGATTCGTCAATCCGGGCGAGTACCGAGGCATGCACCACCCGGCTGAGCGTCGATCCGTTGGCCGTCCGGGCCAGGTAGTACTCCACGGTGCGCTCCAAGTCGGGCTCCGCGAACGGATAGCCGAGCCGGTGCAGCTGCCTGATCACCCCTGCGGGCCCCAGCAGGTAGATCAGCATCAGGACGTCAGCCTGCTTAGCGAGTTTGTACCGGTTGGTGGCATCGTTTTCGGCTTCGAGGATCAAATCGAGCCGCCCGATATTGCCGTACGTGGCACGGTAGTCCGGCCAGTCCAGTTCTGCCAGGTCTTCGTAACCATCGAACTGGCTGAGGACCCCGTCGGCATGGAACGGCACGGCGAGCCTGCGGCTGATCCTGGACCAGTGGCTGATTTCATCCTCGGTGACCTGCAGCCGGTCAGTGAGGTCATCGCCGGGATGGCCCGCGAGTTCGTCCAGCACATCGGCGGCGCGTTCGCACAGCCAGGAGACAAGCACGTTGGTGTAGGCGTTATCGCGCAGTCCGGTCCCGGGCGTGTCCGGGTACCCGTCGTGGTATTCGTCGGGCCCCATCACCCCTGAAATGTGGAACCTGTCCTTTACCGGATCATAGGTGGCCAGCGAGGCGAACATCCGGGTCACTTCGATGATCATTTCCCCGCCGCGGGCCGTCAGCCAGTCCCGGTCCCCCGTGGCCTGGAAGTGCTTCCAGGCGTTGTAGGCGACGGCGAGTCCGACGTGCCGCTGGCGGTTGGAGTTATCCGGCATCCAGCGGGCGGACCGGGCGTTGTAGAGCTGGCGGGGCGTCTCCTCCCGTCCGTCGCTGCCACTCTGCCAGGGGAAGAGCGCCCCCTGGAGTCCCTGCGCGCGTGCGGCGCCCCGCGCAGCGTCCAGCCTGCGCCAGCGGTACTCCAGGAGGGCCCGGCTGACATCAGGGAGGCGGAGCCCGATCACGGGGAAGACGAACAGTTCGTCCCAGAAGACGTGACCGCGGTAGCCTTCCCCGTGCAAGCCCCGGGCCGGTACGCCGGCATCCAGGGCGGCGGTATGCACGGAGATTGTCTGCAGCAGGTGGAACACATGCAGGTTGAGTACCAGCTGGGACTGCCGGTCGCCGTCGAGGCTGATCCCGAACCGCTCCCACAGGCGCCGCCAGGCCGCCTCGTGGTCCGTGAGCAGTGCGGTGAAGCCCGTGTTATCGCGGGAAAGCCCGGCCAGGGCTGAGGCCTCAGGCGAGGAGATGGCGCCGTCGCGGGAGGTTGCCAGCGACGCGGTCCTGGTTATGGTGGCCGGCTGTCCGTCGGTCAGCCGGAGGTCGAACTGCCGCTGGTACCGTCCGCCGTCGCTCCCGGCGTGCCGGGGCGTTGCCGCAGGGGCGCCGTCGAACACCGTCCGGACGGCCAAGGCGATGCGTATCCTGCTGTGGCTGGTCTGGACGGCGCACAGGACGGTGCTGCTGTCCGCGTCCGTGAATTCAGGATCTCTCAGGTGCCGCTGCCCGGTGCCGGCATAGTCGCGGACGTTGGTGTTGGCCACCCGGGCATCGATGCCCGCACGTAGGCCCACGGTCCCGCTGAAGCCGCGGGCCGTCAGGGTCGTCTCCAGCGCGGCCAGGTGGGGATTGTGCATGGAGACCAGCCTCCGCTGCACGACGGTGAGCTGTTCACCGTCCGGGCCCGTCAGGGTTGCGCGGCGAGTCAACAGGCCCCGGCGCAGATCGAGCTCGGTTCGCTCATCGCTGACATGGATATCCCCCGTTGACCACCACGGCCCGGCGCCGATGCGAACATCCACCGGCAGCCAGTTAGGGACGTTGACCAGATGCTCTTCTTCCAGATCGCGGCCGTGAATGGTGCCCGTTGTCCGGTTGTAGACACCGGCCAAATAGGTCCCGGGATAGTGGACGCCGTCGTCAATGTGCTCCGGCCGGGCTCCGCGCGTTGCCATGTACCCGTTGCCCAGGGCGGTCAGCACCTCCCGGTGGCCTTCGTGAGCAGGATCGAACCCTTCGTAGACCAGCGTCCACGGATCGGTGCGTGAAACCCCCAGGTCCAGCTCAGCGACGTCGCCCAGGACAATGTCGGCGCCGGCGTCCTCCAGCTGTTCCCGATGCCCCGCGCGGTCGATGCCGACGATCAGACCGAATCCGCCGCGGCGTCCTGCCTGGACACCGGCAGCGGCGTCCTCGACAACCGCGGCATGCCGGGGTGCCACGCCGAGCCGGCGCGCTGCCTCGAGGAACATGGCCGGGTCGGGCTTACCCGGCAGACACTGCTCGGCAACGGTCTGCCCGTCGATGATGACGTCGAATCCGGCATCGAGGCCGGCAGCCGTCAGCAGGGCTCGGGCGTTGCGGCTCGCGGTGACCAGGCCCACGGGGATTCCTGCGGCATGCAGGCGGGCCAGCAGGGCGGTGGTCCCGGGGTAGGCCTGGATGCCGTTGCGGGTCACGGCTTGGAGGAACAGGGCGTTCTTGCGGGCGCCGAGTCCGTGGACGGACCAGACCTCCGGCCCGTCGTCCGGGCTGCCGGCGGGAAGCCGGGCGCCGCGGGAGGCCAGGAAGGCGGTGACTCCGTCCTCGCGCTGCCGGCCGTCGGCGTACCGCCGGTAGTCCGCGTCCTCGTCGAACGGATCCCTCCGTGGGCGCCCGGCGAGCCGGGGGTCCTGAAGGACGGAGTCGAAGAGTTGCTTCCAGGCTGCCGCGTGCACGGCGGCGGTCTGTGTGACAACTCCGTCCATGTCGAACAGCACCGCCTGATAGGGCAATGCTGCGCCATGCAGGGAATCACTGGAGGGGCGGCTGCCGCCCGCATGGACCTGCGCCATGCTACGCCGGTTCCGCTACTTCATCAGCCGGTTTGTTGGCGGGGCCCGGTGCGGACGTCCACTCCCAGTTCCGGATTTCCGGCATGTCTTCGCCGTAGGCGCGGATGTACTGCCGGTGCTCGATGAGCTTGTTCTTGAGTTCCTCGCGCACGTGCGCCGAAACGTCCTTGAGGCGGGGCACCCGGTCGATGACGTCGATGGCAAGGTTGAACCGGTCGAGCTGGTTGAGCACGCACATATCGAACGGGGTCGTGGTGGTGCCTTCCTCCTTGTAGCCGCGGACATGGATGTTGCCGTGGTTCGTCCGGCGGTACGTGAGGCGGTGGATCAGCCACGGGTAGCCGTGGTACGCGAAGATCACAGGTTTGTCCGTGGTGAACAGGGCATCGAAGTCCCGCCCGGACAGGCCATGGGGATGTTCCGTGTCATCCTGCAGGCGCATGAGGTCAACAACGTTGACCACCCGGATCTTCAGATCCGGGAACCGCCCGCGGAGGATGTCGCCGGCGGCCAGGGTCTCCATTGTGGGCACATCACCGGCGCAGCCCATGACCACGTCGGGTTCCCCGTCCGCATCCGAACTGGCCCAGTCCCAGATGCCGATGCCTTTGGTGCAGTGCACGATAGCCTGCTGCATGTCCAGGTACTGCAGTTGCGGCTGCTTGCCGGCGACAATGACGTTCACGTACTGGCGGCTGCGCAGGCAGTGGTCGGCCACGGACAGGAGCGTGTTGGCGTCCGGTGGCAGGTAGACGCGGATGACGTCGGTCTTCTTGTTGATCACGTGGTCGATGAATCCGGGGTCCTGGTGCGAGAACCCGTTGTTGTCCTGCCGCCACACATGAGAGGTCAGCAGGTAGTTCAGGGAAGCGACCGGCCGGCGCCACGGGATGTCGTTGGTCGTGGTCAGCCACTTGGCGTGCTGGTTGAACATCGAGTCGACGATGTGGATGAACGCCTCATAGCAGGAAAAGAATCCATGCCGGCCGGAGAGCAGGTAGCCTTCCAGCCAGCCCTGGCAGGTGTGTTCGGAGAGGATTTCCATGACCCGACCGTCGCGGCCGAGATGGTCATCCTCTGGAACGGTCCGGGCATTCCAGGCCCGGTCGGTCGCGTCGAATATGGCCCCCAGCCGGTTGGAGTTGTTTTCGTCCGGGGCGAAGACCCGGAAATTGTCCATGTTCGCAGCCATGATGTCCCGCAGGAACGTGCCCAGGACCCGGGTGGATTCCACGGCCCCGGTGCCGGGAAGGGCCACGGGCACGGCATAGTCGGCGAAGTCTGGCATGCGCAGGTCGCGCAGCAACAGCCCTCCGTTCGCGTGCGGGTTAGCGCTCATGCGCCGTTCCCCGGCCGGTTGCAACGCGCGGACCGCCGCCACCGGAGCCCCCGCTTCGTCGAAGAGTTCCTCGGGGCGGTAGCTGCGCAGCCACCGTTCCAGCACGGCGCGGTGGCTGTCGTTTTCGCGGGCCTGGGTGAAGGGCACCTGGTGCGAACGCCAGCTTCCCTCCACCTTCAGCCCGTCCACTTCAGCCGGCCCGGTCCAGCCTTTGGGAGAGCGCAGGACGATCATGGGCCAGCGGGGCCGTTCGGTCCGGCCGTCCTCACGCGCGCGGCGCTTAATCTCAAGGATCTCCTCCAGGCAGGCGTCCAGGGTCCGGGCGAAGTCCTGATGCATCTGTTCCGGGTCGGAACCTTCCACGTAATACGGGGTGTGGCCGTACCCGCGCAACAGCGAGTCCAGTTCCTCATGGCTGATCCGGTCCAGGACGGTGGGGTTCGCGATCTTGTAGCCGTTCAGGTGCAGGATCGGCAGGACGGTGCCGTCCCGGCCTGGGTTCACGAACTTGTTGGAGTGCCAGCTCGCGGCCAGCGGGCCCGTCTCTGCTTCCCCGTCACCGATGACGGCCGCCACGATGAGGTCCGGGTTATCGAATGCTGCGCCGTAGGCGTGCGAGAGCGCATATCCGAGCTCGCCGCCCTCGTGGATGGAGCCTGGTGTCTCCGGGGCCACATGGCTGGGGATGCCGCCGGGAAAAGAGAACTGGCGGAACAGCCGCTTCATCCCGACGAAGTCCAGGGAAATATCGGGGTACGTTTCGCTGTAGGTACCTTCCAGCCAGGCCGACGCCACCGGCCCCGGTCCGCCGTGCCCAGGGCCCATGATGTAGATCATGTCCAGGTCCCGGTCCATGATGGCCCGGTTCAAATGGGCGTAGATGAAGTTCAGGCCCGGGGTGGTCCCCCAGTGCCCCAGCAGCCGCGGCTTGATGTGCTCAGGCAGGAGCGGTTCGCGCAGCAGCGGGTTGTCCATGAGGTAGATCTGTCCCACGGACAGATAATTCGCTGCCCGCCACCAGGCATGAATTTGTTCAAGCCGGAGCGGGCTGAGCACGGGTTCCCGGGTTTGCGGCTGCTGTTCGTCTGTCATGGGAGGTCCTGCCTCTCGGTGAAAGTAACGGGGACGGGCCGAAGGGGCGGCGTTTAGCGGACGCCGCTTGGCTCCGGGGCAGGTTCGGTCTTGATCGTGCGGCCGGTGGCCTCTCCCGGCTCCGGCAGGCGCAGGCGCTTGAGTAGCAAGGCGTTGACGGCGACAATGACGCTGGAGCCGGACATCGAGATCGCAGCGATCTCCGGGCTGAGTCTGATGCCCAGGGAGGTGAAGAAGACGCCGGCAGCAATGGGCAGGGCAATGACGTTGTAACCGATGGCCCACCCCAGGTTCTGCCGCATCTTGCGCAGCGTTCCCTTGCCGATGCGCAAGGCGATGGGAACATCCAGCGGATCCGAGCGCATCAGGACAACATCGGCGGTTTCGATGGCCACATCCGTCCCCGCCCCGATCGCGATGCCCAGGTCAGCCTGTGCCAGCGCCGGGGCGTCGTTGACGCCGTCCCCGACCATGGCGACCCGTTTGCCGGCTTTCTGCAGTTCTGCGATTTTTGCTGTCTTGTCCCCGGGCAGCACTTCGGCGATGACGGTGTCGATGTTCAGTTGCGAGGCGATGCGCTTGGCGGTTGCCTCATTATCCCCGGTGAGCATGATGACTTCGATGCCGGCTTCGTGCATCGCCGCGACAGCCGCAGCTGCAGTCGGGCGGACTGCGTCGGCAAGGGCGATGACCCCTGTCACGCGGCCGTCCACGGCAACCAGGACCGCCGTTCGCCCCGTTGACGCCAGTTCCTGCCGCTGGTCGGCCACCGGGCCGATGTCAATGCCCTGGGCGGCCATGAGCTTGCGGTTGCCCACAAACACCTGGTGTCCCTGGACCGTTGCTCCGGCGCCGTGTCCGGGAACATTGCGGAAGTCCGCGGCATGCAGGGAGGGCACGCCCCTGCCCGCGGCATAGTTGACGACGGCGGCGGCGAGGGGGTGCTCGGATTCCCGTTCCACGGCGGCCACGAGGGCAAGCAGTTCGTCATCGTCGATGCCGACGGCGATGAAGTCGGTGACTTCCGGCTTGCCCTGGGTCAGGGTGCCGGTCTTATCCATGACAACGGCTTCGATACGGGCAGATGTTTCCAGTGCGGTGGCGTTCTTGAACAAAATTCCCCGCTTGGCGCCCAGGCCGGTGCCGACCATAATGGCCGTGGGGGTAGCCAGGCCAAGTGCGTCGGGGCAGGTGATGACGACAACCGTGATGCCAAAGAGCAGTGCGGTCTGGAGGCTTGCCCCGGTCAGCAACCACACGGCGAAGGTGGCACTGCCGCCGATGAGTGCGACAAGGACGAGCCAGAACGCTGCCCGGTCGGCAAGGCGCTGCCCGGGGGCTTTGGAGTTCTGGGCTTCCTGGACCAGCGCGACGATCTGTGCCAAGGCTGTGTCCGCGCCGACCTTGGTGGCGCGGACCCTCAATGTTCCGGTGGTGTTGACCGTGGCACCGATGACTTTGGAGCCAACGGTCTTGGCCACCGGCAGGCTTTCGCCGGTGACCATCGATTCATCGATATCGGATTCGCCGTCCTCGACAGTTCCGTCCGTGGGAATCTTTGACCCCGGGCGGACGAGCAGGAGGTCTCCGGGCAGGACATCGGAGGTGGGGACTTCCACCGGATCACCGTCACGGATCACCAGCGCCTTGGCCGGGGCGAGTTCGAGCAGCGTCCGGATGGCGTCGTTCGCCCCGCCCCGTGCGCGCATTTCAAACCAGTGCCCCAACAGGACGAAGCTGGCCAGAACGGTGGCGGCCTCGTAGAAGACATCGCCGCCCCCGGTCACGGTTACGACCAGGCTGTAGACCCAGCCGGCCCCGACACCGACGGCGACGAGGACCATCATGTCCAGGGTCCGGGCACGCAGCGCCCGGTAGGCGCCGTCGAAGAAGATCCAGCCCGCATAGAAAATGACAGGCAGGGACAGACCCAGCGCAAAGACGTCGTCCCGCAAGCCGAAGGGGGCCGGGACCGTGAACCCGAAAACATCCCTTCCGATCGGGGACCAGAGGGTGATCGGCACCGACAGTGTGGCTGCCACAACGAACCGGTTCCGCATGTCACGGACCATGGAAGCCATCGACATGCCATGGCCCCCGTGGCCGCCGTGCCCCATGATCTCCTGGGCATCCCGGGACGCACGCTGGGGATGACCGGTAGGGGCGTCAACCCCGTCCTCATGACCCTCATGACACGCGTGGCTTTCGGGGCTTTCGGGGGCGGGGGCGGTGTGCCCTTCATGGGCCGACGGACGGTGCTCGGCGGTACCGTGGCCAGCACGTGCCGACGGCGCTGAACCGCTTTCGTGCATCGGATCACAGATATGGTCAGGCACGGACTGGCCGGAACAGTGGTAGCCGCAGTCTCGCACCCAGCTCGCCAGATCGGCGATGGAGGTCTTCGCCGGGTCGAAAGTGACGTTAGCGGTCTGCGAGACCGGATTCGCTTCCACGCTGAGCACGCCGGGCCGACGGGAGAGCATGGCTTCAGCGACGCTCTTGGACGAGGCCCAGTGGACACCCGACACCTCCATGACCGCGGTTTGTGTCCTATTACTCATGCCGGAAATTCCTCTCAGGACTCGTTAGAAGTTGAAGCTGGTTGTTCAAGAAGTGTCCAGCCGTCGCTCTCCTGGCGCGAAGACCGGGCAATACAGCGGTTGTGAGCCTGGAAATGAGATTTGCCGGGCCCGACGGCCTGGTTGTTGCCGGGGTACGTATTCTTCAGGCGCCTGGATGCAGGGAGTGGACGACGATGCCTCCGCCGGATCAGGGTCCGGAGGGCAGACGTCTCCTATACGCGGCTGATGGAAAGGCGGATGAGCGACACAGGGTGGAGCTGTGCTCCCGGGGCCTCGGGCAGCGCCCCGCCCGGCTGTGCTGCTGCATCGGCAGCAGGGGTGCTGCCGGGGTGTCCTGGGAGTGATGAGGCAAGGACGGCAGGCGACAGCACATCAGGGCACGCCACAGACAAGCCCAGGTTCATGGGGCAGTGTTCCGTACGGGACGGAACGGGTTGTTCCCCCGGGTCCTGATCCGCAGCCACAACGGTGTCAGCTGAAAAGATAAGCAGGATGCCCACGGATTCGGAGTCTTCCGTGTAGGACGCCGTGATTGTGTGCAATGTAGCGCCCGGTCCGGTTTCTTGAGCAGACGTCATCGGCAGGTCAAGAATTCCCGTTATGGCGACGAGAAACGACAGGACCGCGGTGATTGTGGCCAGGTAGGAAAAATCATGGTGCCATCCCATGGAATAACGCACCTTTCCCCACCCCCTGTTCATCGCGAATAGCGCTCGTAGGTTTCGTCCTCTGCGGCGATCATACCGGGCCGGTTTAAGATGTGTGAAGGAACGCGGTCAGCATCGGGCTCCTCGAAGAACACATCGGCCATTGCGTTGTCAGCGCCGCAGCCGAATCGTCCGAAGCCGGGGATGCCAAAGTCGGGCCCGAGAGTAGGCGGAATCCGGCGTCGATTTCTGTGCTGGTCCGTTCCATCCGGGCCGGTCTTCGGCCGGGTCAGCCAGTGCTGCGAGAAGTTCTTCATCGGTCATCTTCATGACGGCACCGCTCCGGGATGCATGCCGCAGTTCAGGTTGTGTCCCCCGGCTTCTTCGGCTGTGAGTCGTCCGTCTTCGATGGTGATGACCCGTTTGGCTGCCGTTCGGAGCCGCTGGTCATGGCTGACGATGATGACGGCCCGGCTTTCCCGGCAGGCCGTTTCACACAGGAGCAGGGTCACGTCCTGGCCGGTCTTCGCGTCCAGGTTGGCCGTGGGCTCGTCGGCGAGGATCAGTCGGGGGTCGTTGGCCAGGGACCGGGCGATGGCCACACGTTGCTTCTCCCCGCCGGAGAGGTCCCGGGGCAGGTTCCGCAGCCGGTGCCCGAGCCCGAGTTGTTCCAGCGCCGTCCGGGCTTTGGCCCGGGCGTGTTTCCGAGGCACTCCGGCCGTGAGCAGGGGCATCATGACATTTTCCTCCGCCGTCAGTGCAGAGAGCAGGTTGAAGGTCTGGAAGACGAAACCGAATTCGTGCAACCGAAGCCGCGACAACTGCGCCGGTCCGAGAGTGGAGGTGTCCTGCCCGGAGATGAGGATCCGGCCCTCCGTGGGGGACATGAGGGTCCCGATCATGGACAACAGGGTTGTTTTTCCTGACCCGGAGGGCCCCATCACGAGCACAATATCCCCGGCCTCAACGCTGAGGGATACGTGGTCCACGGCGGTCACCGCGGTGTGCCCTGCCCCGAAGGTCTTGGACACGTCTTCGACCGAGACGACGTTCATGCCCGGAACACTTCCGCCGGGTCGATGCGGGCCAGTCGGCGGACCGGCAGCAGCGAGGACACCACGGCCATGGCCACGGTGACAGCGAAAATCCAGGCCGCATCGAGCCAGCGGATTTCCGTGATGAACTCGGGGACATAGGTTCCCGCTGCGGCGCTAACGGCAAGGGCCAGGACCGCCCCGGCGAGGTACCCGAGCACGGCTGCGGTGACGGCCTGCTCCACCACCACGGTGTAGAGCTGGCGGTTGCTCACCCCGATGGCCTTCAGTACCCCGTATTCGCGGGCTTTTTCGATGGTCGAGGTGAAGATGGTCAGGCCGATGACGGTCATGCCCACGGCGATGCCGATCAGCAACAGAACCAGGATGATGGGCAGGAACGTGTCCCGGACGATGTTCGTATTGTTTTCCACGAACCTGTCCTTGGTGATGGCATCCACCGCAGGGTCGGCTTCGATCCGCGCCGCAACCCCGGCCGCGTCGGTGCCGTCTTTGACGGTAACGAGGAAGAAGTTGGTGGCTCCGGGAAGCTGGAGGATGCTTTCGGCGTCTTCCTTGGTCGCGAACGCGAAGGAGAAGCTGAGGATGTATCCGCCCTCGGAATAGCCGGCAACTTTCAGCGTCCTGCCGGCGACAGGAATGGTGTCCCCGATGCGGATGTTCTCGCTTCGCCCGACCACCCGGTCGATGATGATCTCCCCCTTATCCGGCACGGCTTTGCCCTCGACCACGCGTGCGGGGGCTCCGACGTTGTTCTCCGTGTCGTCGGCGATGACGTAGAGGTTGATGTCCCTGCCGTTGTGCGCGAACGCGACCCGGCGGCCGCTGAACGGTTTGGCGCTGCCGACCCCTTCAACGCCGGTGAGGAAATCACGGACGGTCAGGGGCAGCACGGACGGGGTGTGGAACATGTCCGTCGCACCGGTCTGGGTAATCCAGTAGTCGGCCGGCACGGTCCGGATGTATTCGCCGATCTTGTTGCTCCAGCCCTGGTACAGCCCCTGGATGCTCATGATCAACAGCACGCTGAACGCCACCCCGCCGACACTGATCAGCAGCCGGGTCTTTTCCTGGACAAGGTTCTTTACCGCCAGAAACAGCATGCCGTCATCTCCCCGGCCATGTCCGGCCGTCCGGGCCTCATGGGCACTCCTACAGTTTCTGTCCGGTGCCGGCGGGGGCGGCGTCCGACCCGGGGGACGAATCCGGGGACCTGCCGTCGGCAGGCGGCATAGTCTTCGCCGAACTCGGCGTCCATCAGGCGCTCCTCCTTCCGGGCCAGGCGCAAATACACGATGACGAGGACCGGGAACATCAGCAGGGTAGGCCACTGCAGCAGGAAGCCGGCCCTGATGATCACGAAACCAGCATACTGCGGACGGCGCACCGTGCCGTAGGGTCCCGTGGTCGCGAGACGGTGGTCCCGTTGGGCCGCGAAGAGGACCTGCCAGGACCGGTAGAGCAGGATGAACCCCGCGGCGATCAGCACGTTGCTGAGCAGATGCAGCGGACTCAGGTGCGGGTCCCCTTGCCATCCCGTCAGGTCCTGCCACAAATGACCAGAATTGTGGTTCAGGAGATCCAGGCCCGGTATCCGGTTCCCCAGCCATCCCGAGAGCACGTAGATCGTCAGCGGAAAGCCGTACATCTCCGTGAACAGCGCCACGATGAACGCGGAAAATCCGCCCAGCGCCCTCCATCCCAGTTTCGTCCTGGGCCGGATGAAACTGAAGGCAAAGATGATGAACACAGCCGAATTGATAATCACCAGCCACCACAGGTCGTATCCGTAATCAGTAGACATGTCCGGATCCTTCCCCGCCCCCGGGCCGGCCGGCACCATGGTGGCCGCCGTGGCCGCTATTGCCGCCGTGCATGAACAGGTACATTCCCATCATGAGCACCACGCCCAGGTACGGCAGGGCGTCCAGGACGTGCAGCCAATGGTTTGAGATCAGATACACGGCGGCCGCGGCAATGAGCACGGTAAGCAGGGCCTGCGTCCAGGGCCGGGACGGCCGCCCGGTCGGGACCTGCCACGGGTCAGGAAGACTGCTCATACCCTGAGTGTTGCCCGGGTGCGACTGACCGGGTAGAGCCTAACGGCCCGCATTACCGATCGGTATGTCTGCCGCCCGGACCTGTGATGGCACTTGCGTAAAATACCCCTAGGGGGTATTCTTTGGGTGTTGCCAGTGACGTGGTTTGTCCAGGCCCCGGCCGTTACAGCCGTTCAACCGCAACAGCCCTTTCCTATCCCTCGCTTCGAAGGAAAACTGACATGTGCGGAACAACCGAAACACGAACCCAGCTCCCCCTTGCCTCCACTGCGCAGCACGGCTGCAGCTGCTGCTCCCCCACCGCCGAAACGCAGGTTGGGGCTCCGACCGCTGGAACGTCGGAGGTTCAGGCTTCCGGTGCGCAGTACGCCCTGGAAGGGCTGACCTGCGGACACTGCGTCCAGACCGTTGAACAGGCCGTGTCCAGAGTGTCCGGGGTTGAATCGGCACAGGTGGACCTGGTCCCGGGCGGCACGTCCCGGCTGAGCATCACCGGAACCGCGGACCGGGAGGCGCTGGCTGAGGCCGTAAGCTCCTCCGGCTATGTCCTGGCCGGCGCGAAATAGCCTTCACCCACACGATCCGCTGGCCCGGGTGAGCACCGGGTTGCCGGGTGGTCAGTGGCCTCCGGTGTGATCGGCGGTGTGGTCCACTGTGGGCACCGGGGCGGGGTTCACGTCCCCTCCGGTGCCGCTGATTGCCGGGCCGATGACAAACGCTGACAGGGAGAACATGGCGGCGAAGACCAGCAGTCCCAGCGCCGGTGCTACCCAGCTGCCGAACCGCCGGTAGAGGCGGACGAGCATGGGAATGGACGCAAGGAGCCCCAGCGCCCCGAACAGCGCGGTGCCGCCGGATCCTGCCACCAGCGCGGTCCCTGCGAGCAGCCCGATGTGGTGCAGGACGTGCGGAAGGAGCCCCATGACCAGGCCCACCACGCCGACGACCGTATGCCACAGGCCCTGGAGCCTGCCCCGGAAGGTCCGTCCTGGAACCGTCCCTCCGTGGGGGTCGGCCGGCGGATGCACGTGGGAGGTTTGGTCACCAGTCACGGTCACTGCTTTCGTCGTAGCGGTTGCCCCTGGGGGTCATCGGATGCCTCATTCCTCGCCGCCGGTCCGGGACCGGGTCCGGACCACGAGCACCGGGCAGGGCGAGTGATGAAGGACCTGTGTGGACACGGAGCCGAGTAGCAATCCGGTGAATCCGCCAAGACCGCGGGAACCTACGATCAGCAGGTCGGCATTCTCGGCCGCCCGCAGGAGCACGTCGGCCGCATTGCCCTGAACAACATCACCGGTCACTGTCACGCCCTCGCTGTCCACGCGCTGCAGAGCCTCGTTCTGGAGACGGCGCGCGGTCTGCGGGAAGACGTCCGGATCCCGGACAAGGCCTTCCATACCGACCGTGACGGGCGGGAACTCCCACGCGGTCACGACGCGGACCTGGCCATGACGCAGCCGCGCCTCCGTGACTGCCCATTCCAGTGCGAGGCGCGACGGGGCCGAGCCGTCCACCCCGGCCAGGATCCTGAAAACACCATCGCCGCCCATGAATGCCGCCCTCCGTCAGGTTCTTCACGTGGTGCCCTTAGTGTGGTCCCCACCTGAATTTCAGCGCAAGGGCCGAAGATCCGGCCCGATCACCCACACCGGCCGGGGGCTGAAGCAGAATCCGGTGCAGGATCGTTGTAGGGGTAAGTGCGCGGCCACAGTGCCGGTAGCCTTGAACGAACGAAACCAGCCGTGAACGGAAAGCCCCAAACGGGAAGGAGGATTGCCATGACCGCACCGGTACACGTCCCCGCGATCGTGTTCCTTCGCCGTGCGGGCCTGTACGCGGCTGTCCTGGCCCTTGTTGCCGGGATTTTCGGTATGCATGTCATGACCACCACCAATGCCGTGCGCTCTCCGGCCACGGCGGGGGCCGCTGTCAGCGCCCATCACGAATCATCCGCTTCCGGCCACACCGGAGACCATGCTCCCGGACCGTCCTCTGCCCCGGACATGACCGGGGCGCAGGGTGAGGCAGGTACCCGGACCGTGCAGTGCACGGACTCGGGCACCTGCACCAGCATGCAGGCCATGACTGCGTCCTGCACCCCGTCGGCGAAGGCCGGCTCCCTGACAGCACCGCTGCCAGGGACCGGAATCATCGCCCGGAGCACTAACACCGGATCCCTCGCTACGATCAGCGCGCGGTGGTCCTATTTTCCCGGCAGTCCTTCACCGGGCGAGCTCTGCATCAGCAGAACGTAAACAGGGCCCCGCGCTGTGACCTGACCGGCGCCCGTCCCTGCCCGACGCCCCTCTGCGGACCCGTCTGGCGCATCACTGATGCACACACTCCCGTGGCGCCCACGCGCCCCCGATGTCTTGAAGGACTCGAAAACCAATGATGAACAAGAAATTTCTGACCCTTTCCGCCACCGCCCTCGCCGCGGCACTCGCCCTCGCCGGATGCTCCACCGGCCCCTCCGGATCCTCCGCCACGTCCAGCTCTGCTTCCACCGGCAGCTCCATGCCGGGCACGGGCTCGGGGATGATGCCCAGCAGCGCACCGGCTGCCGCGGCCGAACACAACGCGGCCGACACCATGTTCGCCCAGGGAATGATTCCGCACCACGAACAGGCCGTCGAAATGAGCGAGATGATGCTTCAGAAGAAGGACATCCCCGCGTCGGTCACTGACCTGGCTACCAGGATCAAGGCGGCGCAGGCACCGGAGATCGAAACGATGACCGGCTGGCTCAAGAGCTGGAACGAATCCGCGACCATGGGTGCCGGCCACACCATGGACGGCATGATGGGCGATGACGACCTGAAGGGGCTCGAAGCGGCGCAGGGCACCGAAGCGGCCAAGCTCTTCCTGAAGCAGATGATTACCCACCACGAAGGCGCCGTGATGATGGCCAAGACCGAAACTTCCCAGGGCAGGAACGTCGACGCGATCAAACTCAGCAAAAACATCGTGACCGCGCAGGAAGCTGAAATCAAGGAAATGCAGGACCTTCTGGCCACCCTCTGACCGGTGTCCGCCGGCGGCGGCCCCTGACGGGCCGGCGCCATCCCTGCCCTGCCCCACCTGAATCCCTGGAGCCCTCCGTGCCCAATCCCTCCCGTCCCCGGGTCCAGCCCCCTGCCCGACGCCCACGTTCACGGGCTGAGCGTCAGCAGCAAGACCGGCCAGGTGCTCCTGGCCACCCACGACGGCCTGTTCGACATCACGAAACAGCCCGCCGCCAAAATCGGCACCACCAACGACCTGATGGGTTTCACCGACGGCACCGACCACGGCGTCCTCTACGCTTCCGGACACCCCGGGGAAAGGCTCCGAGCTTCCCAACCCGCTCGGGCTGATCAGATCCACCGACGCCGGCAAGACCTGGGAACAGCTCTCCCCGACAGGGCGAATCCGACTTCGACTCGCTCACCGCCACCAAATCTGGACTCGTCGGCTTCGAGGGCACACTGCGCACCAGCCCTGACGGGAAAACCTGGGACACGGTGAACTCCGGACCAGTGGTCCAGTTCGCCGCCTTCGCCAGCCCCGCCGAGGCCATCTGAGTCGAACCCGACGGGACAGTCCACTACTCCGCCGACGCCGGCGCGACCTGGACCCGAAAGGGCCAAATCCAACGCACTGTTCAGGCTGTGGCGGCAGTGAAGGGCCCGGAGGCAGGCCCCTCGATCTGGGCCGCCACGACCGCCGGGCTTGTCGTCTCCACCGACGGCGGAGCCACATTCGGTGTTCCCCCGGGTTCCGGGCACGGGCGTAGGGCCATAGGTCATACCCTCGCGGCCTCCACTCGGGTCAATGGACCCTTGTGGCATCCCGGCTGGTCCTAAAGAATGAGTCAGGCGCGGGCACAGCACGTCGTCGTCCGCCAGCAACGGCGGCGCAGAAAGGGACAAAGATGAACACCACAACAGCATCCGGGCAAGGGGTTGCCTCACCCAACGCCGGCATCCGGGTGTTCATCCTTGACGATCATGAACTGGTCCGGCGAGGCCTCCAGGACCTGCTGGAGAGCGAAGGGTTCGTCGTCGTCGGCATGTCCGGTTCCGCCGCGGAAGCGGCACGCCGGATTCCAGCGCTGCATCCGGACGTGGCAATCCTTGACGCGCGGTTGCCGGACGGGACAGGTATTGAAGTCTGCCGCGACGTGCATTCGGTTGACGAAACGATCAATTGCCTGATCCTCACGAGCTACGACGACGAACAAGCGCTCCGCGGTGCGGTCCTGGCCGGGGCCTCAGGGTACGTTCTCAAAGAAATAGGCGGTTCGGACCTGATCGGCGCCCTCCGCCGTGCTGCCAGGGGGGAATCCCTGTTTGACGCCAACCTGAAAGCCCGGATCGTTCAAGGACTGGCAGAACCTAGGCGCGTGGACCCCAGGGTCGCGTCGCTGACCCGGCAGGAGCGCAGGGTTTTGGAACTTGTCGGGGAAGGCCTGACGAACCGTCAGATCGGCGAACGGATGCTTCTTGCGGAAAAGACTGTGAAAAACTATGTCTCGTCCCTCCTTGCGAAGTTGGGTTTCGAGCGGCGGACCCAGGCGGCCGTCCACATGGCGCAGCATTCTTCCCTTGACCAGTAGCCGTCAGAATACTGGAGCCCTCCAGCTCAGCGCCGTTCCCGTCTTCGGGGAGCTGGATACCTCGAAAGTGCCGCCGAGCGTCCGTGCCCTGTGTTCCATGTTCGACAGTCCATTGCCGGGCGGTGGCACTGTGAATCCCGCGCCATCATCCTGGATCAGGACGCAGACACATCCGTCCTCCAGGGAAACTGACACGCCGATGGAGTCCGCCCCTGAGTGGCGGACGGCGTTACTCAGCCCCTCGGTGATTACAGCCAGGATGTTGAGGGCGGTTTCTTCATCCCGGATCGCGTCGATTGGCCCTGTCAGAGTCAGGAGGGGGACGAACGGCAGGGACCGCCCGCCGGTGCGGACTGCCTGAAGGACACGGCTGCTGAGTAGCACCCTGTTCATGCCGGAGTCACTCAGTGAATAGATGGTGTTGCGAAGCTCCCGGATGGTCTCGTCAAGTTCGGCGGTCACAGTCTGGAGCGTCCTGGCGGCCGAGTCACCGGTGATGACATGCCGGAGGCTTTGGATGCTAAGCCCCGCAGCGAACAGGCGCTGGATGACGATGTCATGCAGGTCGCGGGCGATCCGGTCCCGGTCAGTGAAGACAGCAAGTTGCTCCCGCATCCGGTGCGCACGCGCCAGTTCGAGGGCAAGCGCCACGTGCGAGCCGAACACCGTGCCCATTTCCATGTCAGTCTTGCTGAATGTCCCGGCGACCCGTTCCCGCATCAGGACCAGCAGCCCATGGTGGGTGCCGAGGGCGCTGAGGTCGATGACCAGCAGCCGGCCCCCGGCCAGTCCCTCGCCGCTGCCGAGGGCGGACGAAGCGTCTTCGATCAAGGCGGCCCTTCCAGTGGCGACAACGGTGTTGATCTCCGCTGAGTCGAAGGACACCAGGCTCCCAACCCATTCTGAGGCGGTGTTTCCTGCAGCGCCCGCGATGCGGAACAAGTTGGATGGGTCCTCCTGGACGAGGATAAGGGCCAGGGCGGAACTGGACTCCCTGAGCGCCCTGGCGGCGATCATGTCCAATCCACCCTCCTGGCCCTCCGGCGCTTCCTCGTCCCCCATCATCTTGCCGGTCACATCCATGCAGGCCTGAAGCCATGCGGTCCTGTGCCGGGAGTCTTCATAGAGCCTCGCGTTTTCGATCGCGACGCCGGCGGCTGCCGCAAGTGCCTCGGCCAGGTCCTCGTCTTCGTCGGTGAAGTCCCCGCCACCCTTTTTTTGGGTCAGGTAGAGGTTTCCGAACACTACGTCCCTCACCCGGATCGGCACGCCGAGGAACGATTTCATGGGCGGATGATTCTTGGGAAACCCGTACGCATCGGGGTGCTGGCTAAGATCATGCAGCCGCAGCGGATTTGGATCGCTGATCAGCAGGCCGAGAACGCCTTGGCCCGTGGGCAGGGGGCCAATCTTATGGGCAAGTTCGTCGTCGATCCCCACAGTAATGAAATGGCTCAGGGCGCGGTCGCTTCCAATGACTCCCAACGCCCCGTACTCGGCCTGGAGGAGATCGCAGGCCGAACTCACCACCCTGTGCAGTACCACCTCCAGGCTCAAGTCCTCGGCCAGGGCAACGACGGCGTTCAGGAGCCCCTGCATCCGCTGTTGGGTGTCGACCAGTTCCTCGGCACGGTCAACGAAGTCGGTAAGAAGTTCATCCTCCCGGGAGCCGGCGACAAGTTGCCGGTCGGCCCCGGTATGCCTGGTGGCTTCGCTCACGGACAACGCCTTCCGGGGAATTCGCCCGCACTTGCAGGACTGCCGGCTGCTGCAGTTGCAGTTGCAGTTGCAGTTGCAGTTGCACACAGACTACGCTTCGCGGCGCGTTTCATCCACGCTCACAGCCCTGATTAGGGGTCTTTGTGCCCTACGTCGGGGCGGAACCGCTCCGTATGATCTTGGCCATGACCACAGATGCATCAATACCGGAGACTGCCGTGCTGCCAACTGAGGAGTGCTGGCAGTTGCTGCGAGGCGATTCGGTGGGCCGCCTTGCCGTGTGGGTGAACGACCACCCCGAGATCTTTCCCATCAACTACAAGGTCGACCATAAATCACTGGTCTTCCGGACGGGTGCCGGCACCAAACTTGCGTCCGCACTAGGCAAGCAGGTGGCGCTTGAAGCCGACGGCGCTGACACGGACGGAGGCGTGGCGTGGAGTGTTGTCGTGAAGGGGTCGGCCACAGCTCTGACCCGGACGCCTGAAGTCCTGGACTCCGTAGGGCAGGTGCTGTTTCCTTGGGAGACTGGCCGCAAGGACCATTTCCTCCGGATTGTCCCGGAGAGCGTCAGTGGAAGGCGATTCAGGATTGCGGCGCCGCTGACCTGGGGCGGTCCCCTGGATGAGGCCACCCGCGCCGGACTGGAGTAATCCGTTCATGCGGGCATGGTGGGTTGAGGGTCCCGGCCCCATTGCGTCGGGCCCCTTACACATGGGCGACCGCCCTGACCCGTCGCCGGGGCCGTGCGAAGTCCTCCTCTCGGTGCTTGCTTGTGGCGTGTGCCGTACAGATCTCCATCTTGCTGAAGGAGACCTGCGGCCCCACGGGTCCCGGCGGATCCCCGGACATGAAGTGGTTGGCGAGGTGGTGGGGCTGGGAGCTGGCAGCTCCAGGTTCCGCCTTGGCGACCGTGTTGGCGCCGCGTGGCTGGCGCGCACCTGCGGCTCCTGCCGGTTCTGCCAGCGAGGGTCCGAGAACCTCTGCCTCGCCCCGACCTTTACCGGCTGGGACACCGACGGCGGCTACGCGGAGCTGATGACCGTCCACGAGGATTACGCGTACCGGATACCCGAGGCCTTTACCGATGAGCAGGCGGCGCCCCTGCTGTGCGCGGGGATCATCGGCTACCGGGCGCTTCGTTCCTCAGGTCTCCCGCCGGGCGGCAGGCTGGGCATCTACGGCTTTGGTGGATCGGCCCACCTGACGGCCCAAATGGCAATCTTTGAAGGTGCGGGCGTCTTCGTCATGACACGGTCGGCGGCGGCCCGGAAACTGGCCCTGGAGCTGGGGGCACAGTTCGCCGGGGCAGCTGACGACGCTCCGCCTGAGCTGTTGGACGCAGCCATCCTCTTCGCCCCCGCGGGCGGACTCGTGCCGATCGCGCTCCGGGCCCTGGACCGCGGAGGTACACTCGCCGTCGCCGGAATCCACCTGAGCGAAATCCCGGTCCTGGACTATCAGAAGGCCCTTTTCCAGGAGCGCCACCTGCGCAGTGTTACGGCCAACACCAGGGCCGACGGCCGAGAATTCCTGGCGCTGGCCGAAAAGATACCACTCCGCCCCACAACAGTCCCGTACCCGTGGACAATGGCAGACCAGGCATTGCTGGACCTTTCCCGAGACCGGTTCACAGGGGCCGTGGTGTTGCTTCGGTCAGCCTGACGCACCCACGGAAACCGTGTGCCCTTTGGTGACCTTCGGCCCTAGGCGCACCGCAGGCTTCTGGAGGAAGGTACTGCCATGAGTGATAACGAACGCATCCTAGTCGGAATCGACGGTTCCGAGTACTCCCCCGCGGCGCTGCGCCTCGCCGGGCGGCTGGCGACCGCACTGGACGCACCATTGCACGTCATCACCTGTCTGGGCTTCTCTGACTTCTACCTTCCGGCGCACCTACCGCCCGGCGACGTCGACACCACGGCCGAGCTTGAGGCAATCGCCAAACGCCTGATGGAACAGGCCATCGACAGGGCCTACGGCCAGGAACGCCCGCAACACCTCTCCACCGC
Source organism: Arthrobacter sp. UYEF21 (assembly GCF_040546085.1). Classification (NCBI taxonomy): domain Bacteria; kingdom Bacillati; phylum Actinomycetota; class Actinomycetes; order Micrococcales; family Micrococcaceae; genus Arthrobacter; species Arthrobacter sp. UYEF21. The sequence continues at coordinate 81,688 of NZ_JBEPNF010000002.1, forward strand.
CGTCAAGGTGGGATCGCCTGCAAAGGTCCTCGTCGACGAAAGCCGGAACGCGCAAATGCTCGTTGTCGGACGGCGCGGCCACGGCGGCCTGCTTGGCCAGCTGATGGGCTCCGTGAGCGCGGCATGCGCGGCCCACGCGCATTGCCCCGTGCTGGTGGTAAGCCAGGATGCCGAGGAACGCCATGCAACAGAACGCTGAACTGCCCGCAATAGCGGTGGGCGTGGACGGAAGCGCTCCGTCCATCCTTGCACTGCACTGGGCCGGCGCGTTGGCGCCGCTGCTCAAAGCCCGGATCCGGGCCGTGACCTGCTGGCAGTTCCAGATCTCATTCGGCACGTTCACCCCGGTTGTCTGGAACCCCGATGAGGACGCCCGGAAAATCTGTGCCGAGGCAGTGGACAAGGCTTTCGACGGCGCTCCTCCCGCGGGACTCGAAATGGTGGTGTCCCAGGGTCCGGCGGCCAAGGTACTGGTCGAAGAAAGCACGACTGCACAGATGGTCGTAGTGGGCAGCCGCGGCTACGGCGGATTTGAAGGGCTCCTGCTGGGCGCGGTGAGCGCAACAGTGGCTGAACATGCAAAATGCCCTGTCCTCATCGCGCATGGCACAGACCTGCCGGCAGGGCTTTCGGATGCTCCCGGTCCAGCTTCCGCAGAGGAGGGCGGCGAGGCCGGGGCCAGCCATGCCCTCCCCTGACCGTGTGGTCGTTGGCTACGACGGTTCGGCTGAGGCAGCCCTCGCCGTGCGTTGGGCCGCCCGTAACGCATTGCTTCTGGACTGTGAACTTCACGTGGTTCATTGCTCATTGTGGCCGCTGCTGACCCACAACCTCGGACCTGTCGAAGGCGTAGCCGGCAGCGGCCTGCAGCATCAGGCGCAGGCCATCCTTGAGGAAGGGAAATCCGAAGCCGTGGCTGCGGCCTCCGGCCTCAGGATCCGGACCAGCCTCCTGTACGGGCTGCCAGCAGCCCATCTCCTGCGGCTCTCCGCGGGCGCGCGGCTCCTTGTCCTCGGCAGTCGCGGCATCGGGGGCTTTATGGGACTCCTCGTGGGTTCGGTCAGTCTGGAGCTGGCGGCAACCGCCAGGTGCCCGGTTACTGTGGTACGGCGCGACAGGAACCCGGAGGGACCGGTGGTGGTCGGAATCGACGCCTCCGGATCCGCATTGGCCCTGCATGATGCTTGCAGCCTGGCCAACGCCCTGGGTCTGAAATTGATCATCCTCCACGTCCTTCGGACCCACTTCGGCGGGGCGGCCGACGCGCCAACGTCAAGTGCTGGCCGGCGCGCCGGCCAGCAACTTCTGGAAAGTGCGGCCGACAGCGCCCGCGGCCTTGCCACCGGCAGGGACATCAGAGTGGTGCTTGCTGATGACACGTCCGTCCCGCGTGCCCTGCTCAATGCCGCCCGCGGCGCCGCCCTGATCGTCGTCGGAAGCAAGGGACAGGGACTTGTGAGAGGAGCCCTGGGATCAAAAGCGCACGCCGTCCTGCACCATGCCTCCTGCCCTGTCGTTGTCTCCCGGCGCCCTCCCGAGCCCTAGCGAAGGGACTTTCGTCCCTTACCGCCGTGGCAACCGGACTTCATTGTTGAAGGGGAGCCCTATTCCGGGCGCACCGTGGAAACCATCATCAACAACAGCGAGGAACGGTTATGAAAGCCATTGTTTACGGCGGGCCCGGAAAGAAGTCGTGGACTGACGTTCCTGATCCGGTGATCCGGAACCCCAGCGACGCCATCGTGAGAGTGGACACCACCACCATCTGCGGGACCGACCTGCACATCCTCAAGGGCGATGTGCCTGCCGTGACGGAAGGCAGGATCCTGGGCCACGAAGGGGTGGGGACCATCACTGAGGTGGGGTCGTCCGTGACCAGCCTGAAGACGGGCGACCGCGTGATCATTTCCTGTATCAAGTCCTGCGGCCACTGCGCCAACTGCAAGGGCGGGCTTTATTCGCACTGCATGGGTGACGAGGGTGCCCCCGGGATCGGCTGGGTCTTCGGCCATCTGATCGACGGGACGCAGGCCGAATACGTCCGGGTCCCCTACGCCGAGAACTCACTGCACCTGCTGCCGGCAGGGGTAAGCGACGAACAGGCCGTCATGCTGTCGGACATCCTCCCCACGGGCTTCGAAATCGGCGTGCAGTACGGCCGGGTAAAGCCCGGCGATACGGTGGCGGTGGTCGGGGCCGGTCCGGTGGGGCTGGCCGCAATCGCCACTGCGGGGCTCTACGGAGCGGCCACCATCATCGCCGTGGACCTTGACGCGAACCGTCTGGAGAAGTCCCGCGGTTTTGGCGCAACCGACGTCGTCCTGTCCGGGGACGCCGACTGGAAGGAACAGGTACTGGGCCTCACCGACGGCCAGGGCGTGGACGTGGCCATCGAAGCAGTGGGCATTCCCGCGACCTTCAGCATGTGCACGGAGATCGTCCGGCCGGGCGGGAACGTGGCCAACGTTGGCGTCCACGGGAAGTCCGTGGAACTGCATGTGGAGGACCTCTGGATCCGGAACATCAACATCAGCATGGGACTCGTGAACGCCAACACCACTCCGATGCTGCTCAAACTGGTCGCCCAGCGAAAGCTGCCGGCGGAAAAGTTTGCCACGCACCATTTCCGCTTTGACCAGTTCATGGATGCCTACGACACCTTTGCCCGTGCAGCAGAGACGAACGCCCTGAAAGTGGTCATCACGGCATGAAAGCGCACATTGTCTGCGACTCCGCCTACGGGAACACAAAGGCTATTGCCGAGGCCATCACAGCAGGCCCCAAGCCTCTTCACGCTGCGGCGGTTTCCGTGGCGGACTTCGACCCCCAGGACCTCGCCGCGGACGACCTCCTCATCGTCGGCTCCCCCATCAACGGCTGGCGCCCCACACTCAAAATCACGGAGCTGCTGACCCGCCTGGGAACGGCCGGCTCACCGGTGTCAAGGCAGCAGCGTTCGACACCCGCGTCCGGTTCTTCATCCATGGCGACGCCGCAAAGAAGATGACCAAATTGCTCAAGGAAGGTGGCGCCCACATCATTTCCAACCGTGCTCCGTTCTACGTCCGGGGTACCCAAGGGCCGCTGCGCAACGGAGAGCTGGAAAAAGCGGCGCGCTGGGCGGACAGCCTGGCCACAGCACTCGAGCAGAAGGGAACACCATGAAAGCAGCCATTGTTTACGAATCCCTCTACGGCAATACGCACGCAATCGCCAGTGCGATAGCGCAAGGGCTAGAAGGTCTGGCCGAACTCCAGGTGATGTCCGTCGAAGAGGCTGGCACCACCCAGCCCGCCGCCACCGATCTCGTGGTTGTGGGAGGCCCGACCCATATCCACGGCCTGAGCAGGAAGCCGATGTGGGAACTGGCAGTCAAAGACGCCCTCGAACACCCGGAGAAGGGATTGGTCCCGGACGCCGCGGCCGGAGGACCGGGCTTGCGCACATGGTTCAAATCCTTGGACAGGACCACCGGGAAAGCGGCTGCCTTCGATACCCGGCTGGAGGGCAATGAGCTACTCACCGGTCACGCTTCCAAAGGCATCGCGAAACGGCTCAAGCAGCATGGCTTTGAGCTCATAGCCGATCCTGCAAGCTTCCTCGTCGATGACACCAACCAGCTCTTGCCGGGTGAACTCGACCGGGCACGCGAATGGGGAAAGACGCTCGGCACAGCCCTCTCTCCTATACCTTGAGGGACCACGTGGGCACGGCAGCTGCGCCTTATCCGCCCGGAGCTGACGCTGCCGCTGGATCCGGTCTCTCCGCCGAGGATGTGAGGGAACGGACGCTGGCGGGCCTGGCCAACGGAGCACCTGACACGTCGAGCAGGAGCCTGTGGCAGATTTTCCGGGCGAACGTGCTGACACTTTTCAACGGAATTGTCGGCGGCTGCTTCCTGCTGCTGCTGTTGCTGGGGCAGTGGCAAGACGCGCTCTTCGGATTCGCCGCGGTCAGCAACGCCGTCATAGGCGTGGTCCAGGAGTACAGAGCCAAGAGGCTGCTGGACCGGCTGGCCGTCCTTGATGCCCCTCGGGCCCGGGTGCTCCGTGACGGCCTCGTACAGGAAATTGCGGTTGCGGACGTAGTCCTCGACGACGTCGCCGTGCTGCAGGCCGGTGACCAGGTCGTGGCGGACGCCATCATCATCGACGAAAATGGCCTGGAGGTTAACGAGTCCCTCCTCACCGGTGAATCAGAGGCCGTGGACAAGAACCGGGGCTCCACAGTGCTGTCTGGCTCCACCATCACGGCCGGCCAGGGCAGGGCGCGGGTAGTCGCCGTGGGTGCCGGTTCGTACGCCAGCCAGCTCACTGCGGAGGCCAAACGTTTTTCCCTGGTCAACTCAGAAATACGCAACGGGATCGACCGCGTGCTCTACTGGATCGGATGGGCCCTCTTGCCCGTCATGGCGATCGTCACCAATGGCCAGATGCAGGCGAAGGGAGGCTGGGGCGTCGCTTTCCGCACCGGGGCGTGGGTAGAAGCCGTTGTTGGCGCGGTGGCCGGGGCCATCGCGATGATCCCCTTGGGCCTGGTGCTTATGACCAGCGTTGCCTTCGCCGTCGGGGGTGTGCGGCTGGCCCGCCAGAACGTGCTGGTACAGGAGCTCGCGGCGGTGGAGGGCCTGGCCCGTGTAGACGTCCTGTGCATCGACAAGACCGGCACGCTGACGGAGGGCAGGGTGGTGTTCGACGGCGTGCATACGGCCGGAAGGTCCCCTGCCCGAGGGTGGAAGGAGGCGCTGGGATGGTTCGGCGCCGACCCGCACGCCAACGCGACCGCCCGCTGCCTTAGTGGCACCTTCGCTTTCAACGGGAACCGGGCCCCAGCCGCCGTCGTTCCTTTCTCTTCCGCCAGGAAGTGGAGTGCTGCGAGCTTCCATCCGCCCCACGCTGCCGCTGGAACGTGGGTCCTTGGTGCCCCGGAGATGGTATTCACAGAGGACGGCACATCTTCCGGCGAAGTCCTGATCCAGACCCGGCGGCTGGCGTCGCAGGGCCTGCGCACCCTGGTCCTGGCATACTCGCAGGACATCATGGCCGAAGGCGACCCGGATGATGATGCGCAACTCCCCACAGGACTTACTGTGGCCACATTGCTGACGTTCCGGGAGAAGGTCCGACCGGATGCAGCGCAGACCCTATCCTACTTCCGTCAGCAGGGCGTCTCCGTCAAAATCCTCTCCGGCGACGACCACCGGACGGTCACAGTAGTGGCACGCGAGGTGGGGATCGACGTCGGCGACGGCTACGACGCGCGGCACCTACCCCGGGCGTCGGACCAGTTGGAGGACACGCTGGACCGCTTCTCTGTGTTCGGCCGTGTCACGCCCGAACAGAAGAAAGACATGGTACTGGCGCTGCAGAGAATGGGGCACACCGTCGCCATGACGGGCGACGGGGTCAATGACGCGCTGGCACTGAAGGAGGCCGATATGGGCATCGCCATGGACACGGCGGCACCGGCCACCAAGGCTGTGGCGCGGCTGGTGCTGTTGGACGGGCGATTCGACCGGCTTCCGGCTGTCCTGGCGGAAGGACGCCAGGTCATCGCCAACATTGAGCGGGTCTCCGTTTTGTTCCTCAGTAAAACTACGTACGCCGTCGCCCTGTCGTTGGCGTACGGGGCCCTGATGTGGAGCTTTCCGTTCCTGCCCCGTCAACTCTCGGCCACTGACGGCCTGACTATCGGCATCCCCGCGTTCTTTTTGGCCCTGATGAGCAACAGCCGCCGCTATGAAGCGGGATTCCTGAAGCGGTCACTGACCATGGCGGTCCCCGCCGGGATCATTATTACGACGGCGGTCCTTGCCGTCCAGGTGTATTCCTTCGCGGCGGGAGGCTTCACCGCCGGAGCCAGCCGCACAGCATCGGTGATTACGCTGTCACTGGTCGCCCTGAGCGTCCTGGCGGCTGCCAGCCGCCCGGTCAGCCCCCTCCGGTTGGCCATCATCGCCGCCATGGGCGCGGGCCTTGTCCTGCTGATGACTGTCCCCATCCTGCAAGACTTCTTTATGCTGGAATGGCCCCCACCCGGGCTTTCGGCCGTGTCCTTTGGCGCCGCCGCCGTCGCCATTATGGGTGTCCTTGCACTGAGCCTGGTACATGGGCGGCGGTACCCACTCGACCGGCCCCGGTGACTGGCGGGCCGGCGGGGCTCTCCTGGCGGGGCGCTACGTCCAGTCCGCCGAAAGATCCTGCGGCGGCCACCAGCGCGAGCGGGGCGAGACGGCAAACCTGCGCCCGGAGACTTCCGTGGGATCGATCTGCACCACATGCTCCTTGAGTCCGGGCTGCCAGGGTTCGCGGTCGGGACCGGCTTCGTGGAGGGCCGCCGGATCTCCGTCAAACGATCCCGGCTTTCCCTTGACCACAACGCTCCACACTTCGGTGGAATAGGCGTTCATCCCGTCTGCCTCAAACGCGACGGCGGCGCCGGTGAGCAGAGCACGGAGTTTTGTACCCGGCGCGGAGCGGAAGACCAGGGTCCTTCCGACCGTCATGAAGTTCACGGGAAAGATTTCGGGGGACGCGCCGCTGATCACCGCGAGCCTCCCGATGTAGGAGGCCTGCAGATACTTCCAGCACTCTTCCGGGGCGAGGACTTCCGTTTGAGACTCAGAGGGGGAGCTGCTCATGCTTCTGATCCTAGCCCCCTGGCCCCGCGCCGCTGACGCGCGTCGGCGGTGCGTCCGGCGGTGAGTCCGGCGCTGCTTCCATCAGTGTGCCGGGACCAAAGCTTCTGGGTCCGTCCGGCCCGTGGGCCGACCCTTAAGGAGTCGGGCGCTTTCGATGCCCGGTGGTCATCTGAGCAAGGAGGCAGACATGGCTGATTTGATGAAATGGTTTGACACCCGGTGCTCCCCCGTCGAGATGATTGAAAGACTTTTCGAAGGTGATACCGGCCTCGGGGATCCGGGTCGAAGAATCGGTTGAAGGCGACACAGTGGTGGTCCGTGCCGAACTGCCGGGAATCGATCCGGAAAAGGATGTCAGCGTCTCCATCGTGGACGGCACCCTTGAGATCAAAGCCGAGTTCAGGGAATAGTCCGAGCAGAAGGAGAAGGACAGCTACCGGTCGGAGTTCCGATACGGTTCCTTTGTCCGGAGGCTGGCGCTGCCCGACGGCGTCCGGCAGGATGACATCACCGCTTCCTACAAGGACGGCGTGCTGGAGGTCCGGAGCCCGGTGCCCGAAAAAGCCCAGCAGCCGGCTGCCAGGAAGATCGAGATAACGCGCGGCTAAAGGGTGCCCTAAGGGCGACCGGCCCGGATCAGCCGAAGAGGACCGCTGCCTCCCTGTAGCGGTCCTCAGGCACGGTCTTGAGCCGGCCCAGCGCAGCCTCGAAGCCGACGTTCACGATGTTGGTTCCGCGTAGGGAGACCATGGTCCCCCAGTGTCCGTTTGCGGTGGAATCCACGGCTGCCATCCCCAGCCGCGTCGCCAGTACCCTGTCAAAGGCGGTGGGGGCGCCGCCCCGCTGGATGTGGCCGAGGACGGTAGCCCTCGTCTCGATCCCCGTCATCTCCTGCAGCTCACGCTCAAGGAACCAGCCAATGCCGCCCAGCCGTGGCCTGCCGAAGGTGTCAAGGCCACGGGGTGAGTACGGAGCATCCTGGCCTTCCGGGACGAACGCCTCTGCTACCACCACCAACGGTGCCCGTCCGCGGTCGCGCGCGGACTGCACCCACTCGGCAACCTGACCTAACGGAATCCTTTGTTCCGGGATAAGGATGGCGTGGGCGCCGGAGGCCATGCCTGAATGGAGCGCTATCCAGCCGGCGTTCCGCCCCATGACCTCGGCGATCATGCAGCGGTGGTGCGACTCCCCCGTCGTGCGGAGCCGGTCGATGGCCTCCGTCGCCGTCTGGACCGCGGTGTCGAAACCGAAGGTGAAATCGGTGGCGTCAAGGTCGTTGTCGATGGTCTTGGGAACGCCTACCACCTTGATTCCCTGGCCCGAGAGTTCCTGCGCGGCGGCCAGGGTGCCCTCTCCTCCGATGGCTATGAGGCCGTCGACGCCCAATTGCTGAAGGCTGTCGCGCACAGCCTCGGCCCCGCCGTCCCGAAGCGGATTCGTCCGCGATGTACCAAGGACGGTCCCGCCAAGACGGGCGAGCCCCCGCACGTCATGCCGCGGCAAGGGGACCGTGTCCCGCTCAAGCACCCCCCGCCAGCCGTCGCGGAATCCGATGAAGTCGTACCCGTAGGAGATGACGCCGCTCAGCACTGCGCCACGGATCACCGCATTCAGCCCAGGGCAGTCCCCGCCGCTGGTCAAGATGCCCAGCCGGCTCATGCTTCAGACTTTTCAGCGGAGGCGATGATCGGAACCGTCCTGAGGTAGGTATCAGGATTCAGCGAAATCGAGTCAATGCCCTGCCTGACCAGGAACGCAGCGAAGTCCGGATGATTGCTCGGGCCTTGCCCGCAGATGCCGATTTTGATCCCGGCTGCATGCGCCCTGTCGATCACCTGCGCGATCATCGAGGTGACTGCCTCGTCCCTCTCGTCGAAAAGCCCTGCCAGCTGTTCGGAATCGCGGTCCACCCCCAGGACCAGCTGTGTCAGGTCATTGGAACCGATGGAGAATCCGTCGAAGCGCCGGGCGAACTCCGAGGCGAGGATGACGTTCGAAGGGATCTCGCACATCATGTAGATCTGGAGTCCTTGCTCTCCCCTGTCCAGGCCGTGTTCTGCCATCACGCTGATTACCAGGTCTGCCTCATGGAGGGTCCGGCAGAACGGAACCATCACAATGACGTTGGCGAATCCAAGCCGCTCGCGCACCCGCTTCAGCGCCCGGCATTCCAGGGCGAAGCCTTCCCGGTAACGCTCGTCGTAGTAGCGTGAAGCCCCCCGGAAGCCAAGCATGGGGTTCTCCTCGGCGACTTCAAAGAAGCCGCCTCCGATCAGGTGCGCATACTCGTTGCTCTTGAAGTCGCTGAGCCTGACGACCACAGGGTGCGGGTGGTAGGGCGCCGCAATCTTCGCGATGCCCGTGGCGAGGACGTCGACGAAGTATTCCTGCAGGTCGGGGTAGCCGTGCGTGAGCTCCCTGATGCGTTCGGCTTCGCCGGGATCCGTGACGCGTTCCGGATGGACCAGCGCCATGGGATGGATCCGGATGAGGTTGCTGATGATGAATTCCATCCTTGCCAGGCCCACCCCTGCCGCAGGCAGGCGCCACCATTGGAAGGCCGCCGAAGGGCTCGCGATGTTGACCATGACGGCGGTGCGGGTCTCAGGCAGCGCCCCGAGATCCACTTCTTCGACATCGAAAGCCAGGGTGCCCTCGTAGACCTCCCCGTCCTCACCGCCCGCGCAGGAGAGCGTGATGGGTGTTCCCTCTTCAAGGACCGAGGTGCCGTTGCCTGTGCCCACCACGGCAGGGACGCCCAGCTCCCTGCTCACGATCGCGGCATGACTTGTCGGACCGCCGTGGTCGGTGACAATGCCGGCGGCCCGTTGCATGATGGGAACCCAGTCGGGATCGGTCATCCGGGTCACCAGGATGGCGCCGTCCCGGAAGTTGTCGATGTCCCGGGCGTCCCGGACCACGCAGGCGGCGCCGTGCGCGATCGATTCACCGATGGCCGCGCCGGACGCCAGCCGCCGTCCCGTTTCGCGGAGGTGATAGATCTTAAAGACTGACCCGCTGCGGCGCGCCTGGACGGTTTCCGGGCGCGCCTGGACCATGAAGAGTTCGCCGCTGGAACCGTCTTTGGCCCATTCCATGTCCATCGGCCGCCCGTAGTGCTCCTCCACCGCCACGGCCCAGCGCGCCAGGGTCAAAATTTCGGAGTCGCTGAGCACAAAGGAGCGCCGCTCCTGCTCTGTCGTGTCAATGGTCCGTGTGCGCGCGTGGCCGCCCCGGCGGTAGACCATCTTCCGTTCTTTGGCACCGAGTGTCCTCTCGATGATGGGCGCAAACCGGGGGTCAGACAGCAGCGGTTTGAACACCTGGTACTTATCGGGGTTGATGGTGCCCTGGACCACCGTTTCCCCCAGTCCCCACGCGGCGCTGATCAGGACGCTGCGCGGGAAACCGGACTCCGTGTCGATGGAAAACATCACCCCGGATGCGCCAAGGTCTGAACGCACCATCCTCTGCACGCCGATGGAGAGGGCCACATCCAGGTGGTCGAACCCCTTGATCTCCCGGTAGCTGATGGCCCGGTCCGTAAACAGGGAGGCATAACACCTCCTGCACGCCTCCATCAGCTCGCGCTCGCCGGCGATGTTGAGGAAGGTCTCCTGCTGGCCGGCAAAACTCGCGTCGGGAAGGTCCTCGGCCGTTGCGCTGCTGCGCACCGCGACGGAGGCCCTGGCCTGTCCCGTCCGTGTGGACAATTCCCTGTAATGCTCCCTGATATCGGCGGCGATCTCGGGTGGAAACTGCCCTTCAAGGATCAGTTCCCGAATCGCTTCGCCCGCATCCCGCAGCGTTGTCCGGCCCGCCCGGTATTCACCGATCGACGCACGGATCCCAGGCTCGAGGCCGTTGGCGGCCACAAACGCCCGGTAGGCGGAGGCGGTGGTGGCAAAGCCTTCCGGCACCTGAACGCCGGAACTTAGCAGGGAGCGGCTCAGCTCACCCAGCGATGCGTTCTTGCCGCCTACGGAAGGCACATCAGCCATGCCCACGTCTTCCAGCCACACCACGTGAACGTCAGTCATCGTCGTCCGGGAATTCATGGCTCGATCCTGCCCGTTCCGCCGCGGCAACAGCAGAGGCTTTGGTCCTGCGCACTCCCGGCAGGGGTAGCCGGCTAAGCGCCTTTGTTCCCGTGCCGACGTAGCTTCTTGTAAGCCCAGTCGGCTGCCAGCACTGCAGGAACAGCGAAAGCCGCGACGGTGAAACCCACCAGCGGCGGCGGGAGGTGACCCAGCGCGGAGGCAACTGGAACGACGTAGAGGCACGCGGCCAACGCTCCGATTTCTGCCAGCACTGCCCAAAGGAGGATGCGGTTGGTGAGCCAGCCCTGCTTCCAGGGCGGCAGGGTGGCGCTGCGGCAGGCGAAGGCATTTGCAAGCTGGCCAAGCACAACGGCGGTGAAGGCGGCTCCGGACGCCGCCATCAACAGGGCGCCATCCCGCGGGTCTCCGCGCGTCCACCCGCCGCCGAACAGCACCACGGAAAACGCCGTCATTTCCATGACGGCCTCCACAGGTCCCAGCACGCAGAAGACCCGGAACATGAGCCGGCGGTCCATGAGGTGCCGTTTTTCCGGTGGCCGCTTCAGCACTCCCTTTCCTGGCGGTTCACCGCCCAGGGCGAGGGCGGGAAGAAGGTCGGTGCCGATGTCGAGGGCGAGAATCTGGAGAACACCAAGGGCAAGCGGAAACTGGCCGCCGGACAATGCCCAGATGACGAATGGCGTCAGTTCGGCGACGTTGTCCGTCAGGTGGTATGTCAGGAAGCGGTGGATGTTTGAGTACGTGGCGCGGCCCTGTTCAATCGCTGCGACGATCGTGGCGAAGTGGTCGTCCAGGAGCACCAGGTCGGAAGCTTCGCGCGCAACGTCGGTTCCGCTGAGTCCCATGGCCACACCGATGTCGGCCTCCTGCAGCGCGGGACCGTCGTTGACGCCGTCGCCGGTCATGGCCACGATATGGCCGCGGCCCTGCAGGGCCTTGGCCACCCGCAGCTTTTGTTCCGGGGAAACCCGGCTCACCACGATGCCGTCCCGGTCGAGCAGGGCGCCGAGGACCTGTTCGTCCTCAGGAAACTGCGATCCTTCCAGGACCAGTTCCGGGGATCCCATCAGTCCGATTTCCCGGGCAATGGCAGCAGCGGTTGCCGGGTGGTCGCCCGTGATCATCCCCACCCTGATGCCGGCTTCGCGGGCGGCCTGGATCACCTCTCCCACGTCCGGCCTGGGCGGATCGTGCAGGGCGATCAGTCCCAGCAGCGCAAGCTCGGCTTCAGCCTCGGCCGGCGGGCGCTCCAGCCAGTCCTGCACCGGCCCGGGAAGCTCGCGGGCAGCGACTGCCAGGACCCGCAGCCCCCGCGAAGCCATCACCTCGACTTCCGCCGCCGCGGCGCCTGCGGACTCTCCGCAGAGCGGCAGAACCGATTCGGGCGCGCCCTTAACAAAGAGCGTCGTGCCCAGGATGACCGATTCACGGCGCCGGCGGGGATCAAACGCGAACCGCCGGGCAGGCTTTGTATCCACCGGAGCGGATCCGGAAAGCCGGCGCGCCAGGACATCGATGGCAGCCTCCATCGGGTCCCCTTCCGCCCTCCACTCCGCCCCGTGGAGCACAACCCTGCCCTGGGAAGCTGCCCGTGCCGCGAGCGCGGCCCTGGTGGCCGTCGGAACCGCGGTTCCCTCGATGGTTGCTTCCGGCCGGTAACCTTCCCCCGTTACGCTCACGCGGCCGTCGGGTGTAAAGACTTCGACGGCGTTCATCCTGTTCTGCGTCAGGGTTCCGGTCTTGTCGGTACAGATGAATGTGGTGGACCCCAAAGTTTCCACGGCCTCCAGATTGCGGACCAAGGCGTTCCTCGCCGCCATCCGTTGGGCCCCCATTGCCAGTGAAAGAGTGACGGTAGGCAGGAGCCCCTCGGGTACCAGGGCAACGGCGACGCCGATGGCGAAGAGGAAAGCGTTGTGCCAAGGGATGCCTACCAGCAAGGACACGAGGAAGAAGAACCCTGCGACTGCCAGTGCGACAGTCGCAATGAGACGGACGATCCGGCGCAGCTCACGGGCCAGCGGTGTCGGCGGAGATACGGTTCCGCTGGTCAGTGCGGCGATTCCGGCAAGCCGCGTGTTTCCACCCGTGTGGGACACCACGGCGTCTGCTTGTCCGTTGACGAGGAACGTCCCGCCCCAGGCGCTGTCGCCGCTGGCCTTTGTTACAGCTTCACTTTCGCCTGTCAGCATGGACTCATCCAAGGCGCAGCCGGAGGCAACGGCCAGGACGACGTCGGCGGGCACCCTGTCACCCGCTGTCAGGACGACTGCGTCACCCGGGACCAGTTCACTGGTGTGAACCCTGAGGATGTGTCCGTCCCGACGGACGGAAACGTCAGCAGGTAGCAGCGCGCGCAGTTTTGCGGCCGCGTGCTGGGCACGTTCCTGCTGGATGTGGGCGAAGATCCCGTTGACGCCGACCACTACGATGATGGCGACGCCAAGCTGTGGCATCCCTCCGACGAAAGCCAGTGCGGCGGCGCACCACAGCATCAGGGCGAAGAAATGCGTCAACTCTCCCAGGAGTTTCCTCCACTGCGGCACTGACTTTGCGGTGGGAAGAACGTTTGGCCCCGCCTCCATCAACAATGCTGCGGCGTGCTCCGAACTCAGACCGGTTGCAACCGGCTCCTGTGTAGGCGGACCCCCTGGTGGCGTCACAGCTGCTCCGCGGACGGCACGTCTGGGCTGGCAAGCCGGAACTGCCGCGTCTCGCCAGCGCCGAGGATGACCTCTTCGGCACCGACCCGCAGGCATATGGCGGAGGCATCCCCGGGGGCTGCCGAGACTGTCAGTTGCCCGTGTTCGAGGTTGACGGCGAGTAGATGGTCGCGGTAGCGGACGTGGAACGAGACGGTTCTTATCCCCTTGGGCATCTTCGGTGAGAAGAGGAGTGCGTCACGTGTGATCCTGAGACCGGCAAAGCTTCGCTGCACGACGTCGATGGTTCCTGCCATCGCACCAAGGTGGATGCCTGTGTGCGTGGTGCCGCCCTGAGTGTCGTCGAGGTCGGCGCTGAGGGCTTCACGGAAGGTGTTCCAGGCCCGTTCCGGGTCCCTTGCGGCCAGCACCGAGGCGTGGGCCACCCTGCTCAGGGAGGAGCCATGCGCAGTGCGCGCCAGGTAGTAGTCAACGGTGCCTGCCAGCTGCGCCGCGGACACTTCGTAACCGAGCCGGGCCAGAAAGGTTATCAACTCGTTCTCGCCCAGGACATAAAGCAGCATCAGCACATCAGCCTGTTTGGCCAGCCGGTACCGGTTGGTGCTGTCGCCTTCGGCTTCCAGGATCAGGTCAAGGCGCTCGATGTTGCTGTAGATGTTCCGGTAATGCTCCCAGTCGAGCTCCTTCAGGTTTTCGTAGCCGTCGAACTGGCTGATGATGCCGTCATGGAACGGGACGGCCATCCGTTGGCTGACGTGCCGCCAAGCCTCAATTTCGGCGTGGTCTACGGATAGCCGTGCCTGTAGAACCTGAAGGTCGTGGCCGTGAAGCAGTGTCATGATCTCGCAGGCCTGGGCACAGGCCCAGGCAGCCATGACGTTCGTATATGCGTTGTCGTCGAGTCCGGCGCCGGGCTGATCCGGGTAGCCGGTGTGGTACTCGTCCGGCCCCATGATTCCCCGCAGATGAAACCGGTCCTCGTCCTGGTCATACTCGGACATGGAGGCTACGAACCGGGCCACGTCCACTATCAGCTCGGCGCCACGGTGCAGGAGCCACTCCCTGTCCTGCGTTGCCAGGAAGTACTGCCACGCGTTGAAAGCCACGGCAAGGCCCGCATGCCGCTGGAGGTGGGAATAGTCTGGTACCCACCGGCCGGAACGCCGGTTGAAAAGTAACCGGGGTGTCTCTTCCCTGCCGTCGCTGCCGCTCTGCCAGGGGAAGAGCGCACCGCGGAACCCTGATGCCGCAGCGGCTTCCCGGGCCGCCGGAAGTCTGCGCCAGCGGTAGTTGATCAGGGAGCGGGCAACCGAGGGCATCCTCAAGGTGAGAAGGGGCAGGACGAAGAGCTCATCCCAGAAGATATGGCCACGGTAGCCCTCGCCGTGCAGCCCCCGGGCGGGCACGCCGGCGTCGAGTTCAGCCGTGTGCGGGCTCAGGGCCTGGAGCACGTGGAAGACATGAAGATTCAGGATCAGCTGCACTTGGGGGCTGCCGTCGAGGTCTATGGCAAACAGCCGCAGCAGCCTCAGCCAGGCGTCCTCGTGTGCCGCGAGCATGCGGTCAAAGCCTTCGCCGGCGGTCCTGAGCACGGACAGCGCGGCCAGCGCCGGGGAGGACACTGCCCGGTCGCGCGAAGTCACCATCGCGGCAGTCGTGGTGATTACCAGCGGTGCGCCGTCGGTCAATCCAGCTTCCCAGGACCAGCAAAAGAGCCCCTCCTCCCGGCCCGGCTCGCCACTGCCGGTCTTGCCGGCGACGTCAGTGCGCAACGCTGTGGCAATTCTGATGTGGCTTTGACTCGTCTCCACTTCAACCACCGGGATCGGACCTGCCGGATCAGACACTCCCAGCCGGATCAGGTGGTGGTGGGACAGCAGCGCGTCCTCCGGCACATTCTCGTTGGTAACCCCGGTGTCCACGCCGCTGCGGATCGTGGCAGCCCCGCTCCAGCCCAGGGCGGTGATTGTCGTCTCAAGAGCCATCAGGTGCGGCTGCGCCATCGACACAAACCGGCGCTGGACCACACTCAGCCGGCGCCCGTCGGTTGCCTCCAGATTGATTTCCCGGCTGAGGAAGGCCCGCTGCATATCGAGCACCCGCCGCTCACGGCGAATTTTCAGGCCGCCCCGGGACCACCAGTCCGTTCCGTCCAGGCGGAGGTCCAGCAGCAGACAGTTGGGCAGGTTCACCATGTGCTCGTCTTCGGTATCCTGGCCCTGAACCCTGCTCACCAGCCTGTTGTAGATCCCGGCCAGGTAGGTCCCCGGATAGTGGACTTCGCTCATCCTGCCCTCGGGAGCAGCACCGCGGACAGCCAGATACCCGTTCCCGAGGGTGGTCAGAGCCTCCCGGTGCCCTTCGTGGGCAGGATCGTAGCCCTCATAGGTGAGGCGCCACGGGTCGGTGAGGACAAGCCCCAGATCGAGCTGGCCTACGTCGGTCAGTACAACGTCGGCGCCGGCTGCCTCCAGCTCGGCCCTCCTGTCGGCCCTGTCGATGCCGACCACCAGGCCGAAGCCGCCGCGTCGTGCTGCCTCCACACCGGCCACGGCATCTTCGATCACCACGGCGCGGGCAGGAGGAATCCCGAGCCGGTGGACAACTTCAAGAAACGTTGCGGGGTCGGGCTTGCCCGGGAGCCCCAGTTCACTGGCCATGACACCGCCCATGACGAGGTCGAATGCTCCCGAGAGGCCGGCCGCTGCCAGGACGGCGGATGCGTTGCGGCTTGACGTTGCAAGGACCACAGGGACCCGCGCCGACCGCAGCCTTTCAAGCAGTGCTACCGTCCCCGGATAGGTCCTGACGCCGTCACGTCCCAACCGCTCCTTGAACACCCGGTCCTTGAGCTTGGCCAGTCCGTGTACCGACCATTCCCCGGCGGCGTCGGCGCGGCTGCCTGCAGAGAGGGTGACTCCGCGGGACCCGAGGAAGGCTTGGACACCGTCTTCCCGGGGCCTGCCATCTATGTATGTCAGGTAGTCACTGGCGGTGAAAGGATCCCTCCGCGCCTCCGCGGGAAATCGAGGATCCGCCAGCACCCCGTCGAAGACTTGCCTCCAGGCCGCCTCATGCACTGATGCCGTGTCTGTCACGACGCCGTCCAGGTCAAATATCACGGCGTCGAAAGGCGACATGGCCGCGGAGGCGGTTGGTGACTCGGTCATGGCGGTCCCTGGAAGTCCCCGGATTTAGGCCGACGGGGAGTACCCGCAGGCCGCGGCCTCATCTGCGGGGACCGCGTCGGAGTATGTTCAGCCGGGCGGTGTATTCGTTCTCGTCGATTTCTCCGCGTGCGAACCTTTCGGCCAGCAGATTCTCAGCATACCCAGCGCCTGAGGCCGGGTCATGGCTTCGGTTGCCGGGTCCGACGGCCCTGGCCAAAAGGACGATGGCGGCGATGACAGCGCCCCAGAACAGCACGAAACTGATGACCATTAGGGCGTAGCCCCAGCCGCCCATGTTGCCGTCCCAATACATCATTCGAGGTCCTCCAGTACATGCCGGGGCAGCAGTTGCACCGGCCATGAATTCAGTGTCCGCCCGCATGGCGCCGCCTCGCCAGAGGCTTTGGTCCCGGCGGTTCTCGCCATCGGGTTCGCCATGGTGATCGCCGCCCGGCCCGGCAGCCCGCCGTCGGCTGCTCCACCTGCCGCCGAACCGGCGCCGACTAAGCAACAGCTGAGCGAGGCGGTCGGTGAAGAACAGTTGCAGGGTCGGGGCGATGAGCGTCATGAGCGCGCCTTCATCCATTGAGCGTCTTGACGTGCGGCGGCCAGGGCAAGCAGTTCCGGCGCAGCCGAAAGATACCAGTAGGTCGATGCGGGTTCGCGGTGGCCAAGATACGTTGACAGTGCTGGGATCTTAGCCTGCACGTCCTCACTGCTGTGGTACCAACCGAGCAAGGTTTGAATGGCGAAACGATGTCTTAGATCGTGAATTCTGGGGGCGGAGGGCGCGTCGGCCCCGATTCCGGCAGCAGTCACCAGCCTCCGAAACGTCTGGGAAACCAGGGTAAGGGTCCCACGCATGCGTCACAAGAAGATAGGAATTCACCAGCGCCCACAGGCCCATAAGCGCGATGAACACCCCCACGAACGCCCAACTGCCCATGCCGTTGCTGGAGCCTGTCTGCCGCCCGCTCGCCTCTGCTCAGGCCCGCCTTGTGCTGCCTGTGCCACGTCTCTCTGATCTCCCAGAATAAGTCTTGGCGTCCCCGGGACCCTGCCCAGTGGTGCCGGGGCCGGGAAGGTCGGGAGGACTTTCCGTTCTTGATGCCTGACCGTCGCCCAGGGCTTAGGATCTGTAGCATGAGCAGCTCCCCGGCAGGGTCTCAAGTGGAAATTCTGAAAGCTCACGAGTGCTGGTCGTATCTTCGGTCTTCCTACATCGGACGGTTGGCGGTAATAAACGGTGCCGGCCCGGAGATCTTCCCCGTGAATTACGTCGTCATGGGAAAAACGTTGCTCTTCCGCACGGCTCCTGGCACGAAGCCACGCGCCCTGCTGACCAGCGCCGTGGCGAAGGGAATACCTGAGCCCTTCGACGAAAACCAGGTCAGCCCTCTCATCGAAGATGCCAACCGCGAGCCTTGGGAGCCCGGAATCAAGGAGCATCTGATTTGCATCATACCCACTGAGATCAGCGGACGCCGGTTCGCGGTCCGGTCGAGAACGCGCTGGTGGCCCCCGCTAGATTTTTCGGCCGACTGGTTATAGAAGGCCCTCCAGGCTCGTCGGTAGGTGGCCGCAAATCGTTAGCCCTGTCCCACCTTCGAAGACGGCGACCGGGGAGTGCACGTTGGAATAACCTTTCAGCGTCGGGCTCTGGTCCGCGTATGTGGGCAAGCGTAGGCTCTGGAACATGACACACGAGCCGTCATCTGCAGGGCGTCAGGAACCGGTGGAAAATCTCGACTCCAGCCAGTGCTGGGAACTGCTGCGGCAGGTCTCGGTCGGCAGGCTGGCCGTCTGGATTGAGGACCATCCGGACATTTTTCCGCTCAACTACACCGTGGACCACGGCACCGTGGTGTTCCGGACCGGGGAGGGAACCAAACTTGGCGGCGCCTTGAATGAAACCCCGGTGGCACTGGAGGCCGACGGCGTGGATGCCACGACCGGGATGGCCTGGAGCGTCGTGGTCAAAGGCAAGGCCGCGGGAATCACCGGGATAGAAGGCGTCCTTGACACCGCTTCGCTGTATCTTTTCCCCTGGCAAGAGGGGAAGAAGGATCACTTCATCCGAATCACGCCGGATTCAGTCACCGGGCGGCGCTTCAAAGTCGCGCCGCCACTGACCTGGTGGACTCAACTAAGCGGCGCTGTGAGGTCCGCACCAGAGTAGGCCCGCCAGGTCAACCCGGCCCGGCGCATGCCGAGGGCACCAGGCATGGTTCGAGAGTCTGTGACGCGACGGTTTTGTGCACAGGACCCGCATTCTTCAGCTCGAAGCCACGAACGAAGTAAGGGGACCAGTGATGGCGGCCGGATAAACCCGAAGTGCCCAAGAAATTGGAGAGATCGCTTTGCGGGATGAGGGTAGGGGACGCAGGCGTTTCTTTGTCCGCTGGCTGGTCGCGGTGACCCTTGCGGAAACCGTTGGGTTCTCGGTGCCGGCCATTGCAGGTGGTCTTCTCACGTCAGGTGCCTTTCCTGCCCAGTTCGTCTATCCGGCGATGATCGCCGCTGGCACGGTGGAAGGTGCACTATTGGGGGCAGGTCAAGGGATTGGCTTCGGTGCCATTCGGCCGTTTCGGACGAGGACTTGGATCCTCGCCACGGCTCTTGGGGCGGGGTTGGCTTGGGCGATCGGTATGCTTCCGAGCACTCTTGGCTTGTTCGAACTATCGCCCCTTGCGGTCGGGCTTCTGTTCGTTGGCGGGCTGGTCCTTCTGGCATCCATCCCGACTCTGCAGTGGCTGGTTCTGCGCCGGACAGTCCGTAACGCCTGGCGCTGGATTCCCTGGAACATGGTTGCGTGGGCGGCCGGTATCCTGTGGACCCTTGCGCCCTCACCCCTTGTAGATGAGCGCACACCAATCGAGGTCATCACGGGAGTTTATATGGCGGCCGGCCTGCTCATGGCCGTGACTGTCGCCGCTGTGACCTCGGTCCCGGCCAGGCACGTAATCCGGAAAAGCATGCACAACAGCGAGGCCGCGGCCAACTGAACCCCTCCCAAACCAAGGAGATTCCCGGCAACAGATTTCGCCCCGCCCCGGGCGGGTCTACTATTTGTTTCCATGGACACCGCACCGCTGGACGGGAAACTCACCTTCGACGACTGCTGGGAGTTACTGGCCTCGGCAGTGATCGGCAGGCTGGCCCTCGTCGTTGACGGGCATGCAGAAATCTTTCCGGTCAATTTCGTCGTCGAGCGACGGAGCGTCGTCTTCCGCACGGCTGCCGGGACAAAACTATGGGAGTCCATGAAAGAGGTCGCGGCAGCCTTCGAAATCGACGGATACGACGATCGTACCGGGGAGGCCTGGAGCGTCGTCGCCAGAGGAACAACGGCTCTGATCGACAGCCAGGAGGAGCAGTCCGCAGCGGACGCCCTGGGTCTGGAACCCTGGCAACCCGGGGCCAAGTCCCATTACGTGCGCCTCGAGCCGAACCGTCTGACCGGCCGGCGCTTCAAGGTAACCGCACCCGATGTTTGGAACACCCGGTGGAACGACCAGCGGAGAGCCTCCTTCGAGTAGCCGGAATGTCCTGACTTGTCACCCCTACTTCTCAAGTCCCTTAGGGCTTAGGCTCTGCATCGTGACCAGCCCTGAGGCAGAATCATCCGCGGCAAGCAGCCGAGGAATGAGCTCAGCGCCCATGACTGCTGGAAGTATTTACAGACCTCATCAGTTGGCAGGCTGGCTGTTGTCGTCGGCGGGTCTCCTGAGATTTTTCCGGTGAATTATCTGCCCGATGAGGGATCGGCGGTCTTCCGCACCGGCCCTGGAACCAAACTGGACGCCATCGTGGCGGGCGGGCCCCTGGCACTGGAAGCAGACGGCCTGAACACTTCAGGCACCATTGCGTGGAGCGTTGTGCTCAAAGGGTTTCCCGAAGAGGTCCAGGACGTCGATGACCTGCCACAGCAGATTCCCTCCCCCTGGGAAGAAGGTGCGAAGGAGCATGTGATCCGGATCGTGCCAACGGAACTTAGCGGGCGCAGGTTTGTGATAGCAGGGCCTGAACATTGGTGGCTGCCGCGAGACAGGGCAACTGGAGGCACGTAGCCGGGACGTCTGCGTGCACGATGGCACGGAAATGGTCGCCCTAGACTGCCGGCTGCTGTCCAGCGTGCTGCTGCGCCCGCCGCCAAGGAGTCGGCAGCGACGCCCCCGGAGACCGTTGCGGTCCGAGGGTTGGCGGCAAACGTATCCATGGGACTATCCGGGACAAAAGTCGGTTACCTCTGCCGGGAGCTCGGCATCTCGCGCTGTGTCAGCATGCCTCCCCACCGGATTACGACGACGAATACTGTGACCGTAGTGTTTGGGCCCGTAGTGTTGGATAAAGATGGCCTCGAGGAGAGCGCGACGAGGAAGCGGGCCTGGCATGCGAGCAGATGTTCGGACAAGAGTTGCAAGGCGAACCCTGCTCGTTGTGGCCGGTTTCAACGCCCTTTCGGCGGTAGGCGGACATCATCGGCCACGTTCGTCAGCATGAGCAAGCGGCGGCACGCGGTTGCTGGCTAGCGGCTTGGACCCGCGAGTCTGGGCGGAACGGCCGGCGCCCCGGCCCGGCCCTGTACGGCGAACAGCGTGAAGGCCAGGGCTGCTAGCGCTGTCGCTACAAGCAGCAGCAGCCCGATCGAGTAGCTGTGCGTCGCGGCGTCGTACGTTGCGCCCATGACGAGCGGGGGGAAGTAGCCGCCGAGACCACCGGCGGCACTGACCACCCCGCTGATGGTGCCCACCTTGCCCGGCGGCGCCAGCACTCCCACCCAGGCGAACACACCGCCCGTGCCCAGGCCAAGGGCGGCCGCCATGGCAACGAATGTCAGACCGGCAGGGACCTCACCGTCGGGCTGTAAATTCACCACCCACGCCAGGACAGCAACGGCGGCGAGCGAAGTGATCACTACCGGTTTGGGGCCAAGCTTGTCCGCCAGGACGCCGCCCACCGGCCGGGCCAGCACCGCCGCCAGGGCGAACCCCGCGGTGCGGGCACCGGCGCCGCTGGGGTCGAAGCTGTACACATCCCGCAGGTAAGTGGGCAGGTAGGTGGCGAAGGAGACGAAGCCGCCGAAGACGACGGCGTAGAGGAAGCACATCTTCCACGTAACGGCCGTCCTGGTGGCGTCTAGGAGCTTGGGCAGCACGGGCGCGTTACTGTGGGTCCAGCCCGGGGATTCCTTCATCAGGAACCAGACCAGGACAGCCATGACGGCAAGCACCCCGGCTATCAGCAGGTGCGTGGGGAAGTACCCTATTGCGGCAACGAGCCGGGGGTTCAGGAACGCGGCCAGCGCCGTCCCGCCCATACCGGCACCAAAGACGCCGGTGGCGAAGCCCCGCCGCGACGGCTCATACCAGCCGCTGACAAAAGGGATTCCGACGGCGAACACGGTTCCGGCGACGCCGAGCAGCAGGCCGGCGCCCAGCACCAGCGCGAAGGAATTGAGGAGGCCGCCCACTGACACGAGGAGGATCGGCAGGATGGAGGCGAGCAGCACGAAAGTGAACATCGCCCGGCCGCCGTACTTGTCAGTCAGGGCGCCCACGACGATCCGGCCCAGCGAGCCGACGAACACCGGCATGGCCACCAGGACGCCGGTGGCAGCCGGGTTGAGCTGCAGATTCTGCGTGTAGAAGGAACCGAGGGTGGCCACCGAGTTCCAGGCCCAGAAGCCCGCCACGGACGCCGCGGTGGCCAGCACCAGGTTCCGGGTGCGGCCTCCGGGGGCAAGGGTTTCGGATCCGGCCACGGTGGCTGCCTCCCTCACGTCAGTTCAGCGCTACAGTTCAGCGGTTCTTGGTGTCCCGGTCACGGGTTCCGACGGCGGACCAGCCGCGGCGGGCCGGAACGCCGGAGGTGGTGGAGCCCGCCGGCCGGTCCGGTGCCCCGCCCACGGCCCGGTCCCGCGAGCGGTAAACGATGTACGGGCGGAAGAGGTAATGCAATGGCGCGGTAAAGGCGTGGACCAGCCGGGTGAACGGCCAGATGACGAACAGTGCCATGCCCACCAGGGTGTGCAGATGGAAGGAAAACGGTGCCGCGGCCATGGCCGTGATGTCCGGCTGGAAGACATAGAGCGAGCGGAACCACGGGGCCACGGTCTCGCGGTAGTTGTGCCCGTGCCCGCCCTCGAAAACACTGGCCAGAGTGGTCCAGAGGCCGAACACTATGGCGGCCGTGAGCACCACGTACATGGCCTTGTCGTTCCTGGTGGTGGCCATAAACACCGGCCCGGTGGTGCGGCGGCGGTAGATCAGCAGGATGATCCCGCCGAGGGTCCCCACCCCGGCAATTCCGCCGACGAACAGGGCGTTGAAGTGGTAGAAATCCTGACTCATCCCCACCGCCTGGGTCCAGGCGATGGGGATGACCAGGCCGAAAAAGTGCCCGGCAATCACGGCCAGCAGGCCGAAATGGAACAGCGGGGACGCGATCCGGAGCAACTTCGATTCGTACAGCTGGGAAGACCTGGTGGTCCAGCCGAACTGGTCATACTTGTAGCGCCAGACCAGCCCGCCCACCAGCACCACCGCCATGACGTACGGCAGGACGCCCCAGAGCACAATGTCCAAGGCGGAGATATCGACGGCGGACGCGGGTTCCGCTTCGGATACCAGCATGCTCAGGGCCCCTTCACGGGCAGAAGTCTCGGATCGTAGGGGTCCAGCCCCACCGCTTCGGTTGGCGGACCGTAGCCGGCCATCCGCATCACCGCCTGCTCGTCTGCCGGCGACTTCCCGGGCAGGGTGGCGCAGACGGCCTGCAGGACCCGGGTGTGCGGCAGCCCGTCCCGCAGCAGCCCGAGGCGGAGCATCTCCAGGCTCGGCCGGTAGCGGATCAGCAGTTCCCGCCCGGCAGCCAGGTCCACAGTTGCGGCGTATTCGAGGACCATCGGCAGGTAGTCGGGCAGTTCGCCACGGGTGTCCACCAGGATGTCGCTTTGCCGGTAGGTGTTCTTGAAGTTTCCCAGCACCTCGCCGCGGCGCCGGGTGTCGCCGTCCGTCCAGTAGCTCAGGTGCAGGGCATGGCGCTTGCTGAGATCGAACTCGCGCACATAGTAGGCCTGGAGATCCATCTGCGGCATGGACTCCAGCTGGTCCAGGACCTCCGCGAAGTCCTGCACGGCCCCACGGAACTCGGCCAGGGCGGCGCGCATCAGCGGAACCCGGCCCACCAGTTCCTCGTCAGGGTAGGACAGGCACCAGGCCGCCGTGAGGTAGACCACCTGCTGGCGCCGGCTCACGGCTGCTCCCCCGCCGGCGGGGCCTCCGGACCGGGTGCCGGCTTCTCCGGGAACAGCCCTGGCGGGGCCCCCGTGCCGTCCCAGTTCAGCAGGTTCACCCTGCCCCGCAGGGTCGTTTCGCCGGGCGCGGAATCAGAGGTCTGCCGGTCCCGCAGGGCGTTGAACGTTTCCACCGCCACCGGGACGGGCCTGCCGCTGGCCTCGCCGAACGGGGCGGAGTCCTGCATGCCCGGGCCGCCCTCGAAGTCCAGCGAGCAGCCCATCTCCTCGAGGTCGTGGGCCTGTTCCGCGTGCGCCTTGGGGATGACGTAGCGTTCCTCGTACTTCGCGATTGCCATCAGCCGGTACATCTCGTACATGGTCTGCCCGTCCATGCCGACGGCTTCGGGGATGGAGTCGTCCGGGTCGTTGCCGAGGCTGATGCCGCGCATGTAGGAGCGCATGGCCGCGAGTTTCTTCAGCACCGCGGTGACCCGGTCCGTGTCGCCGGCGGTGAAGAGCTCCGCAAGGTATTCCACCGGGATGCGCAGCGCGTCGATGGCGCCGAAGAGGTTACCGGAGTCCTCGCCGTCGTGGCCCTGGTCCCGCAGCAGGTCCACCACCGGGGACAGCGGCGGCACGTACCAGACCATCGGCATCGTCCGGTATTCGGGGTGCAGAGGCAGCGCCACCTTGTAGACCTTGGCCAGGGCGTAGACGGGTGAGCGCCGGGCGGCGTCGATCCAGTCCTCCGGGATGCCCTGGGCCCGGGCCTCGGCCTGGACGGCGGGGTCGTTCGGGTCCAGCAGCACGTCCATCTGGGCGTCGTAGAGTTCCCGGGGGTCCGTGACGGACGCCGCCTCGGTGACGGCGTCGGCGTCGTACAGGAACAACCCCAGATACCGCAGCCGCCCCACACAGGTCTCGGAGCAAACCGTCGGCAGCCCCACCTCCACGCGCGGGTAGCAGAAGGTGCACTTCTCGGCCTTGCCGGTCTTGTGGTTGAAGTAGATTTTCTTGTACGGGCAGCCGGTGACGCACTGCCGCCAGCCGCGGCATTTGTCCTGGTCAACCAGGACGATTCCGTCTTCCACCCGCTTGTAGATGGCGCCGGAGGGGCAGGAGGCCATGCAGGACGGGTTCAGGCAGTGCTCGCAGATCCGCGGCAGGTAGAACATAAAAGTCTGCTCGTAGGCGAACTTGATCTTGTCCTCGGACTCCCGGCGGACCTTCTCCACGATCGGGTCCAGATGGCCGTATTCGGTGGAGCCGCCCAGGTCATCGTCCCAGTTCGCGGACCAAGTGATTTTCGTGTCCTCGCCGGTAATCAGGGACTTGGGCCGCGCCACCGGGAAATCGTCGCCCAGCGGCGCGTCCACGAGAGTCTTGTAGTCGTAGGTCCACGGCTCGTAATAGTCCTTGAGCTCGGGCTGGACCGGGCTGGCGAAGATCCCCAGGAGCTTCTTAACCCGGCCGCCGGCCTTGAGTACCAGCTTGCCGCGCTTGTTCAGCTCCCAGCCGCCCTGCCACTTCTCCTGGTCCTCGTACCGGCGCGGGTACCCCTGCCCGGGGCGGGTCTCGACGTTGTTGAACCAGACGTATTCGGTGCCAGCACGATTGGTCCACGCCTGCTTGCAGGTCACGGAACACGTGTGGCAGCCGATGCATTTGTCCAGGTTCATGACCATGCCCATCTGGGCCATCACTCGCATCAGTACTGCACCTCCTGGGAACGACGGCGGACTGTCGCCACCATGTCGCGCTGGTTTCCGGTGGGGCCGAGGTAGTTGAACGCGTAGGCCAGCTGGGCGTAGCCGCCTATCAGGTGTGACGGCTTCACCAGCAGTCGGGTCACGGAGTTGTGGATGCCGCCGCGACGTCCCGTGGCCTCGGATTTCGGCACGTCGATGGTGCGCTCCTGCGCGTGGTGGACGTACACCACACCGGCCGGCATCCGGTGACTGACGATCGCGCGGGCCACGAGGACCCCGTTGATATTCAGGCACTCCACCCAGTCGTTATCCTTCACCTGGATGGCCTCCGCGTCGGCCGGGCTCATCCAGACCGTTGGACCGCCGCGGGAGAGCGAGAGCATCAGCAAGTTGTCCTGGTATTCGGAGTGGATGGACCACTTCGAGTGCGGCGTCAGGTACCTGACCACCACCTCCATGGCCCCGTCCTGACCCAGCTTGGGTTCCCCGAACAGCCGGTGCATGTCCAAGGGCGGCCGGTAGATCGGCAGGGCCTCGCCGATGTCGATCATCCAGTCGTGATCCAGGAAGAAGTGCATCCGCCCGGTCAGGGTGTGCCAGGGTTTGAGCCGCTCGACGTTGATGGTGAACGGGGCGTAGCGGCGGCCACCGGTTTCGGAGCCGGACCATTCCGGCGAGGTGATCACGGGGACCGGGCCGGCCTGCGTCTGGGCGAAGGTGATGAATTTTTCCTCGGAGCCCTCTGAAAGGTCCGCGAGTTTCCGGCCCGTGCGGACTTCCAGGTCCTTGAAGCCCTGTACGGACAGCGCGCCGTTGGTGGTACCGGAGAAGGCCAGGATGGCCTCGGCCATTTTCGCGTCGGTGTCGATCGCGGGTCGCCCATCCGCTGCGCCGCCGAGCATCACGCCGTTGGAGCGGCTGAGCCGGTCGAGGGGACCGGCGAGTTTGTAGGTGACGTTTTTGACCGTGAAGCCCAGTTTGTCGGCCAGCGGCCCGACGGCGGCCAGCTTGTCCGCGATGGCGGTGTAATCCCGTTCCACCACCGAAAAGACGGGCATATTCTGCCCCGGCACCGCAGGGATGTCCGGGTCCCGCCAGTCCCGGACGATCCCGCCGGGCTGGGCGAGCTGGCCGGGTGTGTCGTGCTGCAGGGGCACGCTTACCAGGTCCCGGCGGACGCCCAGATGGGTTTTCGCCAGCCGGGAGAACTCCCGGGCCAGCAGGTGGAAGGTGTCGAAGTCCGTCTTGGTCTCCCACGGCGGATCGATCGCCGGGCTGAAGGCGTGCACAAACGGGTGCATATCGGTGGAGGACAGATCGTGTTTCTCGTACCACGTAGCGGCCGGGAACACGACGTCGGACAACAGTGTGGTGGACGTCATCCGGAAGTCCGCGGAGACCAGCAGATCCAGTTTCCCTTCCGGCGCCTGGTCATGCCATTTCACGTCCCTGGGCTTGAGCCCTTCGGCGTGGTCCTGGCCCAGGACGTTGTTGTGGGTACCCAGCAGGTTCCGCAGGAAATACTCGTTGCCCTTGGCCGAGGAGCCGAACAGGTTCGAGCGCCACAACACCAGGGTCCGCGGCCAGTTCTCCGGGGCATCCACGTCCTCGATCGCCGGGGCCAGGGTGCGGTTCTTCAGGGCGTCGGCAATGTAGGAGGGTGTGTCTTTCGCGGTGCCGGCAGCGACGGCGGCCTCGGCCTCATCCGCGAGGTCCAGCGGGTTCCGGTCGAACTGCGGATAGAAGGGCATCCAGCCGAGCCGCGCGGACTGGGCCAGCGCGTCCGCCGTGTGCATGCCGTCCAGGCTGCCGGTGGACAGCGGTGACTTCAGCGCGTCCGCGGAGTAGCCGTCCTGCCGCCACTGGTCCGTGTGCATGTACCAGTAGCCGGTACCGATCATGGTCCGTGGCGGCCGGGACCAGTCCAGCCCATTCGCCAAGGAGACCCAGCCCGTAGCCGGACGGGTTTTCTCCTGGCCGACGTAGTGCGCCCAGCCGCCGCCGTTGCGGCCCATGCAGCCGGTCAGCATCACCAGGGCCAGCACGGCCCGGTAGGTGGTGTCGCCGTGGAACCACTGGCAGATCCCGGCACCCATGATGATCATGGACCGGCCCTTGGACTGCTCGGCGTTGCGGGCAAACTCCCGCGCCACCCTGATGCAGGCCTGCGCCGGCACGGACGTGATCTCCTCCTGCCAGGCCGGCGTGTAGGGCGTGGCCGCGTCGTCGTAGCCGGCTGCCCAGTCCCCCGGGAGCCCTTCACGGCCCACACCGTATTGGGCCAGCATGAGGTCGAACACCGTGGTGACGAGCTGGCCTTCCACTTCGATGACGGGCACGCCGCGGCGCAGCACGCTGCCTGCCCCGCCGGCGTCCTCGAAACAGGGCAGCAGAATCTCGGCGCTGTCGCCGGAGACCTCCCGCAGGGACAGCGCGGGCTCAATTCCGTCGAGGTCCAGGTTCCATTTTCCCTCGCCGCTGCCGGAATACCGGAACCCCATGGAACCGTTGGGCACTGCGGTCCGGCCGGTCTTTTTGTCGAACAGCACGGTGCGGAACGCCGCGTCCTCAGCCCCGGCTTCGCCGCGAACGTCCAGGGCGGTGAGGAATTTCGACGGCGTCAGGGAGCCGTCGTCGCGCCGTTCCAGCCGGACCAGGAACGGCAGGTCAGTGTACTGCCGGACGTAATCGGTGAAGAACGGAACCTCACGGTCCACGAAGAACTCCTTGAGCATGACGTGCCCCATGGCCATCGCCAGCGCGGCGTCCGTTCCGGCCTGCGCTGGAAGCCATTCGTCGGCGAACTTGGTGTTGTCCGCATAGTCCGGGCTAACCGTCACCACCTTCGTGCCGCGGTACCGCACCTCGGCCATCCAGTGCGCATCCGGGGTCCGGGTCACGGGAACGTTGGAGCCCCACATCATCAGGTACCGCGCGTCCCACCAGTCACCGGATTCCGGGACGTCCGTCTGGTCCCCGAAAACCTGCGGGCTTGCCACGGGCAGGTCCGCGTACCAGTCGTAGAAGGACGTCATCACCCCGCCGATCAGCTGGATGAAGCGGGTCCCCACCGCGTGCGAGACCATGGACATCGCAGGGATCGGCGAGAAGCCCGCGCACCGGTCCGGGCCGTAAGTCTTGATCGTGTTCACGTGGGCGGCGGCTGCGATCTCGATCGCCTCCAGCCAGGAGACACGCACCAGACCGCCCTTGCCGCGGGCCTGCTGGTAGCGGCGGCGGCGTTCCGGGTCCCCGGCGACGTCGGCGAACGCCAGCACCGGGTCCCCGAGCCGGGCCTTGGCCTCGCGGTACATCTCGACGAGGACACCACGGGCATAGGGGAAGCGGACCCGCGTCGGCGAGTACGTGTACCAAGAGAAGGCTGCCCCGCGCGGGCAGCCCCGCGGCTCGTATTCCGGGCTGTCCGGGCCCACGGACGGGTAATCCGTCTGCTGGGATTCCCAGGTGATGATGCCGTCCTTGACGTACACCTTCCACGAGCAGGAGCCGGTGCAGTTCACCCCGTGCGTGGAGCGGACCACCTTGTCGTGGCTCCAGCGGTCGCGGTAGAAAATATCGCCCTTGCGGCCGCCCTCCCGGAACACCGCCCTGCCGTCCTCGGTCTGGTCCCATTTTGTAAAAAAACGGCCCAGCTTCAACATTGCGTCTGATGCGGGTCCATCCAACCCCGCATGGGGTCCGGTAGCCATGCCCTTCATCCTAGGGTCCCCGTCCGGGACAAGATAGGGCCCTCCGTCAGACACTTTTCATCCCGCACAGGTCGCAGACGCGCCGAGGGTAAATCACAACCAAGCACTCATCGTCTTCACCCACCGAGGCGCCGAGAACTCGGGCGGCCCAATAATGTGCCGCATTTTCCCTTTACCCCCTTGATGGCTACCGGCATACATGGGGCACACTAGTGGCATGGAATCCGACGAAAGCCCCGGTACAGCCTCATCCGATCCCGAGTCGTGGAAATTGCTGGAAAACTGCCAGCACGGGCGGCTCGCCGTCAGCGTGGCAAACGAACCCGACATTTTTCCAATCAACTTTATCGCCCATGACGGAGTGCTGCTGATGCGCACCAACCCAGGCACAAAGCTCGCCGAACTGACCATCAACGACAAGGTCGCCTTCGAAGCGGACGGGATCACCAGCGATCAGGCCTGGAGCGTCGTCGTCAAAGGAACCGCAAGGGTCCTGGAATCGCAAACGGAAATCGACGAAGCCAACAAGTTGCCGCTCAAGCCCTGGATCCGCACCCGCAAGTACACCTATGTGGAAATTACTCCCACCAGGATCTATGGCCGACACTTCGACCTGGGCCCCGAGCCAGACCGGTACTAACCCACGATCCGAGGGAACACCGACGGTAAGCGTTGGCGTTTCTCACGACCTTAAGCGCTGTCTTCTGCTGATGCCGCTGACGGTCGAGGAAGTGTTCTGTTCCTCGACCACGGCCTGCAGCTCCAGCATGACGCTCACTGCAGAACTGAGCTGTCCTTCGAGCTGCCGGACTTTGTCGCGCAGCCGCCGGGTTTTGGCTTTCTCATCGGCGAGTTGTTCTTCGATCCTGCGAAACTCCTTGCTTCGCGGGGCCGTGGTGGTCGCGAGTGCATCCCATTCGGCTAGGCGATGAAACATTTCGGTGTGATGCCGCCGACTACCTATCACGGCGCCCGGGCGGCGAAGGCACACTGATGGCCATGTGCCAGGACGGCAACACCAACGTTGCCAGTAGCGCGAAACGTGCCTTAGCGCAGCGAGTCCGTGACGACGACGGGATCACGCCTGACTACGTGAGCGCACTTATGGCAATGCTCAACGATGGCGAACCAAGGACTGCCGAACACATTCTGGCGGGCTTGGCACGGTTGGATCCGTCTCCGAGCCGTCTGGCGCCAATTGTGGCCATGCTCGCGGACCATCCGTCACCGGTGATCAGGAGGAAGGCAAGAACACTAACGTTCCCGCCGGGAACCTAGGCTGGTGCACCGTCCACGAACCTGTGCCACGAGCCACCTCACTACAAGCAAGGAAATGGTCGCACTGCTCAACCGCGTGCACCGCAACGTCCCCGGCAGCAAAGACGACTTCCTCTACGTCCTCCTCACGCTGCTCGTCGTCCCAAATCCGATGGATTCAACAGCACGCATGGCGCCAACCCACGGCCAAAGAACTCGCGGCCGCCTCGCGATTCTCCACGGAGCTCGGCTCCCGGATGAATATCACCACCGTGACCGCAACGTACGCCGAAGCCGCGAATTTCTTCGACCGCTACGAGGCAGCGCACGTCGCGCCCTCCCCACAGGGCCAACATCTGATGGACGCCACCGTCCAGGTTTTCCAGAGCCGCCTGCCGGCACCGCTCCACCCACTCGCGAAACAGCTCATCAGCACCATGCTCGACGACGATCGCCTCACCCAAGCGCTCGGCCTCTCCCGTTCCACCTGGGCTTCCCGGACCGCCCTCAAATCCGGGCTGGCCATCCGCAACGCCGTCCACCGCCGCCGTCCGCTGAGACGGCAGCCGCACTTCACCCCGGGTTCCGCAGGCTCAAGCACCTTGTCGGAATCCGCGACTGCGAAGTGGCCAATCCCGCAAGTGGCGGGCACCTGGACACCCACGACCGCACCGTCGTCGAACGCGCCGATCGCACGCTGGAAGCGCGCTCCGGCGCCCAACAAACGCCCTAGCTTCCGCACAGACCAAGAGAACTCGATGGCGTCATGTCGCGACGCCGCATCCCATCCATGAATGACCAGAAGCATCATCGCTGTTTGTCATTCTGATCCCCCATCATCGCTGGGCGGGACCTCCGCGCAACCAGGGCGCTACGCGCCGGTCACGAACCAAAATTTCGTTCGGCGCTCCTCCGTCGCTTATTTCCTCGCGAAATTCCGGACCGCTCCCGGTCCCCCAAGTTGCACTCCGGCCCCTCAAACCCAGCGGTGACTCCGCTATCAGAACGACGCCGAAATCTGACAGACACGCCCGGTGTCGGCCAGTCGCTGAAGGAGAAGGAACATGGAAACGCTCACCATCAAAACCCCCGCCGACGTCCTCAGTTTCATTGGCCACACCTTGGGGTTTTGGCCCCAAGAAAGCCTGGTCTGCATCACCCTCGCCGACAACCACGTAGGGGCAACCCTCCGCGTCGACCTGCCGAAGCCAAGCACCGAAATCAGCTACGCAAAGATGGTGGCCGGATACCTCGGCCACGACACCAGCGCCGAAGGTGTGCTCTTCGCCGTCTACACCTCGGAGCCCAGGAATGGCGACCACAAGCCACACGCGGCAACTATCGCTGCGCTCACGGGCGCCCTAGCCGAGCGAGGACTCACCATCAGGGAAGGACTCCTCGTCGGAGACCAGACGGTGTCACAGTACGACGGCGATCCTGAGAAGGGCGTCCGGCTCCCCTTGAGTGCCACCCAATCCAGCCAGATCAACGCCGAATTCGTCTACCGCGGCAGCACCATCGAACCCACCAACCGCATCACGCTGCCAGCATCGACCAAAGAATCCCAGACCCTGGATGCCGTTGAGAGCCGTGTCGCCGCAATCCAAAGCCTGAGCCACTGGGATGCGATGGAGCAAGCCAGGACGCTCTGGACAGAAATGCTCGAAGCGAAGACATACCCGGAAGACGAGCAGACCATCGGCCTGATCGCGAACCTCCAGTTCCCCGCCATCCGCGACCAACTCATGGCCGACATCCCCGGAATCGACGAACCCATGGACCGGATCCTCCTGGCCCAAACGCACGGCAAGCCGCAGTGGTCCCGTATCGAATGGGCCGAGCAACTGCTCGTCCACGCCTACACGCACAGCGCCACAACACACTCGGCTCCGGCCTTGACCGCCATCGCCTTCATCAACTGGTGGGAAGGCAGAGGCAGCAAAGCCCACCAATTCCTGCAACTCGCCCTCGAAGCCGACCCAAAATATCGCCTGGCCAGGCTCAGTGACCAAATGATCGGAACGGGCATGGTCGCTGGCTGGAGCATGGATAAGGGCACGGCCTACCGGGATCGGGGACTCGAAGCGTCATAAGTCCGCAGTCATAGGGTTACGGCGCCGACAACGGCGGGCCCGTTTCGGAGCCAGTTCTCCACCGCCGCGTCCCACCCCTCCGGGTCGGAATTCCACTCCTGCGTGTGCTCCGCGGAGGGAAAAGTGAGCAGCGTTGCCAGCTCTGGGCACCGGGTGACGAACTCGCGGGAAATGGCAAAGGGTGTCGACTGGTCCCCTTCATTGTGGATGACAAGGATTGGAACCCTGAGTTCGTCCGCCCGGGCCAAAAAGTCCAGGGTATGAAAGCTCAAGGGAGCATCCAGGCCAGTGGTCCAGCGCATTCCGGAGGACCCAAGCATCTGCAGTCCAAGCCGTGCAACCCAACCGGGAAGCATCCTCGACCGGGCGTTGGCCACCAGAGTGCTCCTCCAGTCGATGACAGGTGCATTGAGCACTAGCCCGGAAATGTGCCCCCGAAACTCCGATGATGCCGCCAGCTGAAGGGCAATCGAAGCACCGAGGGACCAGCCGAAAAGCACTATCTGGCGTGCACCCTGCCCCACGGCATACGACACCGCAGCTTCAACATCCCGCCATTCGGACTGCCCCAGGTGATACCGGCCGTCTGTCGACGCAGGGGCATCCCGGTCGTTCCGGAGTGAAACAACCAGGGATGTGTATCCCAGTCGGTTCGCAACGGGCACGCCGCGGAGAGCGCCGGCTTTCGATCCGCCCAAGCCATGGATATGGATCGCCCAAGTGGAAGAATCTCCGGACGCCTGCGTCGGTGTGAACTTCCAGGCGGGCGCCATGCCGTTCTCGACTGGAATCTGAACGTCCGAGTAGGGCAGCCCTAACGGCTCCGGCGCCGGATAGACGTATCCGCTCCAAATGCCGGTCTTGGCGGTCTGCAGGTCTCCGGAGTCAACCCGTTCAACTAGGCGGGTTACCGTTCCGGCGCTGGCGTCCGTCGACACAATCTCTCCAATGCAGGCGTGGCCTGTGCCGTTGGAAAACCAGATGCTGTAGCGGCCTGGAGCCGTCGTCCACGCCGATGCCGGCAACTCCACCATCAGCGTTTCGTCGGCGCCGTGGACCACACGACGGATTTCCAGACCCTCCCTCCGCTGCCTCTTGGGCACCACAACTTCCCGAGCAAAATAGGCCGCTACGAGGAAGGCGGCAGCGCCGGCAATGCCACAACCTATGGCCACAGCTGCAGCGGCCCTACGCATCGGCGTCGTCCTCGGGAGCTTTCAGGCGTTCATCGATGGCTTTGCGTAGGCGCAGTAATGTCTCCGGAGAAATCCCCTGCAGCTGTCTTGCAGCGAAGTTTCTCACGCGGGTTTCCCGCAGCGTGCGCAGTAGCTGAAGCTGCGCATCCACCAAGTTGGGAACCTCGCCGTCGTCGTCCAAGAGGTATCTGGGGTCGACGCCGAAGAATTCGGCGAGGTTCTTCAAAAGCTGCGGGTCCGTCGCCATCGAGCTGTCGCCGGCACGCATGTAGGCCCACCGGGAGCGAGACAAGGGCGTTCCGCGGTCTGACATGTGTTTGCTTATCTGCGGATACGTGAGGGGCGATGATCCTTGGGCCTCAAAAAGGTCCAGGAGGAGATTCAGCTTCCGCGCGAGTTTCGCCTGCGGCTGTTCGAATGTCCCGCCGTCAGTGTCGCTCACGGATTCATGCCTCCGTTCCCTGGCAACCTTGTCCCTCGGTGTTCCGGTCCTGCCAACCGGGCTCCGAGATACTCCTCCGCTTTTCGGAGAACATCCAAATCATTTTGACTCAGCAGTTGGGCAAGGTGCGGGTCCACGAACAGTGCATCCTGGATCTCCACCAACATCCGATGCAGCCGGCGCTTGGGTGCATCGCGGCGATCGATCGCCGTTTGAGTCAGGTTTAGCCGGAGCTCGGATCGCTCCGACGTGATTCGGTCCCAGGGCTCCGATAGTTGCTCTACGAGGACAGCTGCGGCCCGGGCATCAGACCTGCGCTCCAGCCGCCGCGCGACCGGCGGCAAGGCTAGACCCACGCAGAGGAAAACCATGGCGCCCACTTCGGCTGCGTCGTAGACGTAGGAGAGACGCGACATTGCTTCAAGCTCACCCATGAGATGAAGAACGTCCATCCCCAGCACCGCAAGGACCAACACCACAGCTAGAGCGCATCCGAGGCCGATGAACACGAAAGCCACGCGAAAGTACGGCTTCGCCATCTCACCGCGGAACCTGAAACAGGTAAAGCCGGTGATGGCCACCACGGCGCCGATGTAAAGGAACTGAACACCAGAGTATACGGCAGCCGGCCACTGGCTTCCATAATCCCTCATAAAGGAGGTGGAAGTCCGCGGAGCATCAACCAGGCTGAAGCTGACAATCAAGGCCACAACGACAATCCCGAGAACCGATTGCCCGACCCTGTTGTGGATGTCCACTGTCTCGCTGACATCCGCGGCTCTCAGGATCGCACGGGACAGGAAGTAGATACCGATAACCATGAAGATATTGGCAACGAGGTCCAGCAGATTGCGGTTCCCGAGGAGCTGGTCCCCCGCGATGTAGATCCTATCGACGTTGAGCGTGAGTGCGGTGGCGATGGTAATGGCCGCCGCCAGTATGCTCTGGTCCTTGCGCCGTTTAATATCCGGCAGGAGGCATAGCGCCAGACACCAAATGACCGCTGCGGCAATGTCCTGAATCATCCGAAGATCCGTTCAAACGAGCGCGGCTCAAGGCTGCTGTCCCGGATGGCAGCGGCAAAGAGATCCGCCAAGGTTTCGGCAGCGGCCTCGATATGGTCCAGGAAGTCACTTCGCCCCAGGATCCGCGACACCTTCTCGCCGGAGAGGTTCGGAAACAACGTCTCCGCATATTGTGATGACACCACCAGCTCATCGTGACGGAGCACCATATGGCCCAGTTCGTGAAGGATGAACTGCTGGCGATGTAGTGCCGACGGCGTGGGCGCGTGCAGGATTATCTCGGCGCTATCCGTGGACAGCCACAACCCGCAGACCGATCCCCCGTTCAGGGACTCGGAAACGTCGACCTCAATCCGCCGATGCCTTAGGTTCTCAACAATCGATATCAGCCGTTCCAACGAAAGATGGCTTGGCAGATTAAGTGCGAGGAAACCTTCCGCAGCGCATCGCGCCGGCGAATATTTGGCGGAAGCTGCGCCGTCCATCGGAACCCCATCCTGCGGCCACCGCTGTGTGCCGCCTGGTCGCCGCTCAGTCCAACGGCTCTTTTCCAGGGCCGTCCAGAATCACCTCACTTCCATTGAACGCTCATGCTCTGGACATGTCCAGAGCCGATCAAACCATCGACTCCCCGACACGCCTCCCCGACGACTCAAACCCCGAATAGCACCGCCAGCCAAAAGCCTCACACCTCTGGCATCCAAGGCCGTCGCCGTGAGCCCCGGCTCGCGTCCAGTCATGTCGCCGGCTGCATCCGTGCTGATGAACGGTCGTGAGCGGGAAGACTTGCGAGGAATGTAGAGGACGTTTCCTCCCGACGCGCGCGTCGCAGCGGTTCTGCTGTACGCGCTGCGCCAACAGGCAGCGTGATCGTCGACGGCGGCGCCATGCTTCGCCGGGACGCCCAACGCTCCACTGCCAGGTCGCACTCCAAGACCCCCCAGATGCCTCGAATGCCACGCCTGCCCTGGCTCCCCCTGGCAACCAGGCAATGGATTCCGTTCGCAGCCAACTCCGTTCCCAAGCAACGGACATCGACCGCCTCTCCGCCGAGAACGCCGATCAGCAAACCATCGTCAAGAATCTCCGAACAGATGTCGCTCGCCTCAAAGCCATCCAGCAAGCTGACGCCCAGGACCTGATCCACATTGCCGGCAGGCTCCTGGCCATCGCCCGGGCAACCGGCGTTGATCTCGACACCACCACGAAATCGCTTTTCCGTCGCCGAGGCTGGACGGCCGCCAGAAACCAAGACGGGCAAAAGCCATGACCATGTCCATCGCCAGGCTCTCCGCCCAGTCCGGCCTGAAGTACTTGTTCAAGACCACCATGATGGACGATCTGACGGTCACGCCCGCGGACGCCACCACATACTACATGAAGGCCGGAACACCGCAGGGCCGCTGGATCGGCCAAGGCCTGCCAGGCATCGACCGGACCACGGAAGAGAAAGTCACAGAAACTGACGCCAAAGCAATCTTCGACCACGCCACCCACCCAGGCACCGGAGCTCCCCTAGGCCGTCCGCACGGCCAACCCACAGTCGTCCAAAACAGCCACGGACAAGCAACCACCCGCCACGCCGTCGTCGGCTTCGACCTCACATTCAGCGTCCCCAAATCCGTGTCAGTCCTCTGGTCGCTGAGTCCCCGGAGCCTCCAGGACCAGATCCTCCGGACCCACCACGAGGCCGTGAACGCCACCCTGCAATGGCTCGAAGCAAACGTCATCCACACGCGGGCCGGGCGGAACGGCGTCGCCCACCTCGGCACCCGCGGCGCCATCGCCGCGGCCTTCGACCATTGGGAGTCCCGCGCCGGAGATCCGCAGCTGCACACCCATATGGTCATCGCCAACCGTGTCCAGCGCATCACCGACGGCGCGTGGGTCACCATGGACTCGCGAACGCTCTACAAGGCCGCGGTCGCCGCCAGCGAGCACTACAACGGCCTCCTCTTCGACGCCCTCCACCGGAACCTCGGCACCGACACAGACATCCGCGAACCCGCCGCCAACACCCACAACCCCACCCAGCAACTCACCGGCGTCGACGACGAGCTGATCCGCGAATTCTCCAACCGCTCCCGCCTCATCGATCTGGAAACTGACCGTCTCGTCGCCGAATGGACCGCAAGCCACGGCACTCCCCCAACCGCCACGACCACCATCAAGCTCCGCCAGCAGGCAACACTTTCCACCCGTACCGCGAAACCGGAAACAGCCGTCCCCCTCCACCAGCTCTCCGCCCAGTGGCGCACGCGCGCGGCCGCCAAAGGCTTCGAACCCCGCGACGTACTCGCCAACACCATCCGACGCTCCCGCACAGCCCCCTTCCGCACCGGTGACTTCACAGCCAACTGGATCGACGCCGTCGGCTCACTGACCCGCGGACGCGTCGCAGACAAACGCGCCACGTGGAACCGGTGGAACCTTCTCGCGGAAGCCGAGCGCGTGTGCGCCGATATCCGCTGCCACACACCGGCAGACCGCAACGCCATGATCGAGGCCGTGGCCACCGCAGCGGAGAGCCAATCCGTACCGCTGAACGAGTACCGCTACACCGTCCCCATCAATGCGCAGCTCGATCTCCGCTTCGCGAATCACAGCATCTTCGACTTCCATGGCTCCCGTCTCTACACCGACGCGGGGACGCTCGCCAATGAGAGCCTCGTCATGGCGGCAAGGAACGACGACGGCAGCCCGGCCGTGAGCGCGGCCCTCGCCATGGACTCACTCGCCAGCTACAAACACCGTGGCCGGCTCGAACTGCACAGCGACCAGCGCGCGGCAGCGGCCCATGTCCTGCTGAGCGGCAACCGTCTGGACGCCGTCGTCGGTCCCGCGGGAACCGGTAAGACCACCACCCTCGGAGCGGTCAAGGCTGCC
Organism: Arthrobacter sp. UYEF21; assembly: GCF_040546085.1. Taxonomy (NCBI): domain Bacteria; kingdom Bacillati; phylum Actinomycetota; class Actinomycetes; order Micrococcales; family Micrococcaceae; genus Arthrobacter; species Arthrobacter sp. UYEF21. The sequence continues at coordinate 119,783 of NZ_JBEPNF010000002.1, forward strand.
TGGGAAGCGGAGTTCGGGGCAGGCAGTGTGATCGGGTTGGCCCCGGCGGCGGCCAGTGCCGAGGTCCTGGGACGTGAGCTGGCGATGGCCACCGAGAACGTCGCCAAGTGGCTGTACGAGTCCGTCGGGCAAGGAGCCGGCAACAGGGCTGCGCAGTTCCTCGACGCCGAGCAGCGGCTCAGCATGCACGCAAGGGGCACCGGCCCGATGGCCACCCGGTTGGCACAAAAGACCGCCCGCCTGGCTGCCGACCAGGACAGGTGGAGGTTTCATCCGAACCAGTTGGTCGTCGTCGACGAGGCCTCCATGGTCTCCACCCTTCAGTTGTCGGCGTTGGTGCAGCAAGCTCGGGATGCCGGTGCCAAGGTGCTTTTGGTGGGCGATCCCGGGCAGCTGGACGCCATTGACGCCGGCGGAGTTCTCGGGTGGCTGGACCGGCAGGGCAAGACTGTGCGGCTGAGCACGATTTGGCGGTTCGAGCAGGCCTGGGAGCAAGAGGCATCGCTGAAGCTCCGCGCCGGGGACTTTGCGGCCATAGGTGACTATGAGCGGTACCGCCGCATTCAACACGGCTCGTACCTCGACATGGTGGACCACGCCTACCGAAGCTGGCAAGCGGACATCCGCGACGGCAAGTCGTCCATTCTCATCGCGGCCGATAACAACACCGTCAGCATGCTGAACCAGCGCGCCCAGGCTGACCGGGTCATCCAAGGTTCCGTGGACGCCGAACACACGGTACCGCTCAGTGACGGATTGCGGGCCGGTACCGGCGATACCGTCATTGCCCGCCACAATGACCGCCACATCACCGACAGCAACGGTGACTACATCCGGAACGGAACCATGCTCGACGTCGTCCGTACCGGAAGGCGCGACGGCTCACTGACGGCGGTTCGCCGGGATACCGGTGCGAGAGTCTCGCTGCATCGCGGCTATGTTGAGGCCTCAGTTGAGCTGGGATATGCGACGACGGCCCACCGTTCGCAGGGCATCACCGTGGACACCGGACACACCGTGGTCACGCAGGGCCGGCTCACTCGCGAGCTGCTGTACGTCAGCATGACCCGGGGACGCGCGGGAAACCACGCGTATGTCAGCGAGAACGATCCCTTGGACGACGAGCCAATGGATCCAGCCATGCAATCATCGTGGCGGCAGATCCTGGGTGAGGTCCTTGCCGCAGAGGGGGCCGAACGTGCTGCCCACGAAGTCCGCGAGACCGAGCAGTCGAAGGCGGACAGCCTCGAGCGGCTCAGCGCTGAGTACGACTACCTCGCGCAAATCGCCGCTGCCGAAGACCTGGCAAAATTCTTAGACGCACAAGCGCCCCGAAGGATCTCCGAACTTCAGCAATCACTATGTTGGGGCGCGGCTGTTGCCGCCTGGCGCCGCTCCGTTGCAGTCAGCCGTTCGAGTACGCAGCGGCTCGTGCTCGGCGCCCTGGAAACGAACGCTGGCGCGCGCGATCCGGCAGCCGTCGTCCATGCACGCCTCCGGCAGTTCTTGTCGGGGATGCCGGCCGACGGACTCGATGCGATCGCCGAACCGATCCCTACTGCCCGCCCCGACCTCACCGACCTGTTCAACCAGGTACAGACACGGATGCAGCTCAGGATGGAGCACGTCACTAGATCTGCAATAGCGCAGGACGCTGAATGGAAGCGGAACGTTATGGAGGTGCTGGGGCCAACCGTCGTTCCCGAGGATGCAACGAATGTCATCCGCCGCGTAGCCATCTATAGGGACAGATGGGGTGTCGATGATTCGTCCCTTCCCCAGGGTCCGGTACCGGACGCCTATGCGCGGGAACAACTGGAGCAGCGTGCAAGTGTCGACCGGCTTATTGATCAAGTCGCCCTCTCGTCCGCCGGTGCGCTGCAGGCGCCGACGTGGACGAATGACCCGGTGGTTTGGGAAGACGGCCTTATCAATGTCGGCTGGCAACTCTAAACTGGGCGAGAAGGCAATCGATGTATGCGAACCCAGTCCTGAAGCCGAAGCTTGCGACACCTGCGCTGATTATGAGCAGCGTGGCTGTCTCCATTTGTGCCATCTACGTTATCGTCGCTCTGACCGCCAACGGGCAGAAACCGTTGCTCCTGACGCTGGCGGCCGTAGTGCCGCTCCTGCTTGCCGCCGTGGTCGGCGCGATCTGGCTGGCCCGAGTACGGCGGCTTCGTGCTTGGACAGCAGCCGCAATCGAGAAGTGGAATCACCTCGACGCCGTGAAGCGGTCACACAGGACCACTACTGAGGTCGCCGTTCTGAGCGTTGATGCCCTTGAACCCACAGGCTCGTGGATCACCATGAGATGGGACCGTTTCGATCACGTTCAGTGCGCTTGGCTCGAAGCTCTCGACGAACCAATCTGGCCCGGCTCATTACTCTTGATTTCACCTGATCCCGCCCAAGTCGGGCCTGGTGCGCCGTGGCCGCCGGTCTATTACATTCGCTCCACGCACTTCCTCGCTTCAGCACCGCTTGGACGACCTGCATAAAGGCAAACCGAGTGTCGCGTGAGCGGCGTGGGAACACGCAGGAGAATACGCCACTGGCAGTATCTGAACGATTTGGGGACCTCTGTCAGCGGTCAGGAGCGAATGGACGGCGGGACGGGAAGAGCCTGACAGCATTAGCGCCGACGCGGCGAGCCGGCCGCACAGTCCAGATGGGGTCAGAACCCTTTGCCTTCGAAGGATGTCTCGCATCTTCACTCGCAACTGCTACACACCCCATCCCGCGGCAGAACCATAAAACAGTTCGGGCAGGTCCCACGAGGCGCTGTGCCTGTGGGGTATATCGAAATGCCCAAGCGTTTCGCTAGATCCTTGGCTTCGGTGATCGGGCGTACGAAGGGTCCATGGTTGACTCTGAATCGGCTCGCTTCAGAGGAACGCATGCTGTTTAACACCACGCGAGGGCCTTGAGGAGCGCGATAATGAGTCCAGAGATCTCGCCTCTCAAACTCGATGCAGTACAGGTCTGGACTGCACCACAGCACTAGCGCCCTCTTATCTGACGCCTTCGAGAACGCTCTCACCCCGACCGGTTCGGAAGAATCGCTTAGTACGCTTAGGGCGGCTCGTATCGGGTCACCAGACTCCAGCGACAGCTGTAGAAGATTTGGTCCTACTACCTCGGCGCCGTAGTTGTGACCGTTGGCAGCGAGTACAGCTTCATCAAGTATCGAGTGATCAGAGAGTGCTTGGATCTCTTCATAGACGTCGTCCGCTTCGAGAGGGCGTCCGCCTGCTGATGACAGGCACCTTGTATATTCCATCACTATGCTGCGAGGGACACCATCCAGCGTGATCCTATGGCCAAGCTCTTTCAGCTTTCTCGCCTCTTGCGACAGTGCTGACGTCGACCTGAAATCGACTCTGCGCCGCACCGATGTCAGTGCTACTGCGGTCAGAGCGTCTGCCTCGTCTCGAAGGCTGGCCGTATCTGCGGCTGCCAGCGCCTTGGACGCGAAGGTCGTAATGAATTCAATAGGGCTGGCTTCCGATTCGGCCCAATTGCCCGCGCAGTAGAAACACAGGGCCAAGCGTGCCAAACCCAAGTACGATACTGCGCTCAAGCGTTCTGTCATTTCTGCGAAAGCTTCTATTCGATCGCGCCTGATCTTCTTCAACCGGTCAGGGTCGTTGTGATGAGACAGCAATTCCGAAGATTGGTCATTTTCCTCGGTTGGAAGAGCCACGGGACCGTCAGTCGAAGTTGTGGAATCAGCGTCCAGGTCTCCAGCTTCACTGGTGTCAAAGCTTTCCCATCCCGTGGCGGCAATGGGTGTCGGAAGGCCGAGCGCAAATCCGGAAAGGACGGGGCCATGGATGTTCATCGCGACTTGTTCGAGTTCCCAAAGCCATGGCGTGACATCCTCTTCAGCAGCTGCTCTTGCCGCTGCTGCTGAAGGTGGTTCCTGAGAGTGCGTCCTGCTGGACTGCTTCTTCAGGGCAGTCAAGTCTTCTTGGATTTGTGAAAGTTGTTCTGCGAATGCATCGAGATAGCTAAGATCCTGGCCCAGCAAGTCGTCCCGGGATCTGATCCTCGATCCTACGGACTTTCCGGCGCGGGCAGGACGGAGTCGAAGTCGTTCTGGTACAGAGGCCGGAATGGCCGCTCCAGTCTGACCAGGTGAGCCGTCTCGGTGCCAGCTGAGGCGGAGCAGCGCGTTCTCAGCGAGGACGCCAGCAGGAAACGTTCCACCTATCTCCCCCTGGGCGATAAGACCGAGCCGTTTCCAAGTCTCGGTCAAAGGATTGTTGACGTATTCGACGTTTAGCAAAATCGAAGCCGGACGGGCCAGCTCAAGAACGATTTCATTACCGGCGAAGACTGCACTCAGCAGCTGCGGGGCGCCCTTGGCGTTGTCCCCAGTATCCGAATTCTCAATTCGCATGGCGGGAATATCGCCCGGATTATCCAAGATGACACAATCGTCAAGCCGGAAAACAGGATCGGGCCACAGCGATTCTACTATGTTTGTCAACAATCCCAGTTCAACGTTGCCCCCCGTACGTGCCGGATTAAGCATGGCCGCCGCAGATAGATTGGCACTGCCAGTCAGTGCCTGGCGTATGGTGCCTCGACGCCACTCAATGAGCTTTGCGTGACGGTAGCGTCTGCGGGAGAATCCAGACTCATCCATGACAACGCTGACGTTTGGCTGGCTCTTTAAGGCCTGCGCCAGCGCGTCTGGGGTGACTACTGTCAGGCCAGGCTGGACGATGATGGTCAATTTTGGGGATGGGAAGTGCTTCACCAACGCCTCGACTGCCGCTGCCCGGTCATCGATGAACGGCGCGGCCAAGATCAGTTCGTCTACCGGTCCAGTCGGTAGCTGCGACAACATGGAGTGATCCAAGTTAGTTATAAGCTTCGTGCCGCCAGCGCGCGGACCAAAGTTGCTCAAGGTTGTGCGGAGGCGATCTGCTACCCGTTGAATTGCCTTCACATGCGGCGTAGCTATGCGTACGACGTGAGGCAAGGCTTCGAGCCACTCAGCCAGGTCAAATAGTGGTTGCGGCGCTTCTCTTTCCTGGGACCGGAGCACGCTCCACAATTCAGAGTTATATTGCCACCCTCCCGATGTGAGGTTCCCTGAACCGATGACTGCAAGTACCCTATCTGCGGCGATGATGAGCACCAGTTTCGGGTGAAACGCGGAAGAGTGTGAGGCGAGACCAACTAGGTACTCCGACCCCGCGCCCCTCATAGCCAGCGGATCGGGCCGCCACATGCCGGCGTCCGCGATTACAGATACCCGCGCTCCCATGGAGCGACAGAGCCCGAGCACTCCTTTCTCAAAGAACCCGACATTGGCATTGAAACTGAGGAACAGCACTTCTTCGACGTCCCACTGACCGCCCGCTTCCAGCTCATGAAGTAATGCGGACAGATCCAGCTGATTCGGGGCGTCATTCATATTCGCGATCCATTTGCACCGAGGGTCCATCGGTCACGTTGCCCTTGGTCCCCACGAACGCGCTTCACCATGCCAAGACCACACATTACCTGCGTCAGCTGATCCCAGCGCAAAGAGACCGGTCCCCCTCCTTCATTTGAGTCGCGAAAGACGTAGCCGTCGCGGAGAGTCACTCTCGCAGGCACACGCCAGTGACCGTTCTTGAATGTCGACTTTGCCAATGCAATCCGCTGGGACCGAGCCAAGAGTATCGCGCAGAGTTCAACAGCGACATCCCTGAGGGGGCGATCGTCCCGCTGGTCCAGGAACGCCTGCAGCCATACGGGGGTCAGCTCGTAATTTCGGAGCTCGCGCTCTCCACCTTCGAAGTAGGGCCCCACCTGCTCGCCTAGTTGCCCCGAACGACCCGCACCAATGATGAGCCATGCCAGATTACGGGGGCCAGGTCCCAGCGCACGGACGCTCCCGTCATATTCGGCATCCACAAGTGAGCCCGCGACCATTCCGGGCGGAAGGTTACGACGAAATTTGGCGACAGTCTGCTCCGGTAGCTGTTCCGCTAGGGCGCCTTGCAGTTGAGACACAGGTACAACGCCGATGACGTTTTCGTTGACAAGCCAGCGCCACAAATCACGCCAAGCCCACGTGTACCAGCGACGCAAGACGACTCCCCGCCAGGCCGGAACTATCTGTAAACCTTGGAGTTGAGGATCCTCATATGTCCGAGAATCTGCGATGAGCTTTCGACTCAGTGCGTTGGAGATGTCCTCGGGTTCGAACATCTCGATGAGGCGGCACAACATGAGTGAAGTCTGCGATCGCCTATCGCTTCCGCTTCTCACCGACACCGTCGAAGCCGGGAACATAACCGACCGCAGCCACGCTCGCTCGGCAGCCTGTTCGCCGCATAAACACAAGCTCGGCCACTCATCAAGTTCCAAGGATGGAATCTCGTCAAGCACGGCCAAGTCAAGCAATCCTGCGAAGGCATGTTGCAGCACTTTATGGTCCGAATTCGCTCCAGGATGCATGTGTTGATCATCAGCAAGCAGCAATCCGAGCGAGCGTTCGCTCGCAAGGTAGGGGCCGAGAAAGCCGCGCTTGGCTTGAGCATAGGATCCAGGCGCCGCCAACTCCGATACTCGAAGAACGCCGTCGCTCATCGAGTCCACAATTTTGTCGTGACCATGGGCCAGGGACATTCCTCGATGGGTATCCGGTGAGCGTCTAGCGTGCAGAATTGATATGGCAGCGAAGACAACCTCACAGCGGCGCAAGATCTCCGTCGGTTCCAGACCCCCCGCCCTGCCCACAGTCGCAACGTACGCGTGCAGTGAGTAGTACCGTGCGTGCGGCGTCACTGTCGTCACCCCGGGCAGCAGCCCCTCGACGCACCGCATGGGGTAGCCCTCCACAGCGAGTGGGAATCTTCCTTCGGACGGCCCGTCACCGAGGCCCGACCACTGCGGCAGTCCATCCGTCATCTGGTTCCCCCTTGTACCAACGGCAGTTACGTCATGTTCTGACACTGTATCCTCGTGGACACCGATCACGGCGAAGTAACTGCGGAAGACGGTCAACGGGCTCCATGGAGCGTGGGCTAAAACCATCAAGGAAGTGCCCCTTGCCACACGACAGCTACCGTCGCGATCGACGCGCCGCCCCGGATAACATGGTGGCTCCACGCCCCAGCAAAATTAAGGATCGTCCGCGCAAATGACTCATGAAGAACCAGGGCTCTTCGACTTACCCGCCGCAGCACCAGCAACTCCGGTCATCGAAGAGCCAAGGATCTCTCCCGAGCAGATCGCGAGCATTCGAGGTGCCTTCGACATCGCGGGAATCGCCGACATGGCCGAACGCCAAGAGGTCATTCAGGGCTGTGTGATTCGGAGTATCTCGAACATTCGGGAACTGTATTCCCGCGAAGTGCGCCAGGTCCTGGCACGAATTGAAGGGTGGGGTCGTAAGTCGGAATCAACCTCTGGTTCGGCTTGGGACAACCGCGAAGAAGACACTTGGATCGACAAGCTCTGACCACAGGCAATCAATGTTTTCGGTCAGGCTTTCAGCCTTCTGCCAACGAAGCCGTTGAGTTTCCGTCAGCATCCAGCCTCGCCATCAGTTCCTTGGCCAACCGCTCTTGTTCCGCGGCCACGACATCCCGCGCCAGCGCGACCTCAGAGATATCCATGGCTTCGGGTGTGTTGACTGCGATGTCGCTCTGCCGCGCGTATTCATCGAACAGAGCTTGCTTGGAGCCTAAAATTTCCAGCATTCGCTGATCCACGCTGTCTTCAATGAGCAAGCGGTGGACCTGGACGCTGCGTACCTGCCCCATGCGGTGGGCTCGGGCAATGGCCTGCGATTCCATGGATGGTTTGACCTGCGGTTCACAGAGGATCACCACGGAGGCCGCCTGAATGTTGAGGCCAACTCCGCCTGCTTGGATTTGGCTGACAAGGACTGCCGCCCCCTTTGCCGCTGTGAAGCGGTCTACCATGTTCTGGCGTTCGGATGTCGACACGCTTCCCGTCAGGGCTCCGATGACTTCTAAGGGGAACGTCTGCATCCGCAGCGTCCGGCTGACAACCTCGAGGACGTCGCGGAAGAAAGAGAAAACGATGACCTTGTGGCCGTTCGCCGCAGCCTCCTCAACGACTTCAAGCAGCCGGCGCACTTTGGCTGATCCCCCGTCTGCCGCGCCGGCGAAGGCGGCACGCCGCATTGCCATGAAGTTGCCCGCAGCCACTGCGTCTAGGTATGCGCCATAGTCTTCGCCTTCAAAGTCTTCCCATTCATCGACCTGGATGAGGTCGGGGAGTTCGTTGAGAACGTCCTCTTGGTTGCGCCGAAGATACACGGGAGCGATGGCCTTACGGAAGACCTCAGCCCGGGCGATCGTTTTGACTCCGGACATGTGCTGAACCACTTCGGGCTGGAGATAAGAGATGAGATTTTTGAACTCCTCCACTCTGTTCTCCATGGGTGTGCCCGTCAGGAACATCGTGCGTGCGGACCGTCGGAGGAGTGACCGCACTGTTCGCGACCTGATGGTGTTGGGATTTTTAACGAAATGGGCTTCGTCCACTACGAGCATGTCTAGCTCAATCTTGGATTCGTGGTCGAGCGTGCGGAGTCCTTCGAATGTAGTCACGCCTACGCCCCCGCGTTTGTCCCATACCAGTCGATTGCGCCAGAGTTCGTCGCCGTGCAATCTGAAGACTTCAAGCGAACTTTTTGATTGGATCTCCCGCAGCCAGTTGACCAGGACGCTGGCCGGACACACCACCAAGTATCGCGTTCCCCCGATGGCATGCAGATGCGCCATTGCTGCGATCGCCTGGATTGTCTTACCGAGGCCCATCTCGTCACCGATGATTACCCTGCGCTGCACCAACGCGAATTTGGCACCAAACGCCTGGTAACCGCGGAGTGAGACGTTGCGGAACGTTTCGTCGAGCTGCTGCTCGTTGACCTGTTTTACGATCTCGGCTGGAAGGAAACCCTCTGAAGCGGCTACGTCCAGGCCGAGGTCGACGATCTCCCCGAGAAGGCCGTAATACTGCGCGGATCTGGTCTCGAAGTCTTTCCACACATCCCGGCCAGCCACCGGCGTGGAAACGGTCGCCGCCAGCTGGTCCAGGGCCTGCCAGTAGCCTGTTGCGTCGGCCCATCGCAGGAATTCCAACGTCTTAGCCACGGCGGCCCTTGCACGGGCTTTCTCGTCGGAACCGGTGAAAAACCAGCGAAGACTCCCCACCGTAGCCTTCTGGGATGAACTGATGTGCCGAGCCAGTCCCGTACTGACGCTCAGAATGGATGCTGAGTGTGGCGCCACGGCAGCCCTTGTAATCTCAAGACGTCGGAGCGCCACGAGCAATCCTGTGCTGCGCGGGTTTGCCGGATCGAGATCAACACGGACCTTCAGCCCCTCCTTAACTGCCTCTGCCACCTGGCGCGCAGCTCCACGCAACTGATCTGCGGTCTGTTGGCCCACGCCCTGGATGCGCAAGAGCCTGTCGGGACCAGCTTTGTAGACATCCAGCACAGTGGTGAACCCTGCCGTGGCAATGGCCCCCAGCCGCAGCCGTCCGGAAGTTGACTCCTTGAGCCTCTCCACGGGGATCTCAGCAAGCTGGGCCTCAACCATGTGGGTGCGCAGCTCGTTGAAAGACTGCTCCACGTCCAGCTGAGCCCTGCGCTCGACCCCAACAAGCCCGGCGGCTTTCTGCCGCAGCTGCTCAGCTCGATCAAGGACGCGCCGCGTTTCTTCCCCGTTCTTGGGAAGCGCCACCGCCGCAGGTGTCTGCCCGCTCACGGCGTCAGTTGTCCTCGAAGGAGGACTGGGTGAACTTCAGCGTCCTCGCGTTCTCCAGCACCACACGGACCTTGTCATCAGAAAATCCCTCGGCCGCTTCCGCATGAATCTCCAAGGTCACGCGCAGCAAGGCACCCTCTGCGGCGGCAAGTTGATGCAGGATTTCCTGGCTGACGCGTGTCAAGTCCCGGCCGTAGCGCTCGGGATCGACCTCGTATACGCCGAAGAAGCGGGTGTTGCGTCTGGCCAGCGTTTCCTGGGAATGTTCGACGTCGGCTCCCGGCCGATGCTCCAAAGGTACATCCGTCAAGGATGCTGAGGAGCCTCCTGTGTCAGTGCGCAGGGCCATTTCCCGCTCGCCCGTCGCCGTCTGCGCCGCTGTTTCAGCTTCGAGCTGCCGCTGTGCCACATCTGGGTGGACCAACAACACGGAGTCCGTGATGTCCCCGAACAAAGAGTGCGATCCGTGGAATCTGAGCCCTAAGTACTGTCCCGAGGCCTCGTCGTAACCGTGCGCCAGCGCGAAACCATCGTCGGGCAAGATGGTCGTCAGCGCCTCGGAAATCCCGGCCGCAAGCACGCTCCGGTCCCGCATACGTGTCAGATAGGGATACTTGCAGTAATACCCCCAAAGCTCCCCCACAGAAATGTGGCCACGCTCCCACACCGGGCGAAGACGCTGTTCAAGATCCATACGGATAACGAGCGGAGCGATAAGAGTGGTCATGAGCCCCTGGCGTACCAGGCGGTCAAGCACCCGCTTCGCCAAGGACCCTGCGCCCTCGGCTTTCTCGAAGCCGATGAACGCGGGGGCTGCGGCGTCGGGCTGTTCGGGCACAAGCAACCAGTGATAGCTCTGATAGACACGCGAATTCACGTCTTCAGAGTTCCTCTGGACGTTCGACTCAACTTGCTTGAGCTGCTGCGGCGTGAGGTTGAGCTCCTCCTTGCGTGCGGCCACCCACGACCACGCCAGATAGGAACGCGTCGACTCCTCAAGCTCAGGCAGGCGCTTGGAATCGGGAGCCAGGAAGACCACCATGTTGCGGTTGGAACGCTGTGCAGTGCCACAACGCTCGAACGCGTCCCGGGCCCACTGGGCCCCCGCAGAGTCTGCCTTGTCCTTGGTGTGCGGCTGCGACGGGTGCAGGATCACCAGCCGGGCTTCATCGGCATCCTTGATCTCCGCAGACGAAGCCGGCGCCACAGTCACCGCAGCGAAACCGGCACTCTGACGGCGTTCGCCCTGAAGCCGGGACACGATTTCTGCCCAGACTTCCTCGGGACGGTCGCGGAGGGAGTCGGCGTAGTCAGCGGCGGTCCGGGCGACTGAGGGCTGGGTGTCGTACCAGTAGCGGCTGGATTCCTCATAGATGTGGTTGGAGCGCTGGAAGAGGAGCTCCAGCCCGGAGCCGAAGTTCCCCACGGTGTCTCCGGGGATGGCGGCCCCGAGCCACAGACGCTGCCGTTCTAGGCCCTTGTGCGGGGAGTTCAGTGTGGGGGCTGCCCCAATGAAAATTGTCCGGGCCAGACGACGTGTCATGGCGCGGGCTCCGAGGAGGGGGCGCTCGGCGTCGATCTTGGCGGAAGTAGAGTTGTCCCCGTCAATGTCTCTGTCGATGATTGGCTTCCATGCGTCAGGAAGGTACTGGGTGATTTCGCTGGTCACGGTGGAGACGTCCAGTGGCACTGTACCGGGCATGATCATGGGTGAGGCGTCCTGGGCCATCCAAAGAGCGTGGACGACGGTGCTCATCAGGCGCAGGACACCACGGGTGCGCTGGAAACGTTCCAGGGTGGACCAGTCCTCGTAGAGGCGGTCGAAAAGCTCGGGGTGAAGCGGGTAAGCGGCCTTGATCCGCGCTTCATACTCCGGGAGGGTCACTTCGCGGGGAAACTCACCCCGGTGATTGGCGTAGAAGATGCTGTATTGGCGGGCGACGGCGGCTATCTCGCCCAGCGCTGCGGCGCTGGGTTCGGTGAACAGTCTCCTGCGGACGATCTCGAAGGATTCCTGGGACGATGCCGGACGCCAGGGGACAGCGACGCGGCGTACCACGTTCTGCAGTCTCTGGAGGGCTTCCTGGCCGTTGGGTCCTCCGACTTCGATGGCTGATCCGCCTGCGCCGGGCTCTTTTTCGGGGTCGTGGGATGCCGGGATGGAGATTACAAGAAGAGCTCCAGGTATGCTCTTAACCACCTCGGTGAGGGCTTGGGCGAAGGTGAACTGGGTGTCAAATGTGCCGGCTTCAAGGTCCTCGCGACCCCACAACTGGCGGGCATAGGCTACCCATTCGTCGATGAGAATAAGGCATGGCCCGTAGTCGGCGATGAGGTCTCGGAGGAGGTCTCCAGGGTTGGTCTTTGCCTTGTCTGCTGCGGCCACTCGGGCGTAGGCGGCGGCCCCGCCGAGCTGCCACGCTAGCTCGCCCCAGAGGGTGTTGATCTGGGTGCCGTCCCGCAAGGAACCGGTGGGCTTGAGGTGGGTGCCGACGAGCACTACCCTGTTGATCTTCGCGGGCAATTGACGGCCGGCGACGAGGTCTTGGATGTCTTGTGGCAGCGAGGTCAGCGCTGCGCCGGAGAAAAGATGGTACAGGGCGAGCATCGAGTGCGTCTTACCGCCACCGAAGTTAGTTTGCAGGTTGATGATAGGACTCGCGTTGGCATCTCCGCCGATGCGCCGGATGGCACCTTCCAGAAGATCCCGGAGGCCTTCCGTGAGGTAGGTGCGGCGGAAGAACTCTGCGGGCTGAGTATATTCAACGCTGACACCGCCGCCCTTCTTGGGGAAAGCGACCTCGTGGAGGTCTGCGGCAAACTCCGACGACGAGAAGTTGCCCGTGGCTACGTCATGATGCGGCTGCAGAACCTCTCGCCATGATTTGAGCCCGCGACCAGCAACCTCACCGCCTACGTTGACGGTGACGTCTTGCTGCTTGACGAGCTTCTTGGTTTCGGCCTCGAACACGCCTCGCTGGTGATCCAACCGCGATGTGCGGACGGCCTCTGCTTGCTCGACGGCACCAACCAAGACCAGAAGCCGTTCAGCGTTCTCAAGCATGCGGTGCGCGTCGTCGTTGGAAAAAGCCTTCATGTGCGCCCAGTTGTTGCGCTGGTCGCGTAGCTCGCTCGCATAGTTTCGTGCCGAGAAGGGCAGCTGTTCCTTGAACAGCGGGACGAACTTCTCCGTAAGGAGCATAAGATGCGATTGAACATCCTCGGGATCAACCGTCTTGACTTTGGCTTCGGTGAGCATGGCAGCCCAGTCGGCGCCGCGGGCCAGCCGGTCAATAGTCTGGTCAATAAAAGGCAAGAGTCCGTCGCGAAGCAGCTCAAAGGCCTTGCCGACGCGGTCCCGGTTGCTTAACGTTGCCATGGTCTATCCCCGTGTCTTCTTGGTGCGAAAGTGGTAGCTGTCAATTACTGGCGTCAAACGTAAAGGCGCCCTGCGCCGGGGCACTCGCGACAGCGGAACGACTGGCGGATTCGAGCTCGCCCCAGCTTGTGCCGAGCGCGTTGAACAAGATAGCGGTCTTGGTCCAGCCCTTGCGTTCACAGATATTGAAGAGCCGGTAGGCAAGCTCCTTGACGGAATCGAGATCGACCCGCTGCCCTGCGCCAGACATAAGTTTGGCCGCTGCGTCAACCCCGTGATCGGTGAGCGCACGGGCAAGGTGCATAGCTGCTTCCCAAACACTCGTCCGGTCGTCCGTCATAGGATTCCAGTCCAGGGGAAGGTCCTCCGGAGCAATGAGCCAGGCCTCGCCAGCGACGGCGCGGAACACCCCGCCGCGTTGCAGTCCCTGGGTGGAGGTGTTCGTCGCACGGGACAGCGTGTCTGCTGTCCCGGACAGTTCCTTGTTCCACCCGAATTGGCCGAACCACTTCACACAGAAACGAGTGTCAGAGTCAAAGTCGCCTTCCTGCTCCGAAAGGGTCTCGTCGAGCACCTGGTTGATCAGGGCCAGTGCAGTGCGGACGCTCATGCCTGAACCATCGGCCTCAACGACGCGGGTGTATCGGGTAAACACGGCCATGCCCGGACCAATTGCCGCCTGCGCGAGGTCCACCGGGGCAACGCTGCCCTGCTGCAGGTGACGTAGGGCGTTCGGAAGCTCAGCCTTGAGCGCACCGATCAATCCACGGCGGGTCGTGGCTTCAGCCGATTCCGGGCGAGGCCGGCACGCCAGGACAATCGAGGAGGCGAGAGCATTGGTGCCGCTGCCGATCATCCGATTTCCAAGTTCAGTGCGCATCGGCCATGTGGCCGTAACCATAAGACCCGCTTCCATGAGGCCATTGAGCATGGTTTCCCAGCCGGTTGAAGCAGTTCCGGAATCATCGGATTCCGCTTGCTTGAACGCGTAGAAAACTGTGATCGGAATCCCTTCGGCCTGTTTTTTGCGGATGCGAGTGAAAGTCCTGACAAAGCCGCGCTCGAAGTGTTCCTCGGCTTTCTTCTTCGAACCTTCAAATCTGTGTGGCGTCGCAACCAGTTCTTCGGCCTTGGGTGTGAGCATCGTGCCAGTCACGTCGGGGTAGATTGCGCCGAGAGACCTGCGCAGCCAAACGTAGAAGAAATCCGAAAGGTCCGCATAACCGATGTTGTCGTAATATGGCGGATCCGTTGTTACAACTTGACCCGCCTCTATCGCCACCTCAGCGTTTGACTGACGTACGGCCGACTCGCATGCCGCAGGCAACCGGTCCACAACCTTTGCAACGAAGCCGACATTATCCAGAAAGTTGCCGGAAGAATTACTGAATGGATTTCCCTCAGCGAAATCCCATGTCATTGGGATGGCTTGCCGAGCAAAGGTATTTCGCAGAGCTTCCATCTTGGGGCTCGAATCCCACGTGCAAATGGACGAACTCCGGTCTACTGACCGACTAACAGCAAACCCGAGGTAGAGAGCCACCGCCTTAGCGTAGGAATCAGCTGATTCCAAACCGAGGCCTGCATCCTTTGCATCGGCTGCCACACGGTTGCAGGCTTCGCTGACAAGATCACTAAGCGTCGTCATTGCCACAAGCTGTCGATTCGTAAAGTAGTCCGCAAAAGTGTGGAATCCATAGCGTCTGCCCTGCGCGTTACCGCCGAAAGTTCCGCGAGATTCCTGATCGGGTACGTCTACGGGGCGCTCTACATCGGCAGCGAGCACTTGGACAGTAGTTGCAGGTAAATAGACACGCTGACGATGGCCCACCGTCACGGCCGAAAGCAAGCGTCGGCCGTCGTTCTTGGCGGCAAATTGGTCGTGAACATAGTCTCGACCTGCGACAGATTCACATACCAAGCAGACAAAGTTTGCACCTTGTCCCCTCTTGGTCGGCGTCTGCGGTCCGGGCATGCCAACTCTGATTTCGTAGTCGATATCCTTTCCCGTGACCACTGGCTGGATCCATGTGGGACGGGACTTCTTCTTCGATAGCCACCAGGTACTCACCAACGGGATTTCGGCCCCGCAGGCTGGGTTGGGACACGTGACGGTTCTGGCCCAAATCCAGGCCATAACGTTCGCCTCAGTGCCGTCTGCGAGCTTGGCCTTCGGGTACAGATGTCCGATACGAGACTCGGCTTCGTCGCGCATCCACGCACCATAGCGTCTGACATCCTCAGCCAAGCCGGTGGCACGCGGCCAGTGCTTCACCGCCCGGTCTATGTCTGGATGGACCGGCTGATTGCCCGCGAATTTCGGTGGCATCTCGATGAGCGCCTTGTTGATCAGCACAGCCACAGGGTTGAGGTCGGAAGCATGCGCCTCCAAACCCAGTCGCTGCGCTTCTAGTGGGATGGAGCCCCCGCCAGCAAAAGGATCCAGAATCGGTGGTGGATTGCCATCAGTCGACTTCAGAATCTCGTCGTGAGCTTCCTTCATTAGCCTCTCGTCCCCTGCGTTCTCCCAGACCACCAGGCGCTCGATTAAGGCGAACAGCCGCTTGCGTTCGGCATCTTGCGCCGCTTCTGTGGGGAACTCCTCGGGTCGTGCCGAAGGATCATCGACGAGCTGGGAGAAAAGGACGGCCCGGGCAGCCGCGAGAGGGCGACGGGCCCACCATAGATGCAACGTGGACGGGTGTCCGTGCCGGATGGACTTCTCCCGCGCCGACTCTCGATTGATGGCCTCCAAGGGCAGTGCCACTTCGATGAGTTTCCGTCGGATCGGCTCGGTCAATGTTTCTCCTGCACAGTTCTCTTGCTTTGGTACATCTGAATCGCGTTCAATACGTGGGGCGCCGCTGAGCAGCAAGGCTAGGTTGGGACGATCAGTGTGGCTTTGTACCCTGCTCCCACGTCTTCTTCCACCCTAGTGTGAGCTTGGTGATCCGGAAGTCATCGGTTGACGTGGCATCGAAGGGGCGGTCAAGATATCGCATCCGATCGGCTTGCGGTCCTTCCGGACTGACTTCGACGAGGGCGAGCCGGTAGTCGTCGCCAAGGTTTTTGGCTGTCAACACTTCGTTGTGGGTGATGGTGAAGTCGTCGGCGCCGCTGATGCGTCCCTTGACTTCAATCTTCAGCACAGTCCCGCCGGGTGTCACCGAACGGATGTCATAGCCGGGGTTGTTGTGCGGCATCTCTTTCGGAACGCGTCCCTGTGTCCGTTCGGCGGCCATTACGGCTTCCACAGCACGGCGCTCCACGAAGGTCGTCTCGTTGGCGTAGGTGGCCACCGGCTGCGTGCGCTGGCCTTGGAGTCGTTCCAGCAGTCCTTTCGGAATCACAAGGGCTGCGCCGGCGACAACGGGAGGTCTGACGCTCAAGGAGGCGTCGGCGTCGAGCTCTTGCAAGCGGCGTTCCAAGCGGCGTTCCAAGTCCCGTGCCCGCCGGTAGGCGGTCTCCGGCCGGAGTTTCAGTTGTTTGCCGGCGGCCTCGCGGTCAAGCAGTTCTGCGTGACGTATGTCCCAGTTGTTGATCTCCGCTTTAAGGCGCCTGTTCACTTGTTCCCGTGTGCGTTGCACCATGGGGAGCACCATTGCTCGGATCTCGTTCTCGTGCTCCTGCAGAGAGTGCTGGATGGCCCATTCCACGGCGATGTCCTCTGCGCCCCGGACCAACCATGGCTCCGCGAGGGCAGCCTCCACAGATGCCTCTGCCCCCGCGGGGAGAGCCTCATAGTCCAGGTAGGGCGCGGGGCCTGCCGGATGTACCGCCCCGTTCGGTTGCAGCTCGACAAAGTCAAAGCGCTTGGAAACTGTGATGGGTTGGGGGCGGCCGTTGGCGATTTCCTCGGCCAGAGCCACCAACAGTCGCGGGGTCTCGCCGTCATCGTTGGGGTCCACCAAAACTGCACCTTGTTTGAGGTTCCCGTGGTGCGTCTCAATCGTCAGGTCAACCACGGCGTCCAGCAGCGGATGGCCCGGGGCGATCAGGGCTGCAGGTGTCATGCCCGCGGCCCGAGCCCGTTCACGGGTGAAGGTGACTCGCTCATATTTTGGCAAAACGGGCGCCCCCAGTCCGATCTGGCGATCACGGTCCCTCAAAGCGTGAGGTACGTGGGTGACCTCATATCGACCGGACTCCCGGATGCTGATGCGTCCACCCAGCCGATTAAACGCCTCTAGGAAAAAGGATTCAATGAAGTGTGGCTGGAGGCGCCGGGCCTGTGTCTGTTCCAGACGCAGCTTCATCTCTTCTACATCGGACTCTGCAATTACTTGGCGATGCAGGGCACGCTCGGCGAGCAGTTCGTCCAAGCCTTGGCCGACGGTGGCGTCAATGACTTCATCGAGTTTGGCGCGAACTTCCGGAAGGTCACCGTAGCGGATAGCTTCCATAAGCAGTCCACGCAACGGCTGATTCTCGAACGCGTCGCCCAATACATCGAAGACCTTCCCCGCGTATGCCTTGCGCTGCTCCTCGATCTTGTCCAGGAGTTTAGTGAAGACCTCGCCTTCGCGGGTGTTCCGTGCCACGAGGTTCCACAGGTGACATACTTCCTGCTGGCCGATGCGATGGATGCGGCCGAAGCGTTGCTCGATCTTATTTGGGTTCCAAGGGAGGTCGTAATTGACCATAAGGTGGGCGCGCTGCAGGTTCAAGCCTTCTCCGGCTGCGTCCGTGGCCACCAGCACGCTGACCTCAGGGTCCCCGGTGAACAATTCTTGGACGGCACGGCGCTCTTCCCGCCTTACGCCGCCGTGGATACTCACCACGGCCTCGTCCCGGCCCAGCAGGTTCCGGATCTGGTTCACCAGATAGTTCAGGGTGTCCCGGTGCTCCGTGAAGATGATGATCTTGCGGAGGCTGCCCTCGGAATCGTGGGTGAGTTCATGCCCAGTAAGTAGCTGGCGTAGCTCGGTCCATTTTCTGTCCTGGCCCGAGCGGTGCACGCGGCCCGCGATCTCGACGAGGTCGGCCAATGCGCCGATCTCCAGATCCAGCTCAGCGATGGTGCGGGCCGCTGTAGCGGCATCCAGCACGTCCTCTTCTAGGTCCTCCAGTTCCTCTCCCGCGAGGTCCTCCAGAACGCTTTCGAGGCGATCGTCGTCACGGCCCAAGATCGCATCCACGCGCTGGCGAAAACCACCCTCCGCGTCCACACCCATAGTCATCTCCCGCCGGCGCTTCTCAAGCCGTGCCTTGCGGCGCTCAAGACTCTTCAAAATCGCCTCGGGGCTGGATGCAAGACGGCGTTGTAGCACGGTGAGGGCGAACCCCACGGTATTGCCGCGGCGTCCGTCGCCTGCGGCTTTGAGCCGGTCCGCCCGGTTCATTTCTTCGCGGACGTAGTCGGTGACGGCACCGTAGAGATCCTCCTCTGCATCGGAGAGGTCATAGGGGACCGTGTAGGCGCGACGTTCGGGAAACAACGGCTTGCCTTCCATTGTCAGGAGCTCCTCCTTGACCATGCGACGCATCAGGTCCTCCGGCACTACTGTGTGCACGCCGTCGCGGTACTTGCCCTCGAAGCGGTCCCCGTCCAGCAAGGCCAGGAACAGCTGGAAGTCCTCTTGCTTGCCTGAATGCGGGGTGGCCGTCATGAGCAGCAAGTGCCTGGTGATGGCACCCAAGTTCAGGCCCAGCTGATAGCGCTTGGTGGTCTTGAGCTCATTGCCGAAGTAGTGCGCGGACATGCGATGCGCTTCATCCACCACAATGAGGTCCCAGTCGGTATCCTTTAGCTGCCCCTGGAGATCGTCGCTGCGCGAGAGCTGGTCCATGCGGGCGATCAGCAGCGGGTGCCGATCGAATACACTGCCGTCGATGGTGGACTCGGTGAGCGAGCGGGTCAGGATGTCGAAGCGAAGCCCGAACTTGTCGAAGAGTTCGTCCTGCCACTGGTCCACAAGGCTGCCCGGCGCGACGATGAGGCACCGGGCAAGGTCTCCACGTAGGAGGAGTTCCTTGACGTAGAGGCCGCACATAATGGTTTTGCCAGCACCGGGGTCATCGGCAAGGAGGAACCGCAGCGGGGTCCGCGGGAGCAGCTCGCCATACACCGCCTTGATCTGGTGCGGCAGCGGCTGCAGGTCCGAGGTGGAAATGGCCAGCATCGGATCGAATAACGCCGCATAACGGATGCGCAGTGCCTCTGCGGCAAGACGCCAAGCCCCGGCATCACCGTCAAACGCCCGGGTCTTACCATTCCTGGCAAGGGTCATGCCGGACTCCTTGTCCCGGCCGAGAACCGCCTGCTGTATCCGGTGCTGCTGGTCCGAGAATGTGACCGTGAGATAGTTCGATCCGATCCACGTCACTGCAACTATGTCCACAGGACCCGGGCCTGCGACACCACCAACCGAGACACCTGGGACAAGCTGCTCGAGCCTCACTCCTGACGGGGTATCGAACGCCGATGACGATGCGCTGACTGACATTGCCTACCCCTATGCTGTTGCCCACCACGACGTCCCCAGCCGTGGACTCACAGTCTACAGAGGGGGTGGACATTACCGCGGTAACCAACGGCTGCAGGAGATTGAACAGGAAGTCTTCGGTCCGATCCTGGATGCAGGCTGCAGCGATGGGGCGCGAGACACTCGACAAGGTGACCAGACTTGGAAAATCAGCGCTGTCGAGCAGGTCTGCCCCAACGGCACTTTCCGACCTGGTAGGTGACGGATCGGGACGGGCGTTCAGTAATTCATCTCACTCCCCGCTGCGACCCCGAAAGGGGGCACCACCACCGGGCTCTTTGACGTGATGTTGTAGCCCGGCGCGGCAACGTCTGCTGCCACCGGCGCGTCAATGTTTGCCTGAACCTCAACGTCAGGCCCCGCAACTGCTGTGTTTGACGAACGCTGGTAGACGGCAGTGCCGAAGCGAAGGTCCGGCCCGATGGTGTCGGCGACGATGCGCCGGGCCTCGCGGCGTTCGCCCTCCTTCTCGTACGAACGAAATTCCAGCTCGCCAGCGACGGTGACCGCGTCCCCCTTCTTCAGTGAGCTCGCAGAGTTCTCCGCCAACGCACGGAACGCCGAGACATTGTGAAAGACGGGTTCCCCGTCGTGCCAGGTGCCGTCGGCTCCCTGGATTCGCTGGTTAACGGCAACGCGCAACTTGGCGTGGGCCACACCGCTTTCACCGAAGCTGAGCTCGGGATCAGCGACGAGATTACCCGCGATGCTGACCGGGATCTTGGTGCTCATTGTTCTGTCCTTTCAACAGCCGGCGAGACTCCCCCGCCGGACAGATATTGCGGCGGACCTTACGGACCGGCCATCACCGGACCGTCAACAGACCGTCCGGGCTGTTCCAACCCCACGTAGGACGCTGCAGGGTTGAACCGGGGGTCCGCGTCGACCGCGGCGATCTTGCCGCCGAATCCCGGCGGATGCGTGATTTCGAGAATTCCCTTGCTGGCCGCGGTGACGCGGCCCAATACTGACTTCGCAATGTCCGCACGAGACGCTGGTAGCTTGCTGCCGTCGTGGTGAGCCATCGCGTCCTTCTCCGCCTCAATGACAGCGTCAGCCCAACCCGCCAGGTATGAAGCGGATTGCGGGCCGCGGTCGATCCCGTGGGCCCTGAGCACCGTGTAGGCAACGGATTCGGCCTCGACTTCGGCCAACCCTCGATGGTCGGCGCTGCTTCCGTAAAGCCTGCCGATGTCGTCGTCCGGCCCGTGGAGCAGGACATGCCCAAGCTCGTGGGCAAGGACCGCTGTGCGCTCTTCAGTGTTCAACCACCCACCGACCTGGACGCGCTGTTGCGTGAAATCAGTGAAGCCACTCGTCAGCCCGTACTGGGCATCCGTAACGTCCACGCTGAAGCCGTGCCGGCTGGCCACATCCGCCAGAGATTGCCAGAGCGCAGCGGCGTCCGCGTTCGGTCCGTCGATGGCGCGGGGTACCAGGAGCGGAGTCCCCTCCGTCTGGGAGACATCGAAAACTGCCTGGCCACGCCAGCCGGTGATGACGGTCGTCTTTCCATCGTCGACGGCGCCACGCGGCAGCTGCTCGCCCGCCGGAACTCGTTGCCGGGTACCGTCAGGAAGCATCACTTGCTGGACTCGAGCCGTCAGTGGCGCGATGACCCAGAGTGCGTGCTCACCCCGCAACACCGTGCGCCCATGGCGTGCCCATTCCTTGTACCCTGCCACCAGGCTCGGCTGTTCGGTTCCGCGCTGGGCCATCTGCATCATGAGCATTGCAACGTTGCCGCCTGAGTAACGCCACAATGTCACCGAGGCGTCCAGCAGCACCTGCCAGTGCGACGGCGATTCAACGGCCTTTTCCAGGATCTTATGGAGGCCATCCGTCAAGACAGTGATGCGCTCTTCCGGAGTCATGCGTCCAGCGGCAGGCGCGGCCTCTGCCGCCAGGTCACTGGGTTCGTCTTCAGCTTCAGGGGCCACGACAGCCACCCTCCATGCTTCTCGGGTTACCGCCGGGACCAACCTGCGGATACCTATTCATGTCCAGGACGGCGCGAACAGCATGACTTCAGAATTCGTCCCCGACCTGATGGGTGGCTACATGCCGCTCAACGAAGTTCACATTATCGAGCCGCAGGATCCGAAGTGCCGGTTCCTTGTGCGCTTGCAGGCCGACGCAGCCGGCAGTCCAGGTATGCATTCGCAGACGCTCGACGGCGTGCGGCGGCCGCTCGTGGAACGCTAATGGCCCAAACCCCGGATCGTCGCTGGTGTAGGAAGCCAGTTCCGCTCGCTGGAGGGCATTAAGCTCGGCCGCGATTTCGGAGTGATGGCACCAGCAATTCGGGACTCCCTCGTGGCGTTCTTCAGGCCGATTCCATCCCGTAGCACTGGCGGTATCGCTGACATCCTGTGCTTGATCCCTGCGCCGGAAGCGAGACCACCGGCACCAAGTAGCCCCTTCGCGAGCCATTCCCCAATCAGCTCAGTGGAGGGGCTTTTCGCGTGACAGAACGTAGAAGGAGCCAGGAAGGCGTCGCGAAAGGCACCTCAGGCCTTTCTTGGTGTCAGCCATGCGGCTTGCCCCGCAGAGATTGACGTACTTCAGTCCACGTATTCTGCGCTCAGGCTGACTGCGACTCAATTTCGCCCCAAGCCAGAGCGTGCGCAAGTAGAAGGCCGCGCAACCGCCGTTGTTCTTTTTTGTCCACGTGCTGAAAATCGACGAAGCAGTGCCCCGGCGCACGTTTCTCTCCCGCAGGAAGCGGGCATTCGCTGTCGTCTATGACGCGAAGCGTGGCTTTGACCACTTCATCAACGGTCACCTTGAACACACCCGTGGAGGCAGACCTCGCATTATCGTTGTGCCATGTGCGGCTGTCTTCGGGCGTGACCTTCGTGGAGCGCGAGTAGGATGCCTTACCCTGGTCCGCATCGCTTGGCCCAAAGGCGGCAGCGCGGGGGCGGCCCAGTTGGCCATCCCAGTGATGAGAGGGTATCTGTCGGAACAAATCTTCCTGTTCGTCTTCGAGCAATTCAGCCTCGCAAGACTCTAAGTCTACAAAATCAGTCACGAAAGAGCCTCCCCCACTCGTGCAATTACTTCTGATAGGTCTTCCGTCTCAAACTCAGTCGCATCACCGGAGGCCACGTCAAGATGAAACAAAAAATACTCAGGTTCGGGCGAAATTTCGAGAGTCACGACTCGTTGAGGAGAGCCCCACTCGACAATCACGCCGCCGTCTTCCCCGGGATAGATACCCGGTGCGATCTCAGTTTCCTGCGTGGCGCGCATGACCTCCCGCGCGGCATCTATTGCAGTAAAGGATATAAGAGGGCTCTTATCAAGCTCCGGATGCCAATTCTGAGCAAGGCTAGCGAGTTCCACTATTCTTCTCGACCAAGGCTCAGTCTCAATTTCCAGCAGTTCGACGTCGTCCACATTAAGAATCCGAAGCAGCATGTCACCTGCCCAGCTCATTCGGCCTGTGACCCGGATTAGAGGAGCTTGAGCGCTGGATTCTAGTACAGCTTTTAAGTCCTCCAGTCTTTCTGGTTCCTTGTACCGTCCGTGCACCTGTCCGAATAGCACGGTGTTGATTTCGAAGTTCTTGGCGTCGGCGTTGAGTGCAATTAGGCGGCCAGCCACCGTCGATGTGTACTTGCTCTTTTCCGGAGCTTCCTCTTTGGGCCCTTCCAAGTCAAACGCAAGTTGCTCGAAGATTGGGCGAAAAACGCTCGGCGCCGTCTCAGCGGTTATGCGAACTTCTTCGTGCTTTTCAGTACCATTCAGTACTAGCGAGTCGTCATTGCGTAGGCTTGAGCCGAAGTCTCGGAAGGCATCCAACGTCGCTAGGCTCGACAGCAGCCGCAGTTTGGACTGATTGGACGCTTCTTCATCCTCGGCATCGGCGTCACCGTCTTCGTCGGAACTTACTTCATCCGGCAGGCCATCATTCTCAGGCTCACGCTTGTCCTCGATTACTGAAGTCAATTCCAACTCAGACGCATTATCTTCCGGGCTGCCTTCAAGAGTCACACCAAAGTTACGATTCACAATGTCAGCAAAAAGCGCCTCGACATCGAGGCGTCCTGCATCGTAGAAATTGTCGTAGGCAGATGGCGCTTTTTCCATTAACGGAACAGCACTGCCATGCTCAATTTCAGTAACGGCCAAATCAAACTCACTGGAAAAGTCAGACGGGACTTCTTCTCCAGGATTTGCCTCACGCCATGCCTGCTTTGCAGCTTCAAGAATCAATTCCCTATAGCGCTGCAATTCGACTAACGCATCGATCGGCAGTCTTCCCCCACTGAATCGTGCGCCATCCAGTTTGAGCCTAGCGAAAACGCCTGGCACGCCTTCGGCTGGACTTGCGTCGATTTCATCTGCGCCGGTGGCGTCGTCGTCATCGTTCACTTGCTCAACCTACAGGAGGGGTCCGTCAAAAACGGCCACCCGGCGCCGAACTGTCATTATTCGTTACCAACGGGCGCTACACCTAAGCGACCATTGCACACGCTCCACAGTCAGGAGGATCCTGCCCATGAAACGCACCACGGGCCGCAGGTCGGTCTGTGATGAGAACCACTGCAGAGCTCGATGCCCGGCTTTCGAGCCCAACGTCTCACCACAGAGGATCCACTTTGGGCTCCGTTTGCCGTCATACCTCTTGGAATCCCGCCGGGCTATGCGTCGCCAACCTGATGGGCAGCCGCCTGCCACTCGACGAAGTCAGCATCATCGAGCCGCAGGATTCTAAATGCGGGGTCCTTGTGCGCTTGCAAGCCAACACAACCGGCAGTCCGGGTATGCATCCGCAGACGCTCGACGGCGTGTGGCAGCCGCTCGTGAAAGGCCAACGGCCCGAACCCGGGATCGTCGCTGGCGTAGGAAGCCAATTCTGCCCGCTGCAACGCATAGAGCTCAGCCACAATCTCGGGGTGCCGCCACCAGCAGTCGGGGACCACCGACGTGGTCAGCTGGTACGTGGCGACGAGCCATCTGACCCATACAGCCAAAGCGCTCCAAACGCTGCTGGCCTGAGCGGCCCTCATTTCCCGCCAGCGATGTGTCACACCTGTCGCGCGGCCGGGTGGCCGGAATGCGGAACGGAAGAGCTCTGCGGTCAGGTCGTCGTCCTCCGCTCCGGCCGACGGGATCTCAAAACGTTCCACGTCGTCATGGCTGGCCATCGGTCACCTCCTCGGTTGCCTGCTGCCGTAAGCGGTGGCCATCGGCCAATGCCCGTTCGAGCTCGAGCTTCGAGCGACCGAGCTCGGCAGCGTCTTTGCGTTTGTGCCATTCGCGCAGATCCAAGAGGATGGGGCGCGTGCGGCGCCCCAGCATGAGGGCTGTGCCAGCCGGCAGGCGCCTGATCTCATGCAGGGGCAGGACCGGGCTCTCCCTGATCTGTTCGCCGTCCTGGCGGCCTTGGGCGGACCAGGAACGGGTGTTCAGTGTCAGGCTCCGTTCCCCCATCAGTCCGGCAAGCGAACGTAGATCGCGCTCGTCAGAACCCCCGCCGAATATCACCTTAATGATGGCCGAATCCCAGATGGTCGCGGCCTCATCGATGGACCAACCCGTCCGGGCCTGGGACAGGGACTGCAGGACCACAAGGGTCGAAATGCCGATGCCACCACCGTCAGAGAGGGCGATTGGCAGGCCCGGCCACGGGGCCAGGTTGGCAATCTCGTCCAGGATCAGTGACAACGGTGGATCCAGCCGTCCTCCGGGCGCGATGAAGGCCATCTCGCGAGCGGCATTGTCGATGTCGTCGATCAACGCCGAGAGATAAGGCCCAGCGGCGGCTGCTCCGGCGCGGGTGCCGATTAGATACAGCGTGCCGCGGTCGCGGATGAATGCTTTTGGGTCGAACTCCACGGACTCATCCTCGGGGTCCAGCGCAGCGAGCACCCTCGGGGATGACAGCGGCGCGACAGCGGCCGAGACCCCAATCCACGAGTTGGATGTGTTCCTGGGGTCGTCCTCCAGGATTCCCATCAGATCGGCCTGCCATCCCAGTGCAGCCCCAGGCCGGCTGAGCACTTCGAGCGCCTCGCGGGCCAAGACGGGGCTCGACGACCAGCGGCGAAAGGCGCGGACACCTTCCCCAGACAGTGCCGCAGCGTGGAGGAGGCATTGCAGGATGATCAGCGAGCGCTTTTGCCAGGCGGCATTCTCGCCTTTCATCTCCGTGTCGGCGGTGATGACGAGGGCCCGGCGGGTTGCGATGTCAGGGTCCTGGCAGCCTCGCACCGGAGACCAGCGAAGCGTTGACGGGAGCCCGGACATGCCCTGCGGGTCGAACACAGTGACGGGTCTACCGCCACTGGCTCGTGCCGTCATCGTGACGACGAGGTTGTCGGCTCGGGTGGAGGTAGTTACGACTGCTCCGGGCGCATCGAGGATGGCATTGATGACTACGTATAGGCCCTTACCCGAGCGCGGGGAGCCCTGGATGACCATCGACTCCTCCGTGGAGACGTGGATCGTGACTCCGCGGGAGCGGCCCAGGGTCCACGCCACGTCCTGAATCCGGGGCTTGGCCAGGCCGGGCCGCGTGAATTTGCCACGCCTCCGGACGGCTCTGGCGCCGAAATCACTTAGGATTTCGGCACGCTGGGCAATCCCTTCACGTTTCAGGATGTCCTGGCGCAGCCACGCTCCCGATTGCTTCCACCGCCTCCAAAGCAGGTAACAGCCGACGGCGAGCGCCGTCACCATAAGCAGCACCGGACCGACCACCCACCAAATGGTGCCGGTCCCGACGTCGCAGCCCTGTGGTTGCCGGACGATCCAGTCGATCCGGCCGAGGAGGAGTCCGACGGCGGCGCCTGGGTTGAAGTGCGACGGCGGGCTGTCGCCGCACCGCCAGTGAGTCAGGACTTGGGCGGCTGCTTGGACAAGGAAGCTCAGACACACGCAGCTGGCCACCGCCATAAGCCCGGCTGTAACCAATGGACTGTCAGGACTTCGCCGATTCATGCCATGCCTCAGATCATTCGGTCGTCGGTGCCGAAGACTGCCAGTTCATCGGTGGTGACTCTGTTGGCCACGATGAATGACCGGTTTCCGACCTTCCAGAGTCCGACGCCTTTGGGAAGGTTCTCCACATGCTCACACTCGGCCTCCGTCAGCCCGAGTGCTTCTTTGGTCAGTCGCATGGCGTCGTGTTTTTGCCGGTAGATGATTCGGGTGTCGGCTTCGGTGAGCAGGCCGAGGGCCTTTTGGCGATGGCCGCTGGTGCTGTCGCCGATTTCGTTGAGGTCGGCGACTTTGTGCATGATCAGCAGGTTGGCGATGCCGTAGGTACGGGCAAGGCGCCATTGCTCGCTCATCTTGGCGAGCATGTACGGGTCGGCCAGCATGCGCCAGCCTTCGTCGTAGACCACCAGCCGTTTGCCGCCGTCGGGATTGGTGACTGCTGCTTCCAGCCACGTGGCGCCACACGCTGCCGCAAGCGATAGGGCCTGCTCCGACGCCCCGATCAGTGCGGAGGTGTCCATCACCATCATGGGCGCGTGGGCATCGAACGAGACGGTGGAAGGAGCGTCAAACATCCCCTCCAGATCGCCGGAGACGGTGCGGCGCAGGGAATGGCTGACTGCCTGTCCCCCGTCCTTGCCCACCAGCCCGATCGTTTCCTTGGACGGGTTCAGCAAGTGGTCCAGGGCCATAGGCAATGTGGGATTCGAGTTCTCGGCAACGGTCTCCATGAGAGCCATGTCCAGTGCCGTGTGTTCGACAGGGCTTAGCGGCATCCCTTGCCGCATCAGGGAGACCAGTGCCACCAACAGATAGCGGCGGCGTTGCCGAACCACGGCCTGCCATTGTGCCTCGCTCAGTGCGCTGGAGCGCGGTCCCGCGTCGAGTGGGTTGACGCGAGCGGAACGACCCGGGCCAACTGAAATGACCTTGCCACCCACCGCATTGGCGACGGCGACCCACTCCCCCTTGGGGTCGGACGCGACGGCAGCCTTCCGCCCCAGTGTGATCGACCGAGCCACCAGGGATTTTCCGCACATGGACTTACCAGTCCCAACGGTGCCGATAACCACTATTGAAGGACCGCTGATGACGCCCTTGTCATAGAGAATCCACGGATCATAGGCAAACGCGCCAGAGCCGAACACGTCAGTGCCAATGTATGTTCCTTCATGGCCCAGGCCTGACTCGGTAATGAAAGGGTAGGCAGCGGCAAAGGTCATGGTGGACGCGCGGTGTGGTGCCGGGCGCAAACGGTGTGGGCCACGCAGGGAGTTGGGTTCGCGGCTCCCCCAGTCGCCGAGTTCGTTCCTGTCGAGTGCAGAATCTGCCCTCCCTCTCAAGGCGTGGAGCGCGACCTCCCACGGTTGGCTGTCTCCGGCGGCTGAGCGCCGGCGTCGTTCCTTCCGCTCCTGTCTGGTTCCACCGGTCGGCACGAACTGAACCGATTGACGTGCTCGTGTCATCGAAGCCCCCTCCCGAACGGAAGCGCGCCAGCGACGAATGCGGCCCACTGCTGCCCGGCTAGCAGCCGCAGTTCGACGAAGGCTCCTGCCGCAGCCGATTCCAGTTCCTGCCTATGCCGGGCCAAATCTTCAAGGGTGGACGCCGTGATGGTCACGTAGGCAGCCGGACGGACGTCGCCGTGACCGGCGACGATCTCTTCCTCCCGCTGGGCAACTTCTTCCTCCTCGGCCCGTTGCTCCCGGGTGAGTGGCCTGTCGAAGCGTGTGTTGATGCGTCGCCTGGTTTCGTGGGCTTCCTGGGCGGATCGGATGTCCCGCAGTGCCTCAGTTGTGGGTACGGCCCGGATCACCTCGGTCACCGTGTGGCGAAAATCGCCGACATAGATCAGCGGATGCAAGAATCCAGGGAAGACTTTCTGCCTGGGCCACTCGGCGATCCAGAAGGTTTGATGAAAGCCCGTGTCCGTGCGCAGATAGGTCCAGTGCTCCTCGACTGCCATGGGTCCCGCCGGGAGGCTCTGAACCTTGGGGTCGCCGTCGTTCTGGTGGTCAGGCGCCGAAACGGCGTCCGGAACAGCGGCGGGATCGAAGGCACCACGGACGACGTCGAGGATGCCCGCCTCGGGAAGCCACTCCTCCACCCTGACATTGTGAGTGCCCAGCGCGGTGGTCATGGCCTCGACTTCCAGCCGCAGGACACGTTCGACGCCGACCAGTCCCCCGCCGCTCTCTCTGATACGGCGTCGGGCCTTGGCGGTGTCCACAACAAGGGTGAGCAAGAGGTCATGGCTCATCGCCGAGCCGGCTGCGGAGATCAGGTCCTCGTAGGCTCGCTGTCCCCAGGTGAGTTCCCCATCGCGGTCCGCGTTCGTGACTGTCCGGTCATAGAAGTTGCGCAGAGCTGACGAGGGATACGGGACCGTGTAATCCTGCACTGCGATTCTCGCAACGCTGCTGCGCTGAGCCAAACCTGCCTGCACTCGAGACCATGACTGCACAGCCCACGCCTTGTCGTCAGAGTCCAACAGGGCGAATGATCTTGTGCTGCACCGCAACACGGCGATGGCTTCCCTGCCGCGGGCGTCCACGATGAACGCCTCGCCGCTGGACGTCCGGCGCACCTCCAGGTTCCCCAATCCGCCGGGCAGCGCCAGCCGCCCGGCCAGGGCAGCCCGTTCAGGCCTCACGAGAAAGCGGGTCTGTTTCGTGGCTAGCCTGACGAAGAACAGGACAGCGTGGCTGGCCCAGACCGGGTAGGGAATCCGTGAGTACTGCAGTAACCCGAGGAGTAGCAGCGTCAGCCACATCGGTCCCGAGGCGAAAAGGCCGGCAGGGCCGCTGACCGCCGATGCCGTGCTGGCCACCAGGACACCGCCAGCGAGGAAGAGCAATTGGTACCACTTCAGACCCATGAACAAGCCGCGTCGCTCATACCTGGGAAAATTGACGGCTTCGAGGGCCCGGGAGTTCTCAGACACGGGAATCACCATCCTTGGGTGGCTGGACGATTGGTTGCCGCGGCTTCAGCGGCCGCACTGGCGGCGCCGCTGCAGGAACGGCTTTGGGATCTGTTGCGGACTGGGGCGACGGCGGCCGTGCGGGCTCGAGGTTCGCGCCGGTCATCGGTCCGCTTGGCGACGTGCGCGCATTCGGTCGTGTTGTCTCGTGCTCTTTCCGCGCATGCGGCGACATGGGGCCGGAAGGCGACGGCCCGGCGTCGAGCATCACAGCGGTGCCTCCACCGCCGGAAGTCTGCGACGGCGTCGGGCCTGTCCCGATCCCGGGCAGCGGTACACGGGGCGGCAGCGTCGTAGTGGGAAATACCGGCCTGCTGGACTGGATGGGGCGGTTCATGGCTGAGCGGCTGGCCAACGCAGCGAGCGTGAAGCGGCCGCCCGTCTGCCGACTGATCTGCCGGGCGGCGAAGCCAGAGCTCCGGGAAAGCACGTGGCCGCCACCTGCAGTCTGCGCGGCTGCCGCCAGCTCGCCACCGGCAAAGCTCACAAGGCGCAGCGCCATCATGGGCGCGGCGCACGCCAGAGCCATCCCGACCGTCCCAGCCGCCAAACCGGCGAACGACTTCGACTCGGCAAATAGTTTTATGGCCACCGCGAGCACTGTCGCGGCCAGCGGCTTGGCCAAGAGCAGTGCGACCACGATCTCTGTCCACCGGCGCGTCATTGATTTCGTCTTCTCCCACGGCATCAGCATCAGCGCGACCGGGGCGACGGCGGCCAGCACGATGAGCGCGAACGACCGGAAGATCATCGAGCACATCAAAATGAACGCCAGAGCCCAGACCACGATGACGGCCATGGCGGTGACGACGACGGCCCCAGCCGCGCCGCCAGTGGACCCGGGAGCCAGTGCCACGACGTTCCACTCCCGCCCAGAGCCGGCCGGAGCTTTCTCGAAACCGAAGAGCCGCATAAACAGCACGTAGGGGTCCGTTCCCAGTGAGCCGAGTAGCGCCGTCGACGCCGCATCGCTGACTTTGGTGAGCTGGCGGACCAGGTAGACGGCGCCCGCGACCATGGGGATAGCGGCGGCGCCGCCCGCGAGCGCCCGCACCAGGCGGCGGGGTTGCTGACTGATGAGGGCGGAGAGCAGTTGGAGGATCATCACGATGATGAGCGGCGTGAGCATGACTACGACCCACCAATTCGTCAGCCCTTCGATGGCCGTCCACTGAGAATCATCTACATTGGAGACACTGAATGCGCCCGTGATGAACGACCAGATCCAGGCGGCGACATTCTGCAGAATGTTCGCGAAGAACGACGTGATGGAACTTTGAACACCGTCGTTGGCCTGGGACACGAGACCACACCCGGGCGGCCACCATCCATTCAGATCACACTGAACCGGCACGACAGGCCTAGAATCCGAGGTTAAACGCCGTCTGGGACCAGAGGATATAGCCGTTGATGCCACCGAGGATCGCGGCGACGGGGCCGGTCCAGAGCAGGATCATACCGCCACCAGACGCCAACCGCGAGGATTGGCTCAGCTTCCCCGCCAGAAGCATGGCCGCCCCGACGATTGCGACAATGGCGATCACTATGAACGCGCCGACCAGGATGCCGCCGCCGATCTGCTTCAGCGATTCAAGAAAGGGAAAGCTCGCGTTGGGGGTGATTCCGGGGTCTACAGCTGCCATCAACATTGGGCGCTCCATCTGTCGTTTCCACGGGCGTGAGGGGTGTTCGGGTTCACGACTTCATGGAGGTGGCGGGATGGGGCAACATGACCTGCCGGGATGCTTTACAAGTAGAGGCTCTCTGCCGGATCTACGATCAGGGGAGGTCTACAGGGTCGAACGGGCACATCGCCGAGTTGCGCTTTGTCCCCTTACCGAGGAATTGGCGATCATCGGCGGCGCAATGGTCAGTCCATATAGAGGCTAAGGTCCAGTCGTTTTCCGGACTACGCCCCTAACCTGCATTTCCGGGTAACCATGAGGACGGAACCGGCGAATCGTCGCTGACCGGGCCCATGCACCGGGCACACTGAAAAGCAGGTCGGCCTTTGAGGACGAAGGAAGAGTAGTGAGGTCCCTCATTGTCACAGCTGTAGCAATCATTCATCGAGTAGAGGTTGCCGTCTTCGTCCAGTCTGATCGTCATTCCCCGATGGTAGGCCAAGCCCTGCGATGCGCCGAAAAGCGCCCAAGAAGGCTCATGCAGCGGGGCCCTGACACAGGCGGCAGGCTGCGCCGTGGGCGATCAGAGTACGGCGTCAGTTATCAGCGGTTTCCAGGTCGTCGATTGCCCCAAGATACCCGAGCTGCCGTATCAAGTCGCCAAGCTGCGCTAAATCGTCAGGCAATGCAACCATGGTCTTCGCTGCGTGCCGAACGGCGTCAATATTGATCTTGGCCCTATATTCACGTCGAAGGAAATCTTTGAACGGCTCGCCGAGCCGTTTTCGAGCCCTGAATGCGGCCTTGTACGTCTGCCAATCGCCGTCTTCCAAGCCGAAATGACTCGGCGCCAAGTAATCGAGGATGTCTGCCTGCCCAAGCCCAAAGGGAGTGATTCGGCTGAGCCTGCCAACTCGAATAGCGCGTCTGCCAAGCTCAGCCAAGGCGCGTTCTTCCTTCGTTGCCGAATTCGATTCGAGTTCCGATATGGTTCGCTCAGCTAGCCGGGAATCTTTAGCTTGAAAAGCATTAACAGCTCGCTGCCAGATCGGCAGTACCCGCTCCTGGATGACATTGTCGAAGACCACCACAATAGGCGCCTCCAGAGCGTCGAACAGAAACTGCATATCGGGTAGTGCAGCGGCGTGATCCGTCCCGCGCATCACGAAAACCCTAGCTCCGGACGCGTGCAAGTCCTCCGATAGACATTGCTCCAACACAATTTGGTCATGGGTGCCCTCCACAACGAGGGCGACCCTCGTCATCGCGAGAAGATCACTGGGCGCGACACCAAGGCGCTTGGATTCTTCATCGAGGCTGAGATGACCGACATCCAGGTCGGACACCGCAGTCCCGCCGAGTCCAGTCAGAGTCAGATGAAGTAGGTGAGACCCTAGACGCGGATCCAAAAACGCGGGCGAGTGAGTCGCGCCGACGACAGCGACGTCATCGAATTCTGCTACGAGTCGGTGAAGCCCGAGGGAGATTCGAGACTCGAGCTGCCTGTGCAGCCCTTGCTCCGGTTCGTCCACGACGACCAAACGGGGCTTGTTACGGTCAGACTTGCTGAGGTATAGGCTCAACGCGAACCGGACCCACTTTTGTTGGCTGAACGAGAGATCGTCCAACAGCATTTTTGTTGCCTGGTCATGACGAGCGACGGCAACCCACCGCGGCGGTTTGCCAGCGAACCAGTCCGACGGACTCCGAGTGTCGAATTTCAGCCAGAATGGAAAGTCAGCCAAAACATCCAGGATCCGGTTCGTTTCTGTCTCCGCCAGGGCGACGGCCTGCTGAACACTTTCTGCCAGCACCATTTCAGATCCCGCTGTGGCCTCCACGATCGGGGCTTTCCACTGGCTTCTGGAAACCAGTGACAGCGTCTTCTTCTGGATCACGTCCAGTGGCAGCGAGTTGACGAATACTTGGGCAGGACCTCTTGAAATGGATCCGATTGCAGCCAAGGGCACTGGGACGTTGGGCGGCCAAGTTTCCAGCGGTGAGGCCCCGGTGGACGAGTAAACCGGTCGGCCATCCCCCCGGAGAATTTCGAACGGCTCGGTGTACCACTCATCTGCCTGTGCCAACTTAAAGGGCAACCGCTGAAAGGAAGACTGCTCATCGAGCGAGGTGCCCTCAAGCATCGCACGCCTAGCTTCGCTGAGGGCGGCGCCATACATCGCAAGCTCCTGTATGTCATCGGCGCCCAAGATCGCCGACAAATAAACGGTCCATCGGCCCGATCCGGAGGTCCCTGAGGGCATGAGAGAAAGGTGGAATCCTTGGCTCGTTCTGAGCTCGGGATACTCGATCAAGGCCAAGGCGTCGTCGAGGTCAAGTGCTTCCCAGAGATTGACTCTTTCAAGGAGTGCCGTTTGGAACTCCTCGCGATGAACGTCGTCCGTTTGAAGTTCTTTTGGAACGTCGAGCAACTCGTAGAGTGCGGACACAAAGACGTCGTCGCCAGTCGGCGGTCGAACTTCAACAGAGGTGTGGATTAGAGACCGCGGCCACGATCCGTTTTTGGGCTGGCCGGCCCCTTCAAGTGCTTTGGTGAGCTGATCAAGGAGTCGAGTCTTCCCGGTGCCGTTCTTTCCGTACAAGAAGGTTGACCCAGGTCGTACATCAAGATGGATACCGGACAACGGTTCAGGCCCGAAAATTGAAGCACCGAGAATTTGGTAACCACTGGCATCAAGAGGCATATCTACTCCCCAAATTTAGGCAATGAATCAGCACATCGTAGTTTGATCCCAGCGCGAACGGACCTATCCTAGCTGAGTCTTCGCTAGGAAAGGCTCGTCACGGATCGCACCGTGGCGCCCCTTCGTAACCAGCGTTCTCGGCAACCCAAAGTTCTCTGCACGACAAGCTGAAAACCGTCGGACCCGTCGCCATCGTGGCCACTCTCGTAAGTTACGTTCTTAGCTCAAGAGATCAAAGTACGCCGTGTCCGAATTCCAAGCTATGGGATGCAGCAGCGTCCCCACCGAAGGATTGAGCGCACTCCACATCATGCCGTCCCCGGCAAAGATGCCAACGTGTCCCCAGTTGTTCGGCCCTTTGGCGTTCTGGACGACCAGGTCTCCTGGCTGGGGATTGTCAGTTCTCACGCCGACGCGCCATTGCTCGACTCGAGGGAGATTGATGCCGGCCTGCCGATAAATCCACTGCACGTAGCCGGAGCAGTCCCATGCTTTGAAGGCGGTCCCACCCCATACGTACGCGCCACCGACACCTTCATTGGTAAACCGCAGGATGTCGTTGCGGATCTGGCTCAGATTTGCGGGTTCTGGGACCACCGGCACGCTAGGCGTTTCACCGCACGGCGCCAGCGCAGCCCCGTCGTCGAGCGCGTCTACAATCGCAGCGGCTTGACCCTCCCAGCGCTCATACAGTTCCGGGAACGCGGACACTTGGACCGCTTGGGCAGCTTGGCCTTTGGTCATCGCCTGCCAGTCACGGATATCCAGCAGCCCCCGTGGACTCCCGCGGTTTGGGCCAGTGGGCCCGCCGTAGAAAGCCCGCACGTTGTACGCGGAATCCATCAGTTGAGCAACGCTCCCCCAGCCTGCCGCTGGCCGCTGCTGGGCACTTCCCAGAGAATCGTGGTCTCTGCCGACACCGTCATTCGGGTAACTAAGCGAATCGGGCACGTTCGCGTTGGCCAGGACCCTCAAGCTGGATTCCTGCAAGGCCACCATGATCGCAATGACCTGGCCATCCCGAGGTATTCCCAACTGCTTTCCGATTGAAACGTAGTCCTCCGCCACAGCCGCTTGTCGGGCGGTCAGATTCAGGCTTGGCTGGCTACCATCGCGGACAATCGCAGCGGGTGCCCTGGCGACAGGCGAAGTACCCAAGGACGCTGGTGAGCAGACAGACGCCGCATTCGCTGAATTGGCCCCGAGCACCGCGACCGCGGCGCAGAACGCAAGGGCACCCGCCAGAAACAGCGCTGAGACCGCTGCCACCACTGCCCGCCAAATAGCCCGACGCGTAGCAAGCCCCGCCAGCAGCACAGCAGCAGGCATCAGTACACGATCCTGCTAGGCGAAGCGTAGAAGGCGACCATGCCGCAACGATCAGGCGGTGCCGTGGAGGCGGGCGGGCAGTTCACCATGACACTGACAGGGGCCGTGTACGCGTTCCGGGTCGCCGTCGACTGTTCCAGAACCTGAAGGGAGACGGTGCAAACATGCAGCCCCACCCAGGGAGCCGGCTGTTCGCGTACCTTGGCCAGCTCGCCGTCGCACATCAGGGACTGGACGGTGGCCGTCCTGTTTGCCTGTTGGCTGGCCAGCGTCGCATAGGATGCGGCGTTGACGGCTGTCGCTTCGAACTCCTGCACAAGCACCGCCAGTGGATTGGAGCCGTCCGGCAGCACGTGCCACCAGCTGCGGACCCGGGAGTAAACCTCCGAGTACGACGCCGATCGGGTGTCCCACGAATAGATCGCCATCGCTGCTGCGGAAGCGAGCTGCCGGAAGTCGGTGGTGCGCGGGGCACCATCCGGAACGGGCCCCGAAATGGCCGGAGCCGCCGTCGGGGTTTCCCTTTGCGGGCCCGGGGGCGTCGGAACCGGACTATCCTCGGCCGGGCGGTTCGTCGGCGGCGCAACCGGCTCTACCGCGGGCCCCACCAGTGGCCGTGCAAGAGTCCACAACGCCACGGCGA
Organism: Arthrobacter sp. UYEF21; assembly: GCF_040546085.1. Classification (NCBI taxonomy): domain Bacteria; kingdom Bacillati; phylum Actinomycetota; class Actinomycetes; order Micrococcales; family Micrococcaceae; genus Arthrobacter; species Arthrobacter sp. UYEF21. The sequence continues at coordinate 155,635 of NZ_JBEPNF010000002.1, forward strand.
CGCCGAACATGACGATTGTCAGAAGCCACCATCGCCGGCGTCGACCCAGGCTCGACAGTCCATTTCGAAGCGAGAACAACTTTCCACCTTCCACGTCCCGTTCATGTTTTGAACGGCCGGTAAGGACATGACTCAGCGAGAGGAGCGCATTCCAGCCCGGAGAATCCGCCACGAGGTTTGATACAACCGCCGGGCAAAGCCGATCTGGACAGCCACATAGCGCTCCGTGACGCCAAGCTCGGAAGCCAACGCCAGTACAGCCCTGGTTCGCTCCGGTCCCCGGACGTCTGGACGAACAATCGTTGCCGCCGTGCGGCGGAGCACCGGCGTCGGCAAGCACTCTGCTGCCTGCACGCAGACGTCCCGGATGTTCCGGATACTGGCATGGTCAACCTCCAGCGCGCTTTGAACAGTCCTCGCCGTCTGGCGGACCACCGTCGCCGCGTGCCACCGCCGGCGGTCCTGTGGCGACGGCGGACCGTACCGCCGCGGCCCGGTGAGACTGTCGACGGCAAGTTCCCACACTCCCCCAGGAACGCTCTCCCGGGTCAGTTCGATAATGGTTCGTGCCCACTGCTGGTCGACAAACTTCTCAGCGCTTCGATCAGCCCCACGGTCCATGCCGAGCAGCGTCACAGCGTCGAGCGACGGACAGCCATCGGCCTCTGGCTCCAGGAGCAGCGGTAGCGTCTGATGGGTCATCTCCCGGCGGATGTGTGCCGCGCATACGTTCGCGCACACACCCTGGACCCACGCGCCGAACGGTACCCCGGGCAGCTGCCGGTAATGACCTCGCGTCACTCCATCCCAGACGGCCACGCGGATGTCCTGCATGACGTCGTCCACATCGCACGCACGCCCGATGCGCGACAGGTGCGAGACGACGTAGCGCTGCACCCCGTCCACGGCCACCATGATCTGATCGACTGGGACGGAACGCATGGCGGACTCTGGGGCAGCGCGCAGGGAAACATCGATGATTCCTTGGTTGATTTGTTCTTGTTGGGCTTGATTCGCCCGGGCTTCGACTCGCATGGTCTTCACCGCTTCAACTCGCGATTCCAATATGTCCGCGGTCAGCACTGCTGACCGCTAAAGTGGCCACCCACAGGGCGCCAACCACGACTACACGAAGGCTATGCAAACTATTGTCAAGGATAGTTAAAGTATCGTCAAGGATCCGGGTCTTACTTTTCGACCGGCGTTCGATAAGAATGGTTGCATGCCCAGGATTACGCAGCCTCACGACGCCGCATGGTCGGCCGACGTCGAAGCCGCCGTCGCGACCTTCGGCAACAGGTCCCGCAATGAGATCCTGCGTTATCTTTCAGCGCACGGTCCGGCAACCCGCGGGGACATCGTGGAAGCGGTGAGTGCCGGCGAGCCGAGCGTGGCGAAACACCTTCTTGCACTGGAGGAATCCGGCGCCATCGTGGTGGATGTGGAACCGGGCCGGCGGCATGGCCGGTCGCCGCGGTATTCAGCTAACTCGGCCAGGATCAAGGAGCTGTTGGCGGCTCATCTTCAGTATCTTCTGGAGGATTGACTGCAGCCGCTTCCGCTCCCGGATGGCGTCCAATGTCCCTGTTGAGGTATTCCGAAATGGCCTTCAACGTCTCCGGCGATACGTCACCCAGCGTACGCGCGGCGAAGGACTTCACCCGGGCCGCACGGAGGGACTTTACGAACTCGAGCTGCGAATCGATCCGCTCGGGCAGCTCGGCGTCGGCGCCGGTCAAGTAGGAGGGGTCAACGTTGAAGATGTTGCACAGCCCAGCCAATAGCACCGGATCACTTACTAGACGCCCAGTCCCCTCTTTCATGTAGAACCACCGCGCGCGGGACAGCTTGATGCCCTTTGCCTCGAGTTCGGCCTGCACCTCGCGGAAAGTCACGGGCTTCCCGCGTTCAGCAACGACGACGTCGAGCAACAGGTTCAGACGACGGGCAAGCTGGGCCTGGGGAGACAACACGTCACCATGCCCCGCCTCGTCAGTTCGCATCGCCTACCCCTTGTACACCAGTTCCGGGGCCGTCGGCTCTGTCAGGCGCTTCGGCCTCCCTCCGCCCCAGTATTCCCTGAGTCGCCCTGCGCGGCAATCAGCCCGTCAATTCGACACTCCAGGTAGGACATCAGAACAGTCCCAGCCGACGGCGGCAGTGGTAGGTTCCGGATCACTGGAACCGCCATGGCCTGCCACACCTCCAGGACGGCCGGCGGCAGCACCGCATTCGCGTCCAGCTGGTAAGAGACCTCGGTCAGCACGTCGCCAAGCGCCCGTAGAAATTCAGCGAGCTCTTCCGTCGAGGCGTAGCGCCAGTACCGTTCGGCTCGGAGAGACTGAGCCGCCTCACTAAAGGCCCTGATCTGTGGGTGATCTTGCATGGAAAACTCCTCACGTCCTTTGAGGATCATTTCCAATGCCACCCCCTTCCAACATGACGCCCAACGGGAGTACCCTGCATGTGTAGACCCGTCTACAAGCAATTCTTATCATTCCTCAGGTTATGGTCTCCATGTCGAGCATCTTGATGAACAAAACGCGAAGCCGAATCGTCCGCTTCCTGCTGAGGAACGGTCCCTCGAGCTGTGGCACCATCGGCACCAATCTCCACGCGTCGCCGTCCAACGTCCGCCGACACCTCCACTTGCTTCGGGACGCCGGCCTCGTGCAACACTCATCAGCTCAGTTCAGCGCTTCCCCCGAACACGTCCTGCTGCACGCCGGAGCGCTGGCGGCAAGCTTCCACGTATCAGTCATGCCGTCCCAATACCCTGCTCCCATGAACCAGGAACAGACCTCGCCCTTGGGCCGGCATCAACGACGGAGAACCACATGACCACGACCCCAGAAAGCAGCAGCAGCGCAGAAACTGCCGACGAGCAATGGCTGACCCCGAAGGACATCTGCACCCAGCTACAGATTCCAGAGCAGACGTTCTACCAGTGGCGGGTCAAACACCTCGGGCCCCGCGCCTACCGAATCGGTAGACATTTGCGGATCAGCCGTACAGACTACGACTCCTGGTTGTCCTCGCGCTTGGAGGCTTGATGTCACCAAGACCTCCGTTGCCGCTCGGCACCTGGGGAAAAATCAGCCGGAAGAAGCACTCAAATGGCCGCTGGCGTGCCGCGACGAGATACCGTGACACCGACGGCATCACCCGCACCGCAGAAGCCTGGGGAACCAGCGGAGCCGCCGCCGAGCGAAACCTCGTCACTTCGTTTCAAGATCGTCAAGCCCCTACCTCGAGTGAAATTTCCAGAAATACCCGGCTGTCCGAGCTCAGCGATCTGTGGTTCGACGAAATCGAGAACAACGGTCGCGCAGGCCGAAGGACCATCGATGGCTACCGCGACACCTACAGACGTGTCATCAAACCCGCACTGGCCGGACTCCGATTGCACGAGCTGAGCACCGGCCGTATCGACCGGTTCCTCAAAAACGTCGCCTCAGAGCACCCTGCCACCGCACGTCATTCCAAAATCGTGCTAACCGGCATGATCGGTCTCGCGGTCCGGCACGATGCCCTGCATAGCAATCCAGTCCGCGATGTCGGACCCATCAAGATCGCCACGAAGGACATCAAGGCGCTTTCAGTCAACGACGTTCAGAAGCTCCGGACTGTCATTGGAAGGTGGCAGGAGGACCCCACGCACCAAGGACGCCCGCGCGCTACAGATCTACTCGACGTTCTCGATATCTTCCTTGCCACGGGCGCCCGAATTGGTGAGGTCCTGGCCATCCGCTGGCAGGACGTCGACCTCGAAGCGGAACCGCCAACCATCACCATCTCGGGAACTGTCGTCATGGAGAAAGGCCGCGGCGCCTACCGGCAAGACCACCCGAAGACAAAAGCCGGCTTCCGCACGATGAAGGTGCCACCTTTTGCCGTGCAAACACTCCGCCGTAAGCAAGCAGTCGAGCAGCCCAAGCCCGAAGACGTATTGTTCCCGTCTTCCACAGGAACTGTTCGCAGCCCACACAACTTCCGCAGGCAATGGCGGGACGCCCGTGCAGGGTCCCCCTATGAATGGGTAACTCCGCACGTCTTCCGGAAATCCGTTGCCACTCTCATCGACCAGGAATACAGTTCCAAACATGCCGCCGCCCAGCTGGGTCACTCCGGAACTGCGATCACGGAGAAGCACTACATTGCCAAGGCAAGTGAATCGCCGGATCTCACGGAGGCCCTCCAAAAATTTGGCAAGGAGCCACCGCCACATCCTGAACGAACGTCCGGATGAACGCCGGAACTTTTCCAAAGCGTGTGGTTTCCGTGTGGTCGACCCGAAAACGGGGAAGAAAAAGCCCTAAAACCGAACGTTTCCGCAGGTCAGAGGGCCTTCATTGTGGAGCTAAGGAGATTCGAACTCCTGACCTCTTCGATGCGAACGAAGCGCTCTACCAACTGAGCTATAGCCCCGGAACAGTCCGCTCCCTGGTGTGGAACGGCGGCACCGGTGCACTTAGGCTACAAATTTTCCCCGCGCATTGCCAATTGACGGATCAGGCGCGGCGGCGCTGCAGGACGTCGTCGAGGTTGCTGAGGGCGCTCTGGGCCTTCGTGAGTGGCCTGGCTGCCGCTGTGGCGGGCTCGGTTGCGAGAGTGCCCTGCTTCAGAGAGGGCTTGCCCACGGCCTTCGGCGCTTCGGGGAGGTCAAGCGGCTGGGGAGCCGGTCGCTCGGCCTTGGCAGCCTCGATGTACACGGGCTTCGGCACGTCCACTGGGTCCCAGGTAGTGGTGACAGGCACGGCTGACGGTGCAGGGCTGGCGCTCGTGTCTCCGGCCGCAACTGCGACTGCCAAAGCGGCTTCCCTGAGCTCCATGGCGGTGAGGGGCTTCGGGGCGGGCTGGTGGGCCTCGGCATCAAAGAGCCGAGGTTCCGGCTGAGCTGAGGGCCGGGTGGCAGCCGCGGCAGTGGGTTCCTGGCGGCCGACCGGCGCGCTCATCGCGGAGCGAAAGGCGGCGTTCACCTTGGAATTGCGGTCTCGCAATGCAAGAGAGCGCAGCAACGCAAGGGCGGCAACAGTAATAGCCAAGCTGGCAACGGGCAGCAATGCCGTGCCAAGCCCGAACAGCAGCAGGATGCCTGAAACAAAGGCGGTCAGCAAACCCACCACCCCGGCGAGGGCGATGGCTGTCCGGCCGTATCGGATCCGGAACGCGCCCGTCGTCGCACTGCCGGATGTCTCGGCTGCGGTTCCGTGGCTCTTCCTGATATCCATGGCTTTCTCCTGTTGGGCGGTGATGTTCATGACCGCCCGGGCTCTCGGGTCCGATGCTTCAATAGCTGGCACTTCCGCAAAGTACTCACCCGCGGCCTGGGCCTGGTGACGGCCGTTCCGCAGGACGTAAGGCCCAACCCAGACAATCCAGAGCACAACGGCAACCACAAGGATCACTGAGCTGCTTAGGGGGAAGTCCACAATCAAAACCGTATGAGTAGAAAGTCAGCCACACCCGCATTAGCCTCGGTGTGTCGCGGGCAACGTCACAAATCAATGGATTTATGACCCAGCGCGAGCCCCCGGCTCAGGCCCGGGAGGCCATCCACCGGTTCAGCAGCCCCTCGGGAACGTCCTCCGACGTCAAGGCGAACGACAGGTGGTCAGCCCACTCCCCGTTAATGTGAAGGTACCGCGGCCGGTAGCCCTCGTCGCGGAATCCAAGCTTTTCAACCACGCGCAGGCTGGGACCGTTCTCGGGCCGGATGCTGATCTCCATCCGGTGCAAACCAAGGGCCTGGAAGCAATGATCCGTGGCAAGGGCCACCGATGTGGGAGCAATGCCATGGCCGGCCCGTTCCTGGTCAACCCAGTAACCCAGCGTTGCCATCATGGCCGAGCCCCACACAATCGATGACACGGTTAACTGGCCGACTATGACCGGCGAGCCGGAACCGGACCTACGCTCGGTGATTAGGAACGGCAAGGCGGTGCCTTGGGCGGCTTGGATCTTCAATGACCGCACCATCTGCCGGTAGTCCGGCAAGAGGCCCCCGGGTGCCGGGTTGGAAGCTTCCCAAGGCGCCAGCCACTCCCGGTTGCGCGACCGGACCTCTGTCCATTCCCTCTTGTCCCTGTACCTGATGGGGCGCAGGATCACGTCGCCGCACTCCAGGGTTGTGGGCCAGATTGGTCCGGGACGCACGGCAGCTATTTAGCGAGACCGGCAGTAAAGCCCGGCAGCCACTCGCGCAGGCCAGGACCGAGATCCTCGCTGTCAATGGCGAGCTGGACGCAGGCCTTGAGGTAGCTGAGTTTGTCACCAGTATCGTAACGGCGGCCGCGGAAGACTACTCCATAAACGCCGTAGCCCTCGCCTTCGCCGGCTGCCAGTTCCTGCAGCGCGTCCGTCAGCTGGATTTCTCCGCCGCGGCCCGGACCGGTGCGCTCAAGCACGTCGAAAACTTCAGGGTGGAGAACGTAACGGCCAATGACGGCCAGGTTCGACGGCGCCTCATCCACGTCCGGCTTTTCGACGAGCTTGTTGATCCTGACGTAACCTTCACCGTCGATGGTTTGCACGTCGGCGCAGCCGTAGGCGCTGATCTGGGACGGCTCAACCTCAATCAGGGCCACCACGGATCCGCCGGTCTTGGCCTGGACTTCGATCATGGTGCTGAGGAGCTCATCCCGGGCATCGATCAGGTCGTCACCGAGGAGGACAGCAAACGGTTCGTTGCCGACGTGCTGCTTTGCACGAAGTACCGCGTGGCCCAGGCCGTTGGGATCACCCTGGCGGACATAGTGGATGTCACCGAGGTTGCTGGCTGCCTGAATGGACTCAAGCTTGGCCATGTCGCCCTTGGCTTCCAAGGTGTCCTCCAGCGAAGGAACCCTGTCGAAGTGGTCCTCCAGGGCACGCTTGTTGCGGCCTGTGATCATCAGGATGTCGTTAAGACCAACGTTGACGGCCTCTTCAACCACATACTGGATGGCTGGCTTGTCCACCACCGGGAGCATTTCCTTGGGCATCGCTTTGGTGGCCGGCAGGAACCTGGTGCCGAGCCCTGCGGCGGGAATTACGGCCTTGCGTACAGTCTGCTGAGAGGTAGTCACTGGACTAATCTAACGGAGGGGCCGATCATTCAGTAATTATTGGCCATGCAGACTTGGCGCCCGCAGCGGCGCACCGCAAAAGGCGCCGCGGGCCACGTGCACATGAAAGAGGGAACGGTATGTCCGATCGCGACAGGGCGGCCAAGGAAGGCATCCGGGCACGCCATCGCAAGCATCGCGCCGACATTGAACCCGGCCAGCGCGATGCAGCCGGCGGCGCCCTGGCCGTCCACGGCGCAGCCTGGGCCGAACAGCTGACGAGCGGAGCGCCGTCGACCTTTTGCGCCTATCTTGGCGTAGTGCCCGAGCCGCCCACGCTGCCGCTGATCCGGGAACTCCACGCCCGTGGCCACACCGTCCTGCTCCCCGTCTGCGAGCCCGGGCGGCGGCTGAGCTGGACAGCCTGGACACCCGAGGCAAAGTTCGTCCGCAGCCGTTTCGCCCCGGTCGTGGAACCCGCCGGACCCCGCCACGATCTGGCCATCATGCGCTCAGTGGCCGGCCTCTTCATCCCGGCGACTGCCCTGGATCGCAGCGGAAACAGGATCGGCCAGGGCGGCGGCTACTACGACGTCTTTTTGGGCTCGTTGGCCAGCGAGGGGCTCGATATCCCGCTGGCAGCCATCGTCTTCGATTCCGAAGTGCTGCCCGCAGGAAGTATTCCTGCCGAAGAGTTCGACCGTACAGTTCCTGTTGCCCTGACCCCGTCTGGCCTGGTTCCCTTGGCCGGCAGTTCCTGATCGGCCCCTCCGGCACTCTCAGGGCTACTTTCCGGGGGTGGTAGAATTGGCACTCAGGCCCTGAGACTGCTAATGGACTGCAAGATTTGTTCATTGCAACACAGGACCTCTCGTTTGCCCCAGAGGAGGATCACCAGTGCCCACTTACGCCTACGCCTGCAAGAACTGCGGCCACGCCTTCGACGTTTTCCAGTCGTTCACCGACAGCACCCTGACGTCATGCCCAGAGTGCCAGGGGGCATTGCGCAAGAAGTTCAACAGCGTTGGTGTGGTGTTCAAGGGCTCCGGTTTCTACCGGACCGATTCCCGGGACGCCAAGGGCAGCACGGTTTCTGCGGCACCAGCCGCACCCGCCCCGGCAGCTGCACCGGCACCTGCCGCCGCCAGCTGACCTTACCCTCTCTGCCGCCCCCGACGAGCTGATCCGCCAGGGTAAGTCCGGTGCCATCGCACCGTCCAGGGCCACGTCCGACGCCGTCACAAGAGTTGTCCACATAGGCACCTCTGCCGCTGTCCGGCGCTGTCCCCGGAACGTAGCGTGGGTTCCATGCCCGCCACCCTCTTCCGCCCCAGCCGCCGGTCCTCCGCGCCCGCACGCACCGTCCGCCGCCCGATTCCAGCCCGACGTACAAGCCGCGGCGGCAGCAACAGACTTGTGTCCTGGCTGGGCCGGAACCGGCGTCTCGCCATCGCGCTCCTGCTGTGCGTCGCTGCCGGGATTACTGTCCATCAGCTCACTCCCCCGCCTGCCGACACAGCGACGGCCTTGGCCGCAGCGAGGGACCTGCCCGCCGGTACGGCCTTGGCGGCAGCCGACCTGAGCCCGGTTAAGATCCCCCCGCAGATGGTGAACGCCGGATCCATAGCCGATGCCAGTGAAGCCACGGGCAAGCAACTGGCGGCTCCGCTGCGGAAAGGCCAGTTGCTGACCGATTCCCAATTGCTGGGGCCAGGCCTCCTGACCGGAACGCCGCCAGGTTCTGCGGCCGTGCCCTTGCGGATGGCAGATCCTTCCTCCATCCAGCTGGTATCGCCCGGGCAACTGGTCAACGTGGTTCTGACCGGCGCCAACGGCTATGACCAGAACTCCCCGTCCGAAGTGCTCGCTTCAGCAGTACCCGTCCTCTGGACGTCCGGGCAGGGCGGCAAGACGGGACAGTGGCTCGGCACAGGAGAGACGGACGGGCTGATTGTGGTAGCGGCAGCACCCGACAAGGCCGCCCGCCTGGCTGGCGCGTCCACACAAGGCAAGCTCTTTTTTGTCCTCGTGGGACCGTCGAATGCGGCGGGGTGACGCAGCGTGGCCGGTCTCAGCCCCAGTGCGGCGGCTTGTTTTCCTTCAGCCAGGCATCGTGATCGGTGTCCGAGCCGTCGCCCCAATTCCGGGGGTCGTCCTCGGCTGCCTTGTTCGGCAGGGTGCCTGCGGTACCGGCCTGCTCGCTTTCCGGCGCGGGCGCGTGCTCCCCGTTCTGGGTGTCCTGCTCGTCATTGCCCTGGGCATCGGCCCGGCCGGGGTTCTGTGTACTCACCACAACCTCCTCCTCGCGGTCCAGGCGTTCTGCCTGGTCATCGTTCCAGTAGTTCTCTGCCGTCCCCTGCGCGGGCGAATCCACGTCCTCGTCAAAGAAGCCTCCCGACGCAGTGCCGCGACCGGGTGGCAGAACATTTTCCAGGCCCAGGTAGCCTGCAATGCGGTCAGCGCAGGCGGAGGGGTCCGTGAAGACTTCAATGGTCCACAGCGGCATGTACCGCCAGCCCATCCGTTCCAGCAACTGCGGGCGGAGGCGGCTCCGCTCGCGGACGCTCATGGTACGGTACTGCTCCGTGCCGTCGGATTCAATCGCCACCGGCCACGGGGTATCTGCGTCGTCCTGGCCCATGGTGCTCACCGGGTCTGCCGCGGCCACCACGTCAATGACGCCGTCGTACTGGTGCCAGACCCGGGCGCCCCGGGCGCGGAGCCGGTCCCCGAGGTCCGCCACGAGGGGGTCCGCCCCGAGGGCCTGCTCACTGGCCGCAGCCCGGGACGCCGGGGTTCCGAGGTCCGTCTTGCCCGCGATCTCACGGTTGAGGAGCTCATAGAAGTCCACGGCGCCGTACGAAAGCCGGGTGTGATCGAGATCTTGGGGCTGGAAGCATGTCAGGACGTGGATCGAGCGCCGGGCACGCGTCATGGCGAGCGCGAATTTCTCGCGGCCGCCCTCGGCAGAGAGCGGACCGAAGTTGTGCAGCGCCCGGCCGTGGGGCGTGCGGCCGAAGCCGGGCGAGAAGATGATGTGGTCGCGGACCAGGCCCTGTGCCCTCTCAAGGTCAACCACGCGGAACGACTCCGGCCCGCCGCCGAAGAACCCGGCAAGGGTTGGGTGGTTGGGCAGCTGGAGCCGGATGGACTCGCCGATCCGGGCAGCATGGCGCAGGCTCGCGGTAACCACCGCCAGCGATGTGCGGGAGCGCAGGCGTGCGTGTTCGAAGACCAGCTGCACCACCCGGTTGACCTCTGCCACCACGGACTCAACGCCTTCGTGGTCAGCACTGGGCAGTCCGGTCCCGTCGGGCAGGTACTCCACCGTCAGGGCCCGGTCCAGGCCAGTGGCCGCCTGCCCTTCCGGGAGCCGGCGGAGGCCGCCGTCGTAGAAGTTCTTGCTCAGCTGCAGGACCAGGTCCTCATCCACTGAGCGATAGACAAAATTCAGCCGCCAGACTGGCAATACGGCCGACAACGCCGAGTAGGCGCTTCCGACGCGCTGGTGGGGCGCGTCGCCAACGGCCAGTCGCTCCACACCCACGGTGAAGGTCCGCGCGCTGGCGATCCTGGCATCACCGAAGGCAATAACCTGCTTCGCGCGGGCTATGGACGGCAGGACTGCCTGCAGCGACGTCGCTTCAGCATCCAGGATGACCACGGCATCAAAAGACTGTTCCGCAGGCAGGAGCCCGGTCATCAGGTACGGGCTGACCGACCACACGGGGACAAGCATCGGGACGAGGTCCGGCGCCTGGGCAGTCAGCGCGGCGAGGGTCACCCGGCCGTCCTTGAGCAGGCTGCGCAGCAACTGGGCCTGGCGCGGGTGCTCGGTCAGTGCCGCCCGCCACCGCTCGGACAGGTCCCAGCGAAGCCGCGCAGCACCACTGGCGATGTGGGCGTTGTCCGCGAGCCGGTATTCGGCCTCCAGCTGCCGGAGGGCTTCGCCGTCGGACATGGCCAGATAATCATCGCCGCTGATCATGGCTTCAAGCGCGGACTGCCACCACGCCAGCTCAAGCTCGGCAGCCACGGACTCGGCGGGTACCTCGCGGTCGGCAAGGTCAGCGAGCAGTTCACCCAGTCCGTGTTCGCGCATGTTTTCCACGAGGAGCGTGCGTTCAGGGAGGGTCTTCAGGGTGTGCGTGTCCGCGACCAGCCGCTCGAGCCGTTCCATGAATTCCTCATAGCGGGCCGTAGCCAGCGAGCCGCCCGCTGTCGTGTGCAGCAGGGCCGCCCCCAGCTGGGTCAGCTCCGCGTCGAGGGCACGGTACATCACGTTCATTTCGGCCAGGCCGGAGGGAACAGCCGGATGGCGCTGCGAGGTGGCATAACCGGCCCAGAGGGCCCGCTGCTCCTGCACCAGCACCAGCGAACTGTGAAGGTCAGCAATGTGGACGCCCGGCCGGACATACTCCTTGGCCACACGGCGCAGCCGGGAACGCTGCATGGACGCCATGTCTAGGTTCCGCTCCCGGCGCCAGGCGGAGGACGCGGTGGCGGAGATCAGGTCGTTGACCGGCCGGTCGAAGATGTCCGGGGTGAACTTGTCCAGGCTTTCGCGGACAGCCACGAGCAGTTCTAGCTGCTCGCCCCATTCAGCGAAGGAGATACCCAACCGGATCTCGGCATGCTCGGCCACACCGTGCATCCGGTCGCGCAGGACCGGCAGGTTCTTGGCCACGGAGCGGGCCAGCTCCTGGGCTTCCTCGGTTTCTTTTCGGGTGAGGAGCCTGGCACCGTGCCACGGGCTGGTGGTGGACGCCCGGCTGAAGCTGCCAAGCTGTGCGGCGCGGCGCAGCCGGCCGGCCAGCTCGTTGCGGTCGCGGATACTGTCCAGCACGCTCCGCTTGAGCCGCACCGTGGTGGCGGGCGCCGGGTGGATGGAGGTCAGCTCGGCAAGCGACTGCATGGCCTGGTACGGCGAGCAACCCCAGCGCTGGCGCACGTTATGCAGGGACGCCACATGGTCCATCAGGGCGTGCCGGTGTTCGGTCAGGGTCTTGTGGAGGTTCCCCAACTGCGGTTCAAGCGATTTCTCGTTCCGCACGATGGCGCGGACCAGCTGGGTCTTGAGCTGCTGCGGAGTGGCGGTGCCGGACAGCTGAAAGAGGATCGATTCCAGGCCCAGCGATTCAAGCTGCGCCGAGACTTCATTAAGGCTGGCCCGGCGGTCACCAACAACCAGGACCGTCCGCCCCGCATCCACCAGGGCGCCGATGGTGTTGATGGCTGTCTGGGTCTGGCCGGTGCCCGGCGGTGTGCTGACCACCAGGGAGTCCCCTGCACGCGCAGCATCAACGACGTACTGCTGGTCCGGGTCGGCATCCAGCAGGAGGAATTCGTCCCTGGGGTGGCGCTGGTCAACGCTGGGAAAGCGGGACGTGTCCGGCGGGTCAACGTCAACCACTTCGCCGCCGGCTGCCTTGGCCAATGCGTTCATGAGCGGGTTGCCCTCGTTGATCCAGGGGTCGTCGAGGTTGCCGGAGAGGTCGGCAAAGGTGGACACCAGCAGGTTGTGCTGGGCTTCCGCGCCGTGGATGGGCCGGATGAGCGAAGCAAGCCGGTCCAGGACGGGCTGCGGGTCAAAACGCGCGGTGCTGTAGGCGAGGCGGGTGACGGCGTTGACGTCAAAAACGATGCCGTGGATGGTCTTCAGGAGCCGGACCAGGGCCGGGTTGATGTGCGCCTGTTCGGTGAGCTGAAGCTCGTAGTCGTCCTCGCCGGGACGGACCGTAAGCGAAATTGCGGTAAGCATGACCGGAGCGGAAACACGCTGGGGTTTGCCGCCGACGGCGGAGGTCCACACCACAGTGCCGGCGGAAAGGTACCCGGCATCAATGCCGCGGTCGTTTCCGAGTTCGAAGATCTTGGAGCGGATGTTCCGCGATGCCCGCGCCGCCACCACGTACTGCTGGTGGTCCCGGATCAGGGTGGACAGGCGGGTGCGGCGGCCCGCCATCAACTGGGCCAGCCCCGACGGGTGGGCATGCGTCAGGTCAATTGAACCCTCGGGGGTCTTGGTGAAGCGCAGCATGGTGTCTGCCCCGGTGACGGGTTTAAGCCCGGACAGCCATTTTCCAAGCTCCTCAGAACCCTCCGGGTGGCCTTGACCAACTGACACTACTGCCTTCTTTTCTGCGTTTGCACGTGACGCCCTGGACCATACCGGCATACTTTCGAGGGTAGCCGCAAAACGAGCCGGGATGAGAGACCGCAACACTGGGTCAGGCCAAATTGCGGGATTTGGCCGGATAAAAGCAATGGCCGGCCCCCGCTGGCGGGGACCGGCCACTCACACTGCTATTCCCACTCGATGGTTCCCGGCGGCTTGCTGGTTACGTCCAGCACCACCCGGTTAACGCCTTCCACCTCGTTGGTGATCCGGTTGGAGATCCGGGCCAGGAGATCGTAGGGCAGGCGGGACCAGTCGGCCGTCATCGCATCCTCGGAGGACACGGGACGAAGCACGATCGGGTGGCCGTAGGTCCGGCCGTCGCCCATCACGCCGACGCTGCGGACATCGGCAAGCAGAACCACCGGCATCTGCCATACCTCGTTGTCCAAGCCGGCCGCAGTCAGCTCGGCGCGGGCAATGGCGTCCGCCTTGCGGAGCAGGTCCAGGCGTTCCTTGGTGACCTCGCCGACGATCCGGATTCCGAGGCCGGGGCCGGGGAAGGGCTGGCGGCCGACAATTTCCTGCGGCAGCCCCAACTGGGCGCCGACGGCACGGACTTCGTCCTTGAAAAGTGCCCGCAGCGGTTCCACGAGTTCGAACTGCAGGTCCTCGGGAAGGCCGCCCACGTTGTGGTGGCTCTTGATGTTCGCTGCACCTTCACCGCCGCCGGATTCGACGACGTCGGGGTACAGCGTGCCCTGGACCAGGAACTTGATCTTCTCACCGTGGGCGGCCGCCTCGGCAATGATGGCCAGTTCGGCTTCCTCGAACGCGCGGATGAACTCGCGGCCGATGATCTTGCGCTTCGTCTCCGGATCGCTGACGCCGGCCAGGGCGGCCTGGAACCGCTCCTGCTCGTTGGCAACGTAGAGCTTGACGCCGGTAGCGGCCACGAAGTCGCGCTCCACCTGTTCGGCTTCGCCTTCGCGCAGCAGTCCGTGGTCAACAAACACACAGGTCAACTGGTCGCCGACGGCCCGCTGGACCAGTGCTGCGGCCACTGCGGAGTCCACGCCGCCGGAGAGGCCACAGATGACCCTGGCCTCGCCGACCTGCGCCCGGATGCGGTCCACCTGCTCCTCGAGGATGTTCCCCGTGGTCCAGTTGGGTTCCAGCTTGGCGCCCTTAAACAGGAAGTTCTCCAGCACCTGCTGGCCATAAGCCGAGTGCTTCACCTCCGGGTGCCACTGCACGCCGTACAGGCACTTCTCCTCGTTGGCGAAGGCAGCCACTTCGGCGCCCGCCGTGGTCGCCAGCACTTCGAAGCCTTCGGGGGCCTGGTGCACGGAGTCGCCGTGGCTCATCCACGTGTTCTGGTGCTGCGGCATGCCCTCAAGCACGGAGCGGCCCTCGCCTAGGATGGTGGTCTGGGTGGAGCCGTATTCGCGCAGGCCAGTCTTGTCGACTTTGCCGCCCAGGGCGTTGGCCATGGCCTGGAACCCGTAGCAGATGCCGAAGACCGGGATTCCGGCCTCAAAGAGGTCGGCGCCGACTGAAGGTGCGCCGTCTGCGTACACACTGGACGGGCCGCCCGACAGGATGATGGCAGCAGGGTTTTTGGCCAGGAGCTGCTCGGTGCTGTAGGTATGCGGAACCACTTCCGAATACACATTTGCTTCCCGGACGCGGCGGGCAATCAGCTGCGCGTACTGGGCACCGTAGTCAACAACCAGCACCGGCTTTTGGGAAGTCTGGGATGCAGTGGGAGTAGTCACCGTACTAGCCTACTTGGCCGCGTTGCCCTGCCGCACGTTAGAAAGCCCGCTGTGACGGAGCAGACTCCGCTTTGGCTTCGGCCGCCGGTGCTCAGTACCGCTGTGCGGCCTGCGGGTGCGCGGCGAGCTCCGCCTCGACCTCAGCGTGGAACTTCTTCTCCACGATGAAGGACAGGAACGGCACCACTCCACCCAGCGCCAGGAGGATGAGCTTCAAGAACGGCCAGCGCATCAGCGTCCACAGCCGGAAGTTGGAGATCAGGTACACCACGTACATCCAGCCGTGGACGATCAGCACACCAACGGAAACGTTGACTCCGCCCAGCACGCCCTGGGGCTCGGCGTCCGCGAAGCCCAGGACGAAGGGCTGGCCTGTGACCGCGTTGGTCCCGCCGGCGAACAGGTACTGGCCGAACGCGTACCGTGCTATCAGCTCGGCGCACAGCAGCAGCAGCATCCCGCCGGTCAGGTAGGCCAACACCTTGTAGAACTTCAGCGCCGAGCGGATCTGCGCCTCGGTACCGCCGAAGCGGCGCTTCTTGTTTTTCCCCTGCACGGAACCCGACTGGACGGCTGGTTTCGGTTCGATCATGGCTTTACCTTTTGTTGGAGCTGTTCAGATGTGGGCGGAGTGTCATGGTGGGCGTCGTCGTCGAGCTCCTCTTCGAGGTCCCGCCGGTAATCGTCCTTCACCAGGCGCCACCAGATGAAGAGGGCGAAGCCGGCGAAAACCACCCACTCCAGCGAGTAAAAGAGATTGAGCCAATTGACCTGCTGGGCGGGCGGCTGGGGGCCGATGTTCAGCGGCTTCAGGTCTCCGCCAACCGCCGCAGCGCTCACGTCGGAGCCGTCCGCCGCTTCAGCGGTGGCGGCCACAAAGCCCTGGTAACTGCTGATGTCCCAGTAATTGATGAGTTCGGCGATGGAGACGGCGGAGGCGCGTCCGGATTCCGGCGCCGTGGCCGGGAGCGGCGATTCGGAGGGCAGCAGCCGTCCGGTGAGCTGAATAGCGCCCGACGGCGGTGCGCCGGCGTCGTCGGGATCTGACACCCAGCCGCGGGCTACCGGAATCCACGTTTCGGGGGAAGCGGCCACACCGCTGAGGGCAGGAGCCCCCTTCACGGCAAAGGCGGACACCACCCAGTAGCCAGTGTTGCCGTCCTTCAAGCGGCCCGGCACCAGGACCTGTTTTGCGGGGTCATACGTGCCTTCCGCGGAGACCATCTGGTCCGACACGGATCCGGGGAAGAAGCCACCGGGCCGGAGGGTGTCCGTCAGCGCCTTGGTTTCCTCGGTGGCAGGGCTGACCGGAACCTCGGGTTGCAAGGACCGGCCAAACTGCCACTGGCTGAGCAGGACAAACACCCCCGATACTACGATCGCGAACACCAGGCCAGCGATCCACCGGGGCTTAAGGGCTGTTTTCCACACCCCTTAAAGGTACTTCGTTCCGCCGTAGAACAACTAAACGCCCTGCTTCCGGCCAGGGAACGGAGCCGCCGGGGTCACCAATTTCAGTGGTCGAAGAACACCAGGCTGGAGTTGATGAGCTCGGCGATCACTTCGGCGTCGTAGGCCCGCCGCAGTGACTCGCGGAAGGACTCCTTGGACAGGGAGCGTGCCAGCGTGGCCAGCACCTCGAGGTGGTCCGAAAACGAGCTGGCCGGGGTGGCGATCAACAGGATGACGGTGGCGGGACCGTCAGCGGCACCGAAGTCCAGCGCGTGGCCGTACTTCGTGATTCCAACAGCAATGGACGTCCGCGAGACGAATTCGCTGCGGGCGTGCGGGAGGCCGATGCCGCCCGGCAGGCCCGTGGCGAGCTGGTGTTCGCGGGCGTTGACGTGTCCAAGGAAGCCGGGGAGGTCCGTGACCCGGCCGGCCGCGAAGAGGCATTCTGCGAGTTGGGCCACCGCATCCGCCTTGTCCGTTGCCTCCAGCTCCAGGATGACCAATTCGGAGGTGGTGAGATCGGCATCGTACCGGTCAAGTAGTTCCGCCAAGGAGTGTCCCTTCAGTGAGGCGAGTGGTGATGCGCAGAGCCCTTAGCGCAACGGGACGATGTCATCCACGCCCAGGCGGGCGGCGTCAGCTGATTCGTCGTCCGGCTGCTCCTGGCTCAGCCGTTCAGCCTCAACGCGTGCAATGTAGTGCTTTATTTCACTTTCGCGCTGCACATCGCTCCAGCCAAGGACTTCGCCCATCAGTTTAGCCACTACCGGCACCGCGGACACGCCACGGTCCCACGACTCAATGGAGATGCGGGTCCGCCGGGTCAGGACGTCATGGACATGCCGGGCACCCTCATGGGTAGCGGCGTAGACAGCTTCCGCCTGCAGGTAGTCGTCGGCGCCGGGCAGCGGCTCGGCCAGTTCAGGATTCTCCTTGATGATGGCGAGCACTTCCGGGGTCATGGACCCGTACCGGTTGAGCAGGTGCTCCACCCGGGCCACATGCACGCCGGATTCGTCAGCCGTCCTGTTCCTGCGGTTCCAGGCAGCCTTGAAGCCGCTGGCCCCAAGCAGCGGGATGGTTTCGGTGCAGCTGGGCGGGACCCGCTCATCCATGGTGCGCGTGGCCTCATCCACAGCGTCCTTGGCCATCACGCGGTAAGTGGTCCATTTTCCGCCGGCCACCACCACCAGGCCCGGAACGGGGTGAGCCACCACGTGTTCGCGGGACAGCTTGGCGGTGGAGTCGTTCTCACCGGCCAGGAGCGGCCGCAGACCTGCGTAAACCCCTTCAACGTCTTCCCTGGTGAGGGGCCGCTTGAGCACCGTGTTGACGCGTTCGAGGAGGTAGTCGATGTCCTTGCTGGACGCTGCCGGGTGGGCTTTGTCCAGGTGCCAGTCAGTGTCCGTAGTACCGATAATCCAATGCCGGCCCCACGGGATCACAAACAGCACCGATTTCTCGGTCCGCAGGATCAGGCCAACGGTCGACTGGAAGCGGTCGCGCGGCACCACCAGGTGGATGCCCTTGGATGCCCGGACCTTCAGCTGGCCACGGTCGGTGACCATGGCCTGGGTTTCGTCAGTCCACACTCCGGTGGCGTTGATGACCTGCTTGGCCCGGATGTTGAAGTGCGAACCGTCCTCGTGGTTGACCACCTTGGCCCCCACCACGCGTTCCCCTTCACGGAGGAAATCCACCACGGCCATCTGGTTCACGGCATGGGCGCCATAGTGGGCTGCCGTCCGGACCAGGTTGGCCACATACTTCGCGTCATCCACCTGGCCGTCGTAGTAGCGGATTGACCCCACAAAGGCATCCTTTTTCAGGCTGGGGGCTGCCCTGAGGGTGCCCCGCCTGGAGAGGTGTTTGTGGAACGGCACGCCGCGCCGGTGCCCGTTGGAAACGGACATCAGGTCATACAGTGCGATGCCGGCGCCCACGTAGGGCCGTTCGAAGAAAGGCTTCGTGAGCGGATACAGGAATGGCACTGGCCGGGCCAGGTGCGGGGCGAGTTCAGAAAGCAGCAGCCCACGCTCCTGCAGCGCTTCCTTGACCAGCCCGAAGTCAAGCATTTCCAGATAGCGCAGGCCACCGTGGATCAGCTTCGATGACCGGGACGACGTGCCGGCTGCCCAGTCGCTGGCCTCCACGATCCCCACGCTGAGACCGCGGGTCACCGCATCCAGCGCTGCCCCCGTACCGACGATTCCGCCGCCAACAATGAGGATGTCCAGCTCATTGCCGGGCTCGGACGTCGCCCTGAGCCGGGCAATCGACGCTTCCCGCGCTGCAGGCCCCAGGGCCCCGCCTTGGTTTGGACTATTGTTCATGGAACGCCTCCCATTGCCGCTGCTGCCGGTAGTAGATCCACCCTACTTCCTAGCCGCTTAGTTGGGCAGGGCGTCCACCTGTCCTCAGTTACCGGCGTACGGTGAAACCACGACGTCGACGCGCTGGAATTCCTTCAGGTCAGAGTATCCCGTGGTGGCCATTGACCGGCGGAGGGCGCCGATCAGGTTGGACGTGCCGTTCGTGTGGTGGCCCGGCCCGAAGAGCACCTCTTCAAGAGGCCCGACGGTTCCGACGTTGGCCCGGTCCCCGCGGGGCAGTTCCAGGTGGTGGGCCTCCTGGCCCCAGTGCCAGCCCTTGCCCGGGGCCTCTTTGGCCCTGGCGAGGGCGCTGCCGAGCATCACGGCGTCGGCGCCCACGGCAATTGCCTTGACGATGTCACCCGAGGTGCCCATGCCGCCGTCGGCAATTACATGCACGTAGCGCCCACCGGATTCATCCATGTAGTCACGCCGGGCGGCGGCGACATCGGAGATGGCGGAGGCCATCGGCGAGTGGATCCCCAGTGCGCGGCGGGTGGTGGACGTGGCTCCCCCGCCGAAGCCGACCAGGACGCCGGCGGCGCCGGTCCGCATCAGGTGCAGCGCGGGCGTGTAGCCGGCCGCGCCGCCCACAATCACCGGAACGTCCAGTTCGTAAATGAACTGCTTCAGGTTAAGCGGCTCGTCGTCCTTCGAAACATGCTCGGCGGACACGGTGGTCCCGCGGATCACAAAAATGTCGACGCCGGCGGCCACCACGGTCTTGTAGTATTCCTGCGTGCGCTGCGGGGTCAGCGATCCAGCCACCGTCACGCCGGCGGCGCGGATCTCGGCGAGGCGGGAGGTGATCAGTTGCGGCTGGATGGGCGCGCGGTAGAGTTCCTGCATGCGGCCCGTCACAGTGGGGCTGTTGACCTCATCTTCGAGGGCAGCGATCTCGTCCAAAATGGGCTGCGGGTCCTCGTAGCGGGTCCAGAGACCCTCAAGGTCCAGCACGCCGAGACCCCCCAGGCGCCCCAGGGCGATGGCCGTCTCCGGGGACATGGCCGAATCCATCGGCGCCGCGATCACGGGCATTTCGAACTTGTAGGCATCGATCTGCCAGGAGACAGACACGTCCTTGGGGTCGCGGGTACGACGGTTAGGGACAATCGCAATGTCATCCAGGGAGTAGGCACGACGCCCACGCTTGCCACGGCCGATCTCGATCTCGTAAGTCACTGCTCTAGGTTATCCCAGCCGGGACCTTGGCCGCGGCTGATGGCTAGAGTGGCCGAATGGGCAAACAGTGGGTCTTCGACGGCCACATCGCGGGCATCGGCGCGCAATCCGGACTCCGGGCCGTGGTTGGAGTGTGGCAGGCCTCCCCGCTGGGACCTTTCGCCGACGTGATGGTGCAGCTCCCGTCCGGGCAGCGGATCCTGCTCGCGCCCGCCGTGGAGGTGGCGGACTTCGTCTCCGCCACCTACAGCTTTGACGTTGTGCGGGTGGTCGCAGTAGACGTTCAGCTGGGCCGGCGGAAGCTGGCCGTGAATGCCGGACCGCTGCAGATCAACGCAGAGATCGGCCGCAGGACTCCCCTGGGTTTCGCCCTCCGGGCAGTGCCGCGGCCGCTTGCTGTCCATCCAAGGTGGCTCCGGGCTGTCGACCCGCTGGCGGGCCTCCTCAGTCCCGGAGCCCGGACCTCCGGCACTGCCGGAAACGGGAGGCGTGAAACCTACGGGGTGACAGACGTCCACCGCATCAGCACTGCCGAAATTTCCTGGGAGGGCAGGAACCAGGGGACTCTCGCACCCATCCAGCCTGCCGTGACGTTCGGCTTCAGCAGCGTGCCGGCCCAGCCCAGCGTGGCCCGTGTCCGGACCACAATCGTGGCCGGGACGGGTCGCCGCTAACGCGGGCCAGGGGGCTGTGACATTCAGATCCCTTCGGCCTCTTCCACCGTCAGCTGGGACTCGAACATCCTGAAGTAGCGGCCGCGCAGCGCCACCAGCTCCTTGTGCGTGCCCTGCTCCACGATCCGGCCGTCTTCAAGCATGTAGACGATGTCAGCCTTCTCAATAGTGGCGAGCCGGTGGCTGATGGCGATGATCGTGCTGCTGCGGTCCGCGAAAAGCCGGGTGAAGATCCGGTGCTCCGCCAGCGCATCGATGGCCGACGTTGGCTCGTCCATGACCATAAAGGAGGCGCTGCGGTAAAAGTTCCTGGCCATGGCCAACCGCTGCCACTGGCCGCCGGACAACCCGCTGCCCTTCCGGCCGCGCGGGTCCTCCATCCAGTTGCTGACATGGTTGTCCAGGCCGTTGGGCAGCTTGTTGATGAACTCCAGGGCCTCGGCGTCGGCCGCAGCCCGCCGGATCCGGTCGTCATCCTGTGGCGAATCGACGTCGCCAAAGCGGATGTTGTCAGCGGCAGTGGCGAACTCGTACTTCAGGAATTCCTGGCTCAGCACCGCCAGGTGGCGGTGCCAGGAGGTGACATCGACGGCGGCGAGGTCGACGCCGTCGAGCATTACCTGCCCGGAGTCCGGGGCGTAAAGCCCCGCCAGGATCCTGATCAGGGTGGACTTTCCCGCCCCGTTCTCTCCCACGATGGCAATGTGCTGGCCCTCCCGGATGGTCATGCTGATGCCGCGGATCACCTCCAGGTCGCTGCCTGTGTAGGTGAAGCGGATGTCCCGCAGCTCCACCGTCTTGGGAGCCTGCAGCAGCGCCGGTGCGTGGTGGGAGTGCACCGGCACCGCCATAAACACTTCGTAGTCTTTGAGGTTCGCCAGGTCCTCGTCGATGGAACTCAACGAGGACACCAGGTTGTTGGCGGTGGACAGGGCGCGGCTAACGATCTGCTGGACATACAGGAACTGGCCAACCGGCTGGGCCCGGGCAATGATCTGCCCCACCACCCAGATCAGCGAGACCACCTCCGCGGCGTACTGCAGCGCGTCGGCGGCCAGCTGCCTGGGGATGTAGCGCTTCTGGAAGTCAAGGCGCCGGCGCTCGTCAGCGTCGCGCAGGCGTGAGCGGAAGTCCATCAGGTACCCCACGATGCCGTACAGGCGCATCTCGGCGATGTGCTGCGGCCGGAGCAGGTTCGTTTCGATCATCCGGCGCTGCCGGCGGGAATCCACCTGGGTGTTCCAGTGCGCGATCTGCTCCCGGGAAAGTTTGAACTGCAGGTAAACGCTCGGCACGATCGCCACGAGGACAATCACGGCGATCCACCAGCTGACCAGCAGCAGGGCCCCGACGGCCAGGATCACCGAGACCAATTGAGTGAAAATTGCGGCGATCCGGTCCAAAACCCTGGCGTAGGAATCGGAGAAGCGTTTGGCCCGGTCATACAGATCCACGGTCTGCTTATCGTCGTAGCGCCAGAACTCCAGCGCCAGAAAGCGCTCATACATCTGGTCGCCCACAATGGCGCCCACTTTGAAGCTCATGAGCTGCTGGATGTAACGGTCCACGCTGCTGAAGGCGCCCCAGAAGAGTCCCAGCGCTGCCGTGATGATGACGTACACAATGGCCTGCTGGCCCGCCGCGGCATCGCCCGCGTAGGCGGCCGCCAACGCGGTGGTGGTCAGCGCGGCGAAGAAGGTTGTCACCAGCGGCAGCACTGCCGAGATCAGCGACCCCACAACCTTCATCACGACGGCGCCCGGCGAGGCCCGGAAGCTGACGCGCAGAACCTGCGCCACGGCCCGGGCGTACGGCCTCAGGGCCAAACGTCGCCGAGCGTCGCGCTGGGGGTTCAGTTCGACGGGATGGCTTCGTTCAGGCATGGCTCCAGCCTAGTTCCCGGCACCAACGAGAACAGGCCGCGGGACAATTCCCGCGGCCTGTTTGGTGGGTGCGCCCACGCCGGCAGGGTTCCCTGGCCGAGCTGGCGAGGCGAGGGTGCCGGTGGGACTAGCGCGAACCGTAGTTCGGAGCCTCCACGGTCATCTGGATGTCGTGCGGGTGGGATTCTTTGAGGCCCGCCGGCGTGATCCGGACGAACTTGCCGCGGGACTTGAGTTCCGGGATGGTGGGGGCGCCGGTGTAGAACATGGTCTGGCGAAGGCCGCCCACCAACTGGTACGCCACCGACGCGAGCGGGCCGCGGTAGGCGACGCGGCCTTCGATGCCCTCGGGAATGAGCTTGTCATCACCGGACACATCGGCCTGGAAGTAGCGGTCCTTGGAGTAGGACGTGTTTTTGCCGCGCGACTGCATGGCACCGAGTGAGCCCATGCCGCGGTAGCTCTTGAACTGCTTG
This sequence comes from Arthrobacter sp. UYEF21, assembly GCF_040546085.1. Lineage (NCBI taxonomy): Bacteria > Bacillati > Actinomycetota > Actinomycetes > Micrococcales > Micrococcaceae > Arthrobacter > Arthrobacter sp. UYEF21. The sequence continues at coordinate 178,616 of NZ_JBEPNF010000002.1, forward strand.
CCGTTGACGAAGATCAGCTCACCCGGGGACTCGTCGCAACCGGCCAGGAGGGAACCGAGCATCACGGTGTCGGCGCCGGCAACCAGCGCCTTGCCGATGTCGCCCGAGTACTGCAGGCCGCCGTCGGCGATCAGGGGAACGCCGGCAGGGATGGCCGCCTTGGCGGATTCGTAGATGGCGGTGATCTGCGGGACGCCCACACCGGCCACCACACGGGTGGTGCAGATCGATCCCGGGCCCACGCCCACCTTGATGCCGTCGGCACCGGCGTCGATCAGGACCTGGGCACCTTCACGGGTGGCGGCCTGGCCGCCGATGATGTCCACGTGCGCAGCCCTCGGATCAGACTTCAGGCGGCGGATCATGTCCAGCACACCCTGCGAGTGGCCGTTGGCCGTGTCAACAAACAGGGCGTCGACGCCGGCGTCGACCAGGGCCATGGCACGTTCCCAGCCGTCACCGAAGAAGCCGATGGCGGCACCCACGCGGAGCCGGCCCTCTTCGTCCTTGGTGGCCAGCGGGTACTGCTCGGCTTTGGTGAAGTCCTTGGTGGTGATGAGGCCCTTGAGCCGGCCCTGCTCGTCAACGAGCGGGAGCTTTTCGATCTTGTTGGTGGCCAGCTTGTGGGAGGCTTCCTCACGGCTGATGCCAACGTGGCCGGTGATCAGCGGCATCTTGGTCATGACGTCGCTGACCAGCCGCAGCGGGAAGTCTGCTTCGGGCACAAAGCGGGTGTCGCGGTTTGTGACAATGCCGAGCAGCCGCAGGCCCTCGTCCACAACAGGCAGGCCGGAAACCCGGTACTGCGAGCAGATCTCGTCCAGCTCAGCCAGCGTTGCCTGCGGGCCGATGGTCAGCGGGTTGGTGATCATCCCGGACTCGCTGCGCTTCACGCGGTCCACCTGGTCCGCCTGGTCCTGGATGGACAGGTTGCGGTGGATCACGCCCAGGCCACCCTGGCGTGCCATCGCAATGGCCATCCGTGATTCGGTGACCGTGTCCATGGCGGCGGACAGCAGCGGGGTGTGCACGGAGATCCGCTTGGAGATCCTCGACGACGGGTCCGCTTCGGACGGGATAACGTCCGTGTGTCCCGGGAGGAGCAGGACGTCGTCGTAGGTCAGGCCGATGAAGCCGAAAGGGTTGTGCTCGGGCTGGGTCATGAGTGCGCCTCTTACCTTGGGTATTCGTTCACGGGTAGGGGTTGCAGCTGATGACCAGCCCGTCATTACGGGACTGGTCGGTGCAGGGGCCTAATGAGTCTGTGCCGCACGCAGGGTAGCCATGCGCAAAGCGTTGAGTAAATATTAGAACCTCGCAGCCGATCCCCCTATTCCGGCAGCCGACTGTGAGCAACGGCACGCTCCCTGACCCCGCCCGCCCGGACAGGGAACCATGCAGGCATGGGCCCGCCCCCCGGGAGTCACGTCCAGCCCGTGGCGGCCAGCAGCCGCTCTTCAAACATGGGGATCATGCTTTCAACGTAGGTCCGGCTGAGGTGGTTGTCGTCCTTGTACACGTAGACGTTTCCCACCACCCCCGGGCAGCTGCCGCCGGCGCAGATGAAGTCGCTGACGTCCATCAGGTGCAGACCGTCGACCTTCCCGCGGTAGCTCTCCAGGGGTGAAGGATCGACCAGGGATTCGTTTAGCGGCGGGTTGCAGGCCGGGGAGTTCGGACCTTTGCGCTGGACACATTCGGGCATGTTGAAGGTGAACCTGGGGTTGTCCCGGATGCCGAGGATTTCGATGCCGGCGTCGGCGATCGGCTGGATTCCTTCCAGGTACGCCGGTACCTCTGTCTCAAACGGGGCTTCCTCGTGGGTCAGGGTGGCCACGGTGAAGACGGCATCCGGCCGGTGTTCGAGCACGTACGCCGCGCTGGCCCGGTTGTAGGCGTTGCATTCAGCATTCCGGGCCTCGGATTCCGCCCCAAAACGGCAGGCGGGCATCAGCAGCGTGACCAGTTCCCAGCCGCGGGCTTCCGCGATGGGGGCAAGAGCGGCCAGGTACTGCTGCGCATGGGAGTCCCCCAGCACCATGATCCGTTTGGTGGTTTCGCCGGGCGGGACAGCCTGCCGGCACCCAGCCAGAACCGGATCGGGCGTCGCGTTCGCATCGATACAGGGCGCATGGATCCCGGCCCAGTCGTGGTCCAGGACCGCCGGCGCCGGAATGATCCGCGCCGCGGGGGCCGGCGTGTCTCCGTTCCCAAACGTCAGTTGGGCCGCCCCCGGAGTCAGTTCGCGGGGCTGCGCTGCAGTGGCGGCCTCCTCCGCGGTCAGGCTGGTTTGCCAGACCGCCACGGGTCCGGCCAGGATGGCACAGCAGGCAGCAACGACGACGGCGGTGCGCCAGCTGCGTAACTGAGGCCAGCGCCATTCGCGGAGCGGCTTTTCCACAAAACGTGTGGTGAGGACGGCCAGGACGATCGAGGCGGCAACGATGGCCCCGCCCTCGCTGAGGTTGGGTGTTTCGACGCCGGTGGCGGCCAGTGCGAACACAAGTACGGGCCAGTGCCACAGATAGAGCGCGTAGGAGTTGTCGCCCAGCGAGACCAGCGGCTTCCAGCTCAGGAAGCGGTCCACGCCGAAGCGGCCGCCGCTCTGGCCGGCCACAATGATCGCTGCTGCCGCAATGGTGGGCCACAGTGCCAAGAATCCCGGGAAGGCCCGGTCCACGGTCAGCACCAGGCCGCAGGAGACCATGGCGATAAGCCCGGCCCAGCCCAGGATCAGGCGAAGCACTTTTCCGGGCTTCAGCAGCGGGAGGCTCAATGCCAGGAGCGAGCCCAGGGCGAATTCCCACAGCCTGGCCCTCGTGTCGAAGTAGGCGTACGCCTGGTTCGTGGCCGTCTGGTCAACTGAGAAAGCCAGCGATGCGGCGAGGATGGCTGCGAACACGGCTGCCGCCACGGCCCGGTAGCTGGTGTTGAACCTCCGCCGCAGGAGCCGCCACACTACAGCCGAGCCGGCGAAAACGAGAGGCCAGAGGATGAAAACCTGCCCTTGGATGGACAAGGACCAGACGTGCTGCAGCGGGCTCGCCCCGGCGTGGTCTTGGGCGTAATAGTCAACGGCGGTGTCGGCCAGCAGCCAGTTCTGCTGGTAAAGCAGCGCAGCCCAGGCCTGGTCCAGCACGGCCGGCCAGCGGCCTTGCGGGAGGACCAGCCAGGTGCCCGCGAGGACGGCGAGGATCACCACGACGGCGGCCGGCAGCAGCCGTTTGAAGAGGTGCAGCCAGTGCCGGAAAAGATTGAGCGAAGTACCGGCTTCGACCTTCCGGACAAAGGACATGGTCAGCAGGAAGGCCGAGATCAGGAGGAAGATGTCCACGCCGCCGGACACCCGGCCAAGCCACACGTGATACGTGACCACCATGAGTACAGCGAGCGCACGGAGGCCCTGCACCTCGGGACGGAAGGTGGGTTTGCGGGGGGCGCCGGTGGCGTCCGCCGGACCGCCGGGCGCAGCCTCTGTTCCCGCAATCAACACCCATGACCCCTAAAACCCGCTGGCAAAAACATCCACCCTACTTGCCTGTGACTCAGGATGGCCAATCACGGCGGGATTCAGAATGGCCTCTCAGCTGGCAGCCGGCGCGGACTCGCGGCGTGGGCCGGAAGGGTCGGGGAGCCTGAGGACGTCGAGCCCCACCACGCGCAGTTTTTGTCCAGATAATTGGCCGAAAGCGCTGTGCAATCCGCGATATCTGGACAAAAACTCGGGGGAGCCTTCGGTCTGCCCGCCGTGTCGGCAGGCGCGGGCCGGTATCAGGCGAGACGGTACGCCCGCTGCGGAACGGGCACAAGCTACGAACGCAGCAGCGCGCGCAGCGTCTGAATGGTGTCGGCCTCTGCCGCCGCTTTGTCGTCGCGGTAACGCTTGACGCGTGCGAACCGCAGGGCGATTCCGCCCGGATAGCGCGACGATTTCTGCACGCCGTCAATCGCGATCTCGACCACGGTGACGGGCTCCACCCAGACGGTGGCCGCCGTGCGGCGCACCTCGAGCTCCTGGAACCTCTCGGTCTGCCAGCGCAGCAGCGTGTCGGTGAGGCCCTTGAAGGTCTTGCCCACCATCACGTAGCCGCCCGGCACGCCGAACTCGCCGGCCGGGTCCAGGGCTCCCAGATGCAGGTTGGACAGCAGCCCGGTGCGCCGTCCAGACCCCCACTCGCAGGCGAGCACCACCAGGTCATACGTGAGTACCGGCTTCACCTTGATCCAGTTCGAACCTCGCCGACCGGCCGCGTAGGCCGATCCGACCGCCTTGACCACCACGCCTTCATGGCCGGCGGCAAGCGCATCCCGCGAGACTCTCTCAGCCACGGCCGCGTCCGCCGTAATCTCCCCAGGGATCCGGTGCTCGGGGGCAATGCGCTCGAGCACGCCGATCCGGGTCGAAAGCGGCTCGTCAAGCAGGTCGCGCCCGTCGATGTGCAGCACGTCGAAGAACCACGGATGCAGCACCGTGGCGCGCGCAGCATCCGCCCCGAACCGCGACATGGTCACCTGGAAGGGTCGCGGGCCGCCGTCCTCGTCGAGGGCGAGGGTCTCGCCGTCGAGGATCACATCGAGCACCGGCAGTCCGCGCACCACCTCCACCACCTCGGGCAGCCGGTGGGTCACCTCGGCCAGGGTGCGTGTGTAGATGCGCACATCGTCGCCGACGCGATGCACCTGGATGCGGGCGCCGTCGAGCTTGTATTCCACGGATGCCTCCCCCGTGACCTCCAGTGCCGCGCTGGCGGTCGCCGCGGTTGCGGCGAGCATGGGCTGCACGGGACGGCCGACGACGAGGCCCACCGCGTCCAGTTGGGCCGCCGTGCCGGTGATCGCCAGCAGGGCGGTCCCGCCGAGATCGCCGGAGAGCATCGCCGCACGGCGTACGGCGTCGACCGGCCGATCTGCGGCGCGGGCCACGGCATCCGTCAGCACCCCCTCCAGCGCACCGCTGCGCAGTTCCCCGAGCAGCACGCCGGCGATGAAGGCTTGTTCGCGCTCGGTGGCTGCCTCCGTGAGCAAGCGGAGCGTCGCGGCGCGCTCCGCAGCCGATCCGGCGCCCGCGGTGACAAGCAGGCGATCCAGCGCAGCGTCGAAGTCAGCCACGGTAAGACTTGGCTCGGCGGCCGGCTCCCCCATGGCTGCTGTCATGCCGCGCCAGCCGACCCCTACGCGGCCCTGTCGCGGCTTGGCGACGAGAAGGCCGACGGCGGCCGCGATGTCCCCGGGCTCAAGCCGGCGCAGCAGGTCGGCCAGCGCAGCGACCTTCGCAAGCCGGGAGCGGGTCGACGCGACGGCCGCCGTGGTTCTGACGAGCTCGTCGAGCAGCATGGCACCAGTCTGCCACGCCCGCAGACGATGGACAGCGCCGGGACGCAGTTCCAGAATGAACGCATGGGAATCATCGTCGCGAACCTGTTCATCACCCTCGACGGCGTCTACCAGGCTCCCGGCGGCCGCGAGGAAGACACCGAGGGCGATTTCGCCTTCGGCGGCTGGCAGGCGCCGGTGTCAGATGACGAGGCCGCCGCGGCCATCGGTGCCGGGATTGAAAGCATTGACGCCCTGCTTCTTGGCCGGAAGACCTACGACATCTTCGCCGCCTACTGGCCGCACCAATCAGATGACATCGGCGGCACGCTCAACCGGGTACCCAAGTTCGTCGTCTCCAGCACCCTGACCGCTCCGGGGTGGGCGGGCACTACCGTACTGCCGGACGCTGCCGCCGCGGGCCGGCTCCGGGATGAATACGACCAGGTGCACATGTTTGGCAGCGGCGTCCTTATTCGTTCACTGCTCGAGGCAGACGTGATCGACCGACTCCACCTCTGGCTCTATCCGATCACCCTCGGCCAGGGCAAGCGCCTCTTCGACCCCGGGACCATCCCCGCTTCCTTCCGCCTCGCTGAGCGGGCGCGCACCTTCCCAAAGGGCGCGGTGTCGCTGGTCTACGAGCGCACCGGCGGCGTCGAGACGCAGGAGATGGCGGTCGCCTAAGGGCCACAAAAAACCGGCCCAGCCGAAGCTGGACCGGTTCTTTGTGCTTGAGACTTTGCGCAGATGCCCTGGGCCCACGCCGTTCCCTGACCGTGGGCCCACACCGGCGAGGGGCCCAAATCGAGCGAAGCGAGATTTGGGAGCCGGTGGGGACGAAGCGAGGTAAGGGAGACGGTGGGGATTAGTGGCTGTGGCCTGCGTGCTCGTCTTGTTCAACGGGCTTTTCCACCACAAGGGTCTCGGTGGTGAGGACCAGCGCCGCGATGGAGGCTGCGTTGCGGAGGGCTGCACGGGTGACCTTGACGGGGTCGATGACACCGGCAGCGATCAGGTCTTCGTACTCGCCCGACTTGGCGTTGAAGCCGTTGTTGGTTTCGAGTTCGGCAACCTTGGCCGTGACAACGTAGCCGTCAAAGCCAGCGTTCTGGGCAATCCAGCGCAGCGGCTGGACCAGCGCGCGGCGGACAATGCCCACAGCTGCGGCGGCGTCGCCTTCGAGGGCCTTCACTGCGGGATCCTCGTCGAGGGCCTTCAGTGCGTGGATCAGCGCGGAACCGCCACCGGCCACGATGCCTTCTTCGAGGGCTGCGCGGGTGGAGGACACTGCGTCTTCGATGCGGTGCTTCTTTTCCTTCAGCTCGACCTCGGTGGCTGCGCCAACCTTGATCACGCCGATGCCGCCGGCCAGCTTGGCCAGGCGTTCCTGGAGCTTTTCCCTGTCCCAGTCGGAGTCGGTGCGGGTCAGCTCGGCGCGCAGCTGGGAAACCCGGGCTGCGACGTCTTCTGCGGAACCGGCGCCGTCAACGATGGTGGTGTTGTCCTTGGTGACCGTGATGCGGCGGGCGGTACCCAGCACCTCAAGGCCAACGGTATCCAGGCTGAGGCCCAGTTCCGCGGAGACAACCTGCGCACCGGTGAGGGTGGCGATGTCCTGCAGCATGGCCTTGCGGCGGTCGCCGAAGCCCGGAGCCTTGACGGCAACCACGTTCAGGGTGCCGCGGATACGGTTGACGATCAGGGTGGACAGTGCCTCCCCCTCGACGTCTTCGGCAATGATGAAGAGCGGCTTGGAGCTCTGCAGCGCCTTCTCCAGCAGCGGCAGGAAGTCCTGCACGGAGGAGATCTTGCCCTGGTTGATCAGGATGAGGGCGTCCTCGAGGACGGCTTCCTGACGCTCGGTGTCGGTGACGAAGTACGGGGACAGGTAGCCCTTGTCGAACTGCATGCCTTCGGTGAGGACCAGCTCAGTCTGCGTGGTGGAGGACTCCTCGATGGTGATCACACCATCCTTGCCGACCTTGCCGAACGCCTCGGCGAGGAGCTCGCCGATTTCGTCGCTCTGAGCCGAGATGGCAGCAACGTTGGCAACCTGGGTGCCTTCAACGGGGCGTGCGTTCTCGAGCAGGCGGGCAGCGACGGCTTCAACGGAAACCTCGATGCCGCGCTTGATCTGGCCCGGAGCGGCGCCAGCCGCAACATTGCGCAGGCCTTCCTTGACCAGGGCCTGGGCCAGCACGGTGGCCGTGGTGGTGCCGTCGCCGGCAACATCGTTGGTCTTGGTGGCTACTTCCTTGGCCAGCTGTGCGCCAAGGTTTTCGTACGGGTCATCAAGCTCAACTTCGCGGGCGATGGTGACGCCGTCGTTGGTAATGGTGGGTGCCCCCCACTTTTTGTCGAGGACAACGTTGCGGCCGCGGGGGCCGAGCGTCACCTTGACAGTGTTGGCGAGCTTATCGATGCCGGCTTCAAGCGACCGGCGGGCAGCGTCGTTAAACGCAAGCTGCTTTGCCATGGTTTTGTCCTTTCAAGACAGAACCCCGCGCTGCTGTTCAGTCAGGGACGGAACAGCAGCGCGGGGATCCAAAGAGTTACTTTACGACGATCGCCAGAACGTCGCGGGCGGACAGCACGAGGTACTCGTTGCCGCCGGTCTTGACTTCGGTTCCACCGTACTTGGAGTAGATAACGACGTCGCCAACGGCTACGTCGACGGGAACGCGGTTGCCATCTTCAAAGCGGCCGGGGCCGACTGCAACAACTTCGCCTTCCTGCGGCTTCTCCTGCGCGGAGTCCGGGATAACCAGGCCGGAAGCCGTGGTCTGCTCGGCTTCGAGCGGGCGGACAACAATACGATCCTCAAGAGGCTTAATAGAGACCGACACTCGGACCTCTCCTTCTACGTCAGCAAAATTCATGGACAGTTAGGCTGTGTCGCCGTGGCTGGCAAACCGTCGTCGCGGTGCCGGCAGCAGCCTGGCTGGCAGCTCTTCATGTGTTAGCACCCTCCTAGGGAGAGTGCTAATGACGACTCTATGTACTGGTTAGCACTCGGTCAAGGCGAGTGCCAGAATTATGTCCCCGGCGAACAGAATCAGCGGCCAGCAAGGTCGTCAAAATCCACGTCCTCATCGCCGTCGTCGCCGTCCTCTGCAGTGCCCCGCTTCAGATACAGCACCACCGCGCCGCCCACGGCAGCCAGCAGCGAAATCACCAGCAGGATAGTGCCGCCCACGCGTATGCCGGCGTAAAGTCCGCGGATGTCCCGGGCTTCGTCAGTGGCGTCCTGGATATCGTTGCCGCCCACGGAGTAGACAGTGGCGTTGAAAGTGTCCAGGAAGAAGATGATCACCAGCAGCGCGATGCATACGACGGCTACTGCGGATCCTGCAATCAGGGCGGGGCGGGCAATCTTCACCAGGTCCGTGCGGCTGGTTGGGGACGGTCCGGACGGCTGGGTGCCTGCGCTGTCTTCCATGCCTTCAACCCTAGCCGGAACAGGGCGCCGGCCCACCTCCACTAGGCTTGAACCCATGTCTTCAGTACCGCAGGAACAGATCGCCCCACTGCTCACGAGCGAGGGTTGGGAGCTGCTGGCATCCCTGGGGCCGTACCGCGAGGACGGGGCCTTTGAACTCAATTCGACGCTTCGCAAAGCGGGGCACTCCCCCGAACTGGTCTCCGCCGTACTCACCCAGTCCAGGCTGCGCACCAAGGCCGAGCTCAAATTTGGCGAGTTCGCCCGGAGCATGCTGTTCACCCAGGCGGGCCTTGAACAGGCAACCCGGCTCAACGTTGCGGCCCGGCACGCAGAACGGTTTGCGCAGGCCGGCATCAGCCATGTGGCGGACCTCGGCTGCGGGCTCGGTGCTGATTCCCTGGCCCTGGCATCGATGGACATCACCGTCACGGCCGTGGAGGTGGACGAAACCACGGCTGCCTGCGCCACTGTCAACCTCATCCCGTTTCCCAACGCCAAGGTGGTGCATTCGGACGCCATGACGGTTCCGCTGGAGGGGGTCGACGGCGTCTGGCTGGATCCCGCGCGCCGGGTCACCTCCACCTCGGGTACTAAACGGATCTGGGATCCCGAGGCGTTTTCGCCGCCGCTGTCTTTTGTGGAATCCCTCGCAGCCACCGGGCGCGCCGTCGGGGTCAAAATGGGTCCCGGCATGCCGCACGAGTCCGTGCCCACCGGGTGCGAGGCGCAGTGGGTTTCTGTTGGCGGCGATGTCACCGAGGTTGCCCTGTGGTTCAACTCCGTCAGGCGTCCCGGGATCCGCCGGGGCGCCTTGCTGCTCGGGCCGCAGGGAGCTGCGGAGATCACCAGCGCCGAAGACTTCGACGGCGGTCCCACCGCAGAGGTGGGTCCGGCAGAGGGCTACCTGTACGAGCCCGACGGAGCGGTGATCCGCGCGGGCATGGTTGCCGACGTTGCGCTTCAACTCGGCGGGCACCTTTTGGACGAACACATCGCCTACATCTGTGCCCCGGATCTGCTGGACACACCCTTCGCGCGGGCCTACAAGGTGCTGGAGGTGATGCCGTACAACGTTAAGGCGCTCAAGGCCTGGGTCAAGGACAACGGCGTCACGGTGCTGGACATCAAAAAACGCGGCGTCTCCGTGACCCCCGAAGAACTGCGGAAACAGCTCCTCGCCGGCACTAGGGGCGGCAGCAAGAAGGCCGGAGCCAAAACGGCCACCCTGGTCCTGACCCGCATCGGGGAGGACCGGGTAGCCATCGCGGTGGAACCCGTCTAAACCTGTTCTGCTGGCGCGTTCTACTGGGCGCGCATGAAATCCTCGGCGGCCCGCACCTGCGCGTCGGTGGGACGCACCCCCGTGTAAAGCACAAACTGCTCGAGTGCCTGGATGGTGGCCACCTCAGCGCCCGTGATCACGCGCTTTCCCGCGGCCCGCGCGGCCGTGATCAGCGGTGTCTCGGCGGGGAGTGCCACGACGTCGAACACCACCTTGGCTGCAGCGATGGCGTCCGCCGGGAAGGACAAGGAGTCGACGTCGGGGCCTCCTGCCATCCCTATGGGCGTGACGTTGATGATCAGGTCCGCCGTGCCGCCGTCGAGCGTTGCCCGCCACTGGAAGCCGTACTGCTCCGCGAGCCCCCGGCCGGTGTTCCCGTTGCGGGCGATGACGGTGACGTCGGGGAAGCCGGCGTCGCGCAATGCCGCCACGGTAGCTTTCGCCATGCCGCCGGCACCCTGGACCAATACGGAGTAGTCCGTGGGCACGGCGTTGTTCTTGAGCAGCTGTTCGATCGCCGTGTAGTCGGTGTTGTAGGCCGTGAGATGGCCGTCGGTGTTCACGACGGTGTTGACCGAGTCGATGGCTTTAGCCGAAGGATCAAGCTCGTCCACGAGGGCCATCACATCCTCTTTATAGGGCATGGACACCGCACAGCCCCGGATCCCCAGCCCGCGAACGCCGGCGATCGCCTGGGCCAGGTCGGTGGGGGCAAACGCCTTGTAGATCCAGTTCAGATCCAGCTGGTCGTAGAGGTGGTTATGGAACCGGGTCCCGTTGTTGCTGGGCCGGGCCGACAGCGAGATGCAGAGGGTCATGTCTTTATTAAGAATGGGCACCCGTCCATTTAACCCGGACTCCCCAACTGAATGGCAGATAACGCACTGAAATGGGCGAATGACGACGTTAAGTGCAAGTCAGTTGGGCGGGTTACGGGCAGCCGGTGCCCGCCGGGAAGCTTCCGACGGCAGCTGGCAGGTTCCCCGGGGCGGCCGCTTTGCCCGCCAGCACGGCGACCAACGCGTCAAAGGCGCCAGGGGTACGGCCGTAGAGCGCGATCTTCACCGGTGCGCTGGAGCCCGCCAGTGGCCAGGGCGCATCGAGCGTCACCGCGATGTCCCCTCCGGCGGGGCTTCCGCCGTAGCCGATGAGGGTCACGAGCGGGCCTTGCCCGATGGCCAACCCGGCCTTCGCTGCGGCCGCTTCGAACCTTGCCCGGTCCTGGTTGGAACCGCCGGCGATCCGGATGCCTGCCGGGGCGAGGGGCCCGGCACATTGTCCGGACAGGACCGTGACGGCTGCTGCGGAGACCCGCGCCGAGATGTCGCCGGTGCTGCCCGGGGCGGCGCCCTTGGGCCCTTGTGGGGATGACGCCGTCCGGCCGCGCCACGCCATCATGGTGGCAACCCGCGTGGCGGCCTCGTCCAGGCGCGCCGCCGGCAAGGTTCCGCCAGCCACGGCACCCACGATGGCCGCATGGGCCTGCCCGATGTCCGCCGGCATCAGCAGCAGGTCCGCGCCGGCCGCGAGCGCTGCCGGCGCAGCAGAGCCACCGGGATACTGCTGCTGGACCGCGCCCATGTTCAGGGCGTCCGTCACGGCAACGCCCTTGAAGCCCATGCCGCGGAGTGTTCCGTACGTCTGCGCTGATAACGACGCCGGCACGCCGGGTTCCAGCGCCGGCACGGCGATGTGCCCCGTCATGACAATCGGCACACCGGCGGCGATGGCTGCCCGGAACGGCTTCCAGTCACGGGCCTCGAGATCGGAGATGCCTGCAGGCTGCACCGGCAGGTTTTGATGCGAGTCGACGGTGACGGAGCCGTGGCCGGGGAAATGCTTGACGGCGGGCAGGACGCCGGCTTTCTCCATCCCTTGGGAAAACGCCACCGCGAGTTGCCCCGCCTGGTCAGGGTTTCCGGACATCGACCGTGCCCCGATGGTGGGATCCGCAGGGCCGATGGTGACGTCGGCATCGGGAGCGAAGTCCACGTTGAATCCCAGCCCAGCGAGCTCAGCGGCGAGTGCCCCGCCTGCGTCTTGGGTGACCTTCCCATCGCCGGCTGCCCCGTAGCTCAGGGGCGTGGGCCATTCGGTCAGCGGTGCGCCTAAGCGGGCCACGATCCCGCCCTCCTGGTCCACGCCGATGAGACCGGGCCATGGCCTTCCGTCAGCCCGGAAAGCCTGTGCCAGCCGGTCATTCACCGCCGCCATTGCTGCCGGGTCCGCCTGGCCGCGCGCGTCCAGCGGAATGTTGTCGCCCATAATGATGGACCCGGCCAGATGAAGTCGTTCAATGGTGGCGGCCTGGGCCTGCGGGTCGGTTCCCGCATATGCGGCCATCAGCACCTGGCCCGCCTTCTCCTCCACCGACATTGCCGCCACAGCGGCGGCTGCCACATCATGGTCCCGCTGCTCCGGGCCCCAGCCCAGCGGCCTCACCCCGGGGTCAGGTGCGGGGGCCGCGGAAGGAGGTGCCGCCGTCGGACGCTCTGATCCGGGTGGCGAGACAGATGGAGATGCGGAAGCGGAGCCTGACGGCACTGGCGATGTGGCCGGAACGGCGGTGCAGGCAGCCAACGCGGATGCGGCAGCCGCAGCCGCGAAAAAGAGGGTAATTTTGTGAATACTGTCACGGGTGCTCACGAACAAAGCCATCAAGACGATGCTACCCCTGCACTAGACTTGAACGCGGCGTGCGCCCATGGTCAACCGAACAGTTAGGGGAACGCATGAAGATTGATTTCGCTTCATCGAGGCAATCAACTCTTGGTGTGGAATGGGAACTGGCCCTGGTGGACGGCCGGACAGGCGAACTGGCATCGGTGGCAAATGAGGTCCTCCGCGGCGTGGTTGCCAGACACCCCGAGCTCAACGAAGACGACGAACACCCCCACATCAAGCAGGAACTCTTGCTGAACACGGTGGAGCTTGTGACCGGCATTTGCGAGACGGCCGGCGAAGCCAAGGAAGACCTCAGCAGGTCGCTGGCCGCTGTCCGGGAAATCACCGATCCCATGGGTGTGGAGGTCTTCTGCGCCGGCAGCCATCCGTTCAGCCCGCCGCAGCTGCAGCCGGTGACGGACAAGGCCCGCTACGCCAAGCTGATCGACCGCACCCAGTGGTGGGGCCGGCAAATGGTCATTTACGGCGTACACGTCCACGTTGGGCTGGACCGGCGCGAAAAGGCCCTGCCCGTGCTGGACGGGCTGGTGAACTACTTCCCGCATTTCCAGGCGCTCTCAGCATCAAGCCCGTTCTGGGGTGGCGAGGACACCGGCTACGCCTCGCACCGCGCCCTGATGTTCCAGCAGCTGCCGACGGCGGGCCTGCCCTTCCAGTTCCGGTCCTGGGCGGAATATGAATCCTACGTCCAGGACATGTTCACCACCGGCGTGATCGACACCCTGTCCGAGATCCGCTGGGACATCCGGCCGGTCCCCAACCTGGGCACCATCGAGATGCGCATCTGCGACGGCCTGGCCTCGCTGGAGGAAGTGGGCGCGATCGCTGCCCTCACCCAGTGCCTCGTGGACGAATTCTCCACCACGCTGGACAACGGCGGGACCATCCCCACCATGCCGCCCTGGCACATCCAGGAAAACAAATGGCGGGCCGCCCGCTACGGCATGGAAGCCATCATTATCCTCGACGCCGCCGGCAACGAGCAGCTGGTCACTGACCACCTGATGGAGACCCTGAACCGGCTGGAGCCGGTGGCGGTTAAACTCGGCTGCACCGACGAGCTGGCCGACGTCGAAAAGATCATCCGCCGGGGCGCCGGCTACCAGCGCCAGCGCCGTGTGGCCGCCGAGCACGGCGGAGACCTGCAGGCAGTGGTGCTGGACCTCGTCAAGCAGATGCGGAACGGCCCGACGGGCTAATGCAGTCCCTGCCCCGAAACGGGGCACTTCAACACGGACACGCCAGCCGCCGTCGTGATTTACGACGACGACGCCCCCAAAGTGCCCCGCGGAGTTCGCCGGGCGAACCTGCCTCAGACCTGCAGTGACACCGCGGTGACCGGCATCGAGGAGTCGGGGGCGAAGCGGATGCCGCTCGGCCCGATCCCCGCCATCACCAGCTGCGCGCCCAGGGCCGCCACCATCGCTCCGTTGTCCGTACACAGTTCCAGCGGCGGAACGTGGAGCCTGATTCCGGCCGACGCGCAGCGTTGCCCGGTAAGCTCCCGCAGCCTGGAATTGGCCGCCACTCCCCCGCCCAGCAGGACGTCCTTGATGCCGTGCTCGCGGCAGGCCAGCACCGCCTTGGACGTGATCACATCCACCACCGCTTCCTGGAATGCTGCCGCGACGTCGGCCACCGGCACCTCCTCGCCGCGGGCCTCGAACTGCTCCACGCAACGGGCGACGGCGGTCTTCAGGCCGCTGAAGGACCAGTCGTAGCGGTGCTTCCCGGGTTCCTCGGCGGTGCCCATGTATTTGGGCTGTCTGAGTCCGCGCGGGAACCGGATGGCTTTGGGATTGCCTGTCCGGGCCAGCCTGTCGATGGCCGGGCCGCCCGGGTAGCCAAGGCCCAGGATGCGGGCCACTTTGTCGTACGCTTCGCCGGCGGCGTCGTCGATGGTGGAGCCGAGGAGCTGGACGTCGTCGGTGATGCTGTTGATTTTCAGGATCTCGGTGTGCCCGCCGGAGACCAGCAGGGCGCCGAGGTTGTCGGGCAGGCGCGGGGCACCCTGGACGCCCGCCGACACAGCTCCCGGGCCCCCGGCCGGGGACCCGCCGTCGGGCGTTGCACGGTCCAGCAGCCCGACGCCGACGTGCGCCACCAGGTGGTTGATGGCGTACAGCGGCTTGCCGGTGGAGACGGCCAGTGCCTTCGCCGCGCAGACCCCCACCATGAGCGCGCCGGCCAGCCCGGGGCCGGAGGTAACGGCGATGGCGTCGACGTCATCCAGCTTCACGTCGGCATCGGCCAAGGCCTGCCGCAGCGTGGGGACGAAGGCGTCAAGGTGGGCGCGGGAAGCAATCTCGGGGATCACCCCGCCGAAGCGAACGTGCTCGTCCATCGAGGAGGACACGGTGTTGGTGAGCAGGGTGGTGCCGCGGACGATCCCCACGCCGGTTTCGTCGCAGGATGATTCGATGCCCAGCACCAGTGGCTGCGAGCGGTTCATGCCTGGCCTGCTTCCGTTGTGGGATTGGCGGTGGGGTCGGCTGCCGGGATGGCGCCGTCCGGCACCAGCTGCAGCCGCATGATGAAGGCGTCCACGCCGTCGCGGTAATACTTGCGGCGCACGTGGATCTGTTCGAAACCAAACCGTACGTACAGCTGCTGGGCCCGCGGATTGTCCTCACGGACCTCCAGCAGGACGTCAGCTGCCCGGCGAAGCCGCGCTTCGTCGATCAGCCGGGTCAGGAGGGCCGAACCGATTCCGCGGCCCTCGAATTCAGGCACGACGGCGATGGTCTGGACGTCAGCGATGGGCTCAATGCACATCAGGCCGGCGTAGCCCACAACGTCCCCGCCGCTTTCTGCCACGAAGTAGCGCCGGGTCTCCGGCTGGGACAGTTCCGCCAGGAACATCTGCAGCGGCCACGCGTCCGCAGGGAACAGCCGCTGTTCCAAGGCGTTGACGGCGGGCACATCCTCCAGGGTCATGTCCCGGAAGGTCAGACCATCGGTGCTAGAACGGCCGGTGCTGGACGGCGTGCTCACAGGGCCCGCTTCCGCGGCCCGGGCACCTGCGCGTCGGATTCGCGGAGGTACAGGGGTGTGGAATCCAGCAGCTGTCCGCCGGAGGCGAGCCGGGCCAGGGCGAACTGCCCGAGGTACAGCGCGTCCGGCTGTTCGTTGCTGAAGCCGGGGTCAGCGCGCAGAACGTCGCTGTACAGGCCGGCGCCAGCCCCGTAGGCAGGAAGGTCGGGGAGATCGGCGGCAGATCCCACATGCGGGCCGTCCACCAACGCAGGCAGCTGGCCCGCCGCGAGGCTGTACCGGGCCCAATAAACCTCTTTGCGCCGGGCGTCGGTGACCACCAGGAACTCGTCGGCGGCATCGGTGGATTCCGCCACTTCCAGCGCGACGGCGTCGAGGCTCATCAGCCCATAGAGCGGCTTGTCCCAGACGAAGGCGAGGGTCCGGGCAGTCGCGATCCCTGACCGCAGGCCTGTGAATGGGCCAGGGCCCACGCCCGTCACGATCGCGTCAATGTCCTGGCCTGTGACCCCGGCGGAGGTGAGGAGGTCCTCGATGCCGGGAGCCAGGACTTCGGCGTGGCTGCGGGTGTCCTCCGTCGAGAAGCTGGCCACCACGCCTTCTAGGGCGTCGTCCGAAACCAGGGCAGCGCTGGCCACGGCGGAGGTGTCGATGGCAAGAATAAGCATCAGAGTGTCCCTTCGAAGGCGCCGCCGAGGACGGGCTTGGTGCTCCAGCGGGGACCGAATCCTCGGATCGCGATGGTGCGTGGTTCGTCGTCGTCCTCGGTGTCAAAGTCCAGGGTTTCCGTGTGGCCGGGGATGGGTTCCGTGGCGCCTATGGCCTCGAACCCGATGGCGCGGAGCAGATCCACTTCGAGCCGGCTTTCGCTCAGGTGCTCCACCCGGCCGCGCCCCCATTCCACCACCGTCACCGACGAGTCCAGTGTGTTCTCAAGGTCAATGTCGTCAATTTCCGGCGCCGATCCAAGCCGGTACGCGTCCACGTGCACCAGGTCGGGGCCACCGGGACGAGGGCCGCCAGGCAGGTTGGGATGGATGCGGACCAGGACAAACGTGGGCGAAATAATGCCCGCCCGCACGCCAAGGCCCTCGCCGAGCCCCTGCGTAAACGTGGTCTTCCCGGCACCCAGCTCGCCGGTCAGCACCAGCAGATCCCCCGCCTGCAGCACCGCCCCCAACGCCGCGCCGAGCGCGTGCGTCTGGTCCGCCGTCGTGACCCTTAGCGTCTGTTCCCAGGCAGGCAGCCCAGCCGGGGTGGACACGCTCACGGCGCGACCTGCCCGGCGTCGACCTGCCCGGCGTCGGACTGTCCCGTGTTGGAACGCCCGACGGCGGGACTTTCGTTAACGAACCGGCGCGGCACCCGCGGGCTGATGCGGGTGACGATCTCGTAGTTGTTGGTGCCTGCGGCGTCCGCCCACTCGTCGGCAGTGGGCCCGCCGTCGTCGCCGTTGCCAAACAGGACCGCCTCGGCACCGAAAAGGTCCGCACCCGCGGCGCCGATGTTGCCGACGTCAATGACCATCTGGTCCATGGCGATCCGTCCCACCACAGGGTAGGTCCGGCCGGCCACCCGGACGGGGCCGCCGGTAGCAACGCGGGGCACACCGTCCGCGTAGCCGAGCGGGATCAGCGCGAGAGAGCTGGGACCGCTGGTGCGGTAACGCAGTCCGTAGGAGACGCCTTGCCCTTCCGGGACATCCTTGCACTGGGACACCAGGGTGCGCAGCGTCATCGCCGGACGGAGGCCGAGCTCGGCGGAGGTCTGGCCTTCGAAGGGCGAGAGTCCGTAGATTCCCAGCCCGACGCGGACCAGGTCGAAGTGCGTGTCGGGACGCGACAACGTGGCCGGCGTATTGGCGAGGTGGCGGACTTCCGGGTCGACGCCGGCGTCCTTGGCCACGGCGAGCACTTCCCGGAAGACAGCCAGCTGCTCGTCCGTCTCCGGCCGGTCGGGTTCATCCGCCACGGACAGGTGCGAGAAAATTCCCACCACCCGGAGGAGGCCCTCGTCCTGGTACTCCAGCGCCTCGCCCACCAGTTGGTCCCAGGACTCGAGTGTTGCACCGTTCCGGCCCAGGCCCGTGTCCACTTTAAGATGGATCCGCGCGGGACGCTCCTGGTCGCGAGCGGCAGCCACAATGCGGTCCAGTTCCCAGCCCGAGCAGCCGATGTCGACGCCGGCAGCCACCGCCGCGGCGAAGTTGCTTTCGGCGGTGTGCAGCCAGGCCAGCAGCGGCGCCTCGATGCCAGCGGCGCGCAGTGCCAGGGCTTCGGAGATGTGCGCGACGCCCAGCCAGGAGGCACCGGCTTCGAGGGCGGCCCTGGCCACCGGAACCGCGCCGTGCCCGTAGGCGTCGGCCTTCACCACGGCCATGACTTTGGCGGGTGAGGCTGCGTCCGCCAGCCGGCGGACATTGTGCCGGATGGCGTCCAGGTCGATCACGGCGGAGCGCTCGTACAGCGGATCCGTTCCTGGGGCCACACTGAAGTCACCGGTTGCTGCGGGGTAAGTCACCCTAGTGATTCTAGTGCGGGCTGTCAGGGCCGGATAATCGGTGTGCTCTCAGGCGTCGGAGAGGTGTGCGATGGTGGCGGTGGCCCGGCGCTGGGCAGCCTGCGGCACGTCGCTGATGATGTCGGCGAGGAAGCCGAAGCGGCGGAGCCACTGGCTGCTTTGGCGTTCCGGCCGGGCGTTGGCCTTCTTCCACCAGTCGGCGATGTCGCCCCAGCCCGGCGCGGCCAGCGAACCGCCCACCTCCTGCACGGCCAGGGAGGCGCAAAGGTTCGCGAAGCGGAGCCGGTTCCCCAGCGGCCAGCCCGCGAGGCTGCCCACAATGAAGGCCGCATCAAAGCAATCGCCGGCGCCGGTGGGATCGAAAGCGGTCACCGGCAGCGACGGCACCCACTCTTCCTCCCCCGTTTCGGAGTCCACGGCCATGGCACCCTGCGGGCCGAGCGTCACCACAGCCACAGGCACCCGGTCCGAAAGGGCGTACAGCGCGGACCACGGGTTGTCCTTCCCCGTAAAGGCCATGGCCTCGCGCTGGTTGGGCAGGAACGCGTGGAAGTACTGCAGGTTCTCCAGCCGGACCGCCGCCCACTCGCCGCTGGGATCCCAGCCCACGTCGCCGAACAGCTTCACGCCGCCCTGGTGCGCGGCCTTGGCCCACGGTTCAATTTCGACGCCGAGCTCGGCAATGCCCGCGAGCGCAGCGGGTGGCGGGCCAATGAGTTCGGACGCCGTCACGGGAGCCGGGTGGCCATGTGTCACCAGGGCGCGGTCCTGCTGGACGCAGAGCGAAACGGTGACCGGCGAATGCCACCCTGGCACGCGGCGGCTCAGGCTGAGGTCCACGTGTTCCTGGCCGGCGAGGATCTTCCAGTTGTAGTCACCGTAACCGTCGTCCCCAAATGCGGCAGCAAGCCCGGTTTTCAGGCCCAGCCTCGCCGCAGCAATGGCCTGGTTCGCGACTCCGCCGGGGCAGCTGCCCATACCCTCGCTCCAGATTTCCGTGCCGGGCTCGGGTGCATGCTTCAACCCCGTGAAGATGATGTCCTGGAAAACGGTGCCTGCCAGGATGAGGTCGAAGCCGCCGTTGGACTTCGTTCGGACGGACGCGAGCGGATCGAAGCGGCGGTCCGGGTTGGCGTCCATGTCCGGCAGACTACGCCCTGCCGCCGCGCTGCGGTAGGGGCGCGGCCGCCGTCGCCCTAGACTGCTGGCTATGCGGCTCATGATTGCCGGTGGCGGCGGATTCCGCGTGCCCCTTGTCTACCGGGCGCTGTCCTCGGGCCCTTTCGCCGGGCTGGTCAGCGAACTGGTGCTGTTCGACGTCGACCCCGCCCGCCTCAGTGCCATCGCCGCGGTCGTGCGAGCCATGCCCGACGGCGGAGCTTCCGCGGGCGGTGCTTCCGCCGGGGCGGGCGCGCATGCCCCGCCGCCCGCCGTCCGCACCACCACGTCCCTGCCGGACGCACTGCGCGGGACGGACCTGGTATTCGCGGCGATCCGGCCCGGCGGCACGGCCGGCCGGATCGCCGACGAACGGGTGGCCCAGGATCTTGGCCTGCTCGGCCAGGAGACCACCGGCGCCGGCGGCATCTCCTACGCCCTGCGGACCATCCCGGAAATGCTGCACCTGGCACGGCAGATGCAGGAACTCTGCCCGGACGCGGGGCTGATCAACTTCACCAACCCCGCCGGCATGGTCACCGAGGCACTCGTGCCCATCCTGGGCCGGAAGGTCATCGGAATCTGTGATTCCGCGGGCGGGCTGGTGCACCGGGCGGCCCGGGCGGCCGGCCTGTCGCTGCCGGACGGCAGGCTCGACGGCGTGGGCTACTACGGGCTGAACCACCTGGGCTGGCTGTACCGGCTGGAGTCTGAGGGCCGCGATCTGCTGCCGGGGCTGCTCGCCGACCCGGCTGCCCTGGCCTCCTTCGAGGAAGGCCGGCTCTTTCCCCAGCCGTTCCTGGCGCAGCTCGGCGCCCTGCCCAATGAATACCTTTATTATTACTACCAACGGGACACCGCAGCCGCAGCCATGCGGGCCATGGCCGTCACCCGAGGCGAATCCATCCACCACCAGCAGGCCGAGCTGTACCCCCGGCTCGCCTCGGCAGGCACGGACGCCTACCGGCTGTGGGACGCTGCCCGGCGCTCCCGCGAGGAAGGCTACCTCGCGGAGGCGCGGACCCCTGGTGAGCAACGCGACGAAGCCGACCTCGCCGGCGGCGGCTACGAACGCGTCGCCCTGGCCGTGATGCGCGCGCTGGCGGGGGAGTCAGCCCTGGCGGGCGGCACCCAACTCATCCTCAACACACCCAACACCCTTCCGGTCAATCCCGCCGCGCCTGGAGAAGCCCCGCCGCAGCCGGCCGTCCCGGGATTGCCGGCGGATGCCGTCGTCGAGGTCCCGTGCACTGTAACGCCCGACGGCGCGGTGCCGCTTCCACAGTCGGCCCCCGGACCGGAGCAACTTGCCTTGCTGCGCCGGGTCAAGGAGGTGGAGCAGCTCACCGTCCGGGCCGCGACGCGCGGCGACCGGCAGGCCGCCGTCGACGCCTTCAGCCGGCATCCGCTGGTGGACTCACCGCATCTGGGCCCGGCGTTACTGACCGGCTACGAGCGCGTGTTCCCGGCACTGGGTGCACTGTGGCGGCAGGAGTAGTGTTTTACCGAGTGGACAACAGCCGGGGCGGACGACGCACCGGGGGCGGGAAGGGGAAGCCATGACACTGATCCGCAGGGTCGCGTTACTCTCCCTCCACACCTCCCCCATGGAACAGCCCGGTTCCGGCGACGCCGGCGGGATGAACGTCTACATCCGCGAACTGGCCTCTGCCCTGGCCGAAAGCGGGGTGGAAGTGGAGATCTTCACGCGGTCCACCTCAGCCCGGCAGCCCGCCGTCGAGCATCCCAGCCCCGGCGTCTGCGTCCACAACGTGATGGCCGGACCTGCGCGGAAAATCCCCAAGGAAGAACTGCCCGCGCTGCTGCACAGCATGGTGGCCAAGATCGACGAGATCCGCCGGGAGCAGCTGCACGGCCGGTACGACGTCATCCACTCGCATTACTGGGTGTCCGGGATCGCCGGACTGGAACTATCCGAGCTCTGGGGCGTGCCGCTGATCCACACCATGCACACGATGGCCAAGGTCAAGAACCTGCTGCTGCAGCCCGGCGAGCAGCCCGAGCCGCGGCGGCGCGAAGAGGGCGAGCACCGGATCGTCGACGGCGCGGCCCGCCTGATCGCCAACACAAGCACCGAAGCCACCGAACTTGTGTCCCATTACGGCGCCGATCCCGACCGGATCGATGTGGCGCCGCCGGGCGTGGACCTCAACACCTTCACGCCTGCCTTCCGGGCGCGGTCCCGGGCGGGGCGCGGTGTGCCGCCGGAGACGTTCCACCTGCTTTTCGCCGGCAGGATCCAGCGGCTCAAAGGACCGCAGGTCCTGCTTAAGGCCGCAGCCCTGCTGCGTAAACGGCGGCCGGAGATCGATCTGCGGCTCACCATCCTGGGGGCATTAAGCGGCAACAAAGACTTCAACCTCCGGCACCTGATCACGGAGTCCGGATTGCACGACGTCGTGACGCACCTTCCGCCGGTCAGCGCGAGTGATCTGGCGTCCTGGTTCAGGGCGGCGGACGTTGTGGCGATGCCTTCCTACAGCGAGTCGTTCGGGTTGGTGGCCATTGAGGCGCAGGCCTGCGGTACCCCCGTGGTGGGCACCCGGGTGGGTGGACTGTCCCGGGCCATCTGCCATGGCCGGACCGGGCTACTGGTGGAGGGGCACCATGCCAAAGACTGGGCGGACGCCCTCGAAGCCATGTACGACGATCCGGACACCCGCGCCGATATGGGGCGGGCCGCGGCCATCCGGGCGGAGAACCTGGGCTGGAACCGCACGGCCGCCATCACGCTGGAGACCTACCACACCGCCGTCGAGCAGCAACTGGCAAGCCGGCTGGCCCCCGCCGTTCCCGGTCTCGCTGCTGCGGCGGCCGCAGCTGTCGCGGCACCCTAAGGAGCTCGAATGACTGGCCTGATTCCCCTGACTGACCTCGAGATCGCACGGCAGGCCACCATCAGGCCCATCGGCGACATTGCGGCCGCGGCAGGCATCAACGCCGAAGCCTTGGAACTTTACGGCCGGTACAAGGCCAAGGTTGATCCGTCGCTCCTCACGGCACCGGCGCCCGCGGGGAAGGTGGTGCTCGTGTCCGCGATGTCGCCCACCCCGGCCGGGGAGGGCAAGTCCACCACCACCGTGGGGCTGGCCGATTCGCTGGCCAGGGCTGGCCACAGGGTCATGATCGCGCTGCGGGAACCGTCGCTCGGGCCCGTCCTGGGGATGAAGGGCGGCGCCACCGGGGGCGGCTACTCGCAGGTGCTGCCGATGGACGAGATCAACCTGCATTTCACGGGTGACTTCCACGCCGTCACCTCGGCGAATAACGCCCTGATGGCGCTCGTGGACAACCACATCTACCAGGGCAACGAGCTGAACATCGATCCCCGTCGGATGACGTTCAAGCGAGTGCTGGATATGAATGACAGGTCACTGCGCGAGGTGATCATCGGCCTGGGCGGGCCCACGCAGGGTGTGCCGCGGCAGGACGGCTTCGACATCACGGTGGCCTCGGAAATCATGGCCGTCTTCTGCCTGGCCACGGATCTGGCCGACCTCCGCGAGCGGCTGGGCCGGATCACGTTCGGCTACACCTATGCCAGGGTTCCGGTCACCGTGGCAGACCTCGGCGTCCAGGGCGCGCTGACCCTGCTCCTGAAGGAAGCCATCAAGCCGAACCTGGTGCAGACCATCGCCGGCACGCCCGCCCTGGTGCACGGCGGTCCGTTCGCCAACATCGCGCACGGCTGCAACTCGCTGATCGCCACCCAGACCGCCCGGCGGCTCGCGGACATCGTGGTCACGGAGGCAGGCTTCGGCGCCGACCTGGGCGCGGAAAAGTACATGGACATCAAGGCACGGATGGCTGACGTGGCGCCGTCCGCCGTCGTGGTTGTAGCCACCGTCCGCGCGCTGAAGATGCACGGCGGCGTGCCCAAGGACCGGCTCACGGAGCCTGACCTCGACGCGCTGCAGGCGGGCGTCGCAAATCTCCGGCGGCACGTGCACAACGTGGAGAAGTTCGGGGTGGCGCCGGTGGTGGCCATCAACAGGTTCTCGTCCGACACTGATGAGGAACTGAACTGGCTGCTGGAGTGGTGCGCCGCCGAAGGTGTGCAGGCGGCGGTTGCCGATGTTTGGGGACGTGGCGGCGGCGGGGACGGCGGCGACGAACTGGCCGCGAGAGTCGCTGCGGCGGTTGTGGCGCCCAACAGCTTCAAGCACCTGTATCCGCTTGACCTGCCTGTGGAGGAGAAGATCCGGACCATCGCGCAGGAGATCTACGGCGCCGACGGCGTGGACTTCTCCGTCCCGGCCCTGAAACGCCTCGCTGACATTGAGAAGAACGGCTGGCAGGGGCTGCCGGTCTGCATGGCCAAGACCCAGTACTCCTTCACCGACGACGCCTCCCGCCTCGGCGCCCCCAAGGGATTCACCATCCACGTCCGCGACCTCATCCCCAAGACGGGGGCAGGCTTCATCGTGGCGCTCACCGGCGCTGTCATGACCATGCCAGGACTGCCCGTCAGCCCGGCTGCCATGCGCATGGACGTGGACGACGCCGGCAACCCCGTAGGCCTCTCCTAAGCCCGCCCGCAGACGCTGACTCACAACCAGCTTGACGTAGAGGGGTTTTTCACCAACGCTCTCTCACTTAACGCGGGTTCCCACGTCGAAGTGGTCGGCGCCCTGGCACCGAAGGCGGACATCCTGGTCTACTTCGCCCCGAACACCGACGCCGGCTTCCTCGACGCGATTATCAACGCCTCCCACGCGACCCCGGCACCTGCCTCCATTAGCATCAGCTGGGGCCAGAACGAGGACGCCTGGACCGCCCAGGCACGGACTGCGTTCGACCAGGCCCTGGCCGACGCCACGGCACTGGGCGTGACCGTCACGGCAGCGGCCGGCGACAACGGCAGCACCGACGGGGTAACAGACGGCAAAGACCACGCGGATTTTTCCGGCCTCCAGCCCGCACGTACTGGCGTGCGGCGGCACACAAACCTGCTCCGAAGCCCACACCAGGGAGTCATGGCCGCGGCCGGCTGGGATCCCTGCACCGGGCTCGGCAACCCCGACGGGACGGCCCTGCTCGCGGCGATCAAATCGGGCTTCTAAGCCTGCGGCCCGGGGCATTGGTTTACCGAGCGAAAGAATTTGCTAAGCATGCTTGCCTTGTGTCCTGTTCCTGTCGCTATTTAGAATGTGAGAGGCATTTCCGTCCACGCCACATATACGAAGGAGACTCTCATGTTGCTCTGGATAGCCGTCGTTATCGCTGTTCTCTGGCTTCTTGGCCTGCTCGCCAACATCGGCGGCGGGTTCATTCACCTGCTTTTAGTCGTTGCCGTGGTCATCCTGATCTTCCACTTCGTCCGTGGCAGGTCCCGCGCCTAAACAGGTCGCAGTACGGCGGCGAACGTCACCTCCTCGAGGCCCGGATCCGTCGCGCTGGGAGACGATACCGGCCCACCCGGCCGCCCCGCTTGCGCGAAACATAGATCACCACGGTGCTCAGCACAACGAGCCCGCCAGCGGAGACCGCTGCGGCGAGGTTTCTGGCGAGCAGGTCACGAAGGGCGCGCCCCGGCACGTAAACGGCAAAACCGAAGGCCACGGCAATGCCGATGTGGCTGCCCACCCTGTTTCCGAGGTGCGATCGGATATCGCGGCGGATGTCACTGACGAGGGCCAGCCACGCCATCCACCGGTACCAGAACTGCGCTTAAACCATGACGCTCCCCCACCGAAGTGAGGGAGCGTCTGGTAAAAACCCAGGCTCCGTGAGAGAGCGTCCGGGGTGCGGCGAGGGTTAGCGCTCCAGGTCACCACGGATGAAGGCCTCAACCTTTTCACGGGCGAGGTCGTCGTTGAACTGCTCCGGCGGGGATTTCATGAAGTAGCTCGAGGCGGAGAGCAGCGGGCCGCCGATGCCGCGGTCCAGGCCGATCTTGGCGGCGCGGATGGCGTCGATGATTACGCCGGCGGAGTTGGGTGAGTCCCAGACCTCCAGCTTGTATTCCAGGGACACGGGGGCGTCGCCGAAGTTGCGGCCTTCGAGGCGGACGAAAGCCCACTTGCGGTCGTCCAGCCACTGGACGTAGTCGGACGGGCCGATGTGGACGTCGCGGGGCGCGATGTCGGCCTCAACGTTGGACGTCACGGCCTGGGTCTTGGAGATCTTCTTGGACTCGAGGCGGTCGCGCTCAAGCATGTTCTTGAAGTCCATGTTGCCGCCGACGTTCAGCTGGTAGGTGCGGTCCAGCGTGACGCCGCGGTCTTCGAAGAGCTTGGCCATGACACGGTGCGTGATGGTGGCACCGATCTGGCTCTTGATGTCATCGCCCACGATCGGGACACCGGCAGCGGTGAACTTGTCAGCCCAGGCCTTGGTGCCGGCGAGGAAAACGGGGAGGGCGTTGACGAAGGCAACACCGGCGTCAATGGCAGCCTGCGCGTAGAACTCGGCCGCTTCCTGGGACCCGACGGGCAGGTAGCAGACCATAACGTCAGCCTTGGCGTCCTTGAGGGCCTGGACAATGTCCACGGGCTCTTCGGTGGACTGCTCGATGGTCTCGAGGTAGTACCTGCCGAGGCCGTCAAGGGTATGGCCGCGCTGGACGGTCACGCCGGTGGGCGGAACGTCGGCGATCTTGATGGTGTTGTTCTCGCTGGCCAGGATGGCATCGGCGAGGTCAACACCCACCTTCTTGCCGTCCACATCAAAAGCGGCAACAAACTGGACATCATTGACGTGGTACTTGCCGAACTCCACGTGCATCAGACCCGGGATCGTGGCCTGGGGATCGGCGTCGCGGTAGTACTGCACACCCTGGACGAGCGAGGCGGCGCAGTTACCTACACCAACAATGGCAACACGAATCGGATTTGCAGACACGGAACTCCTTTGAAGACAACCTCAGCCGCCAGGACGGTCAACACCGGAAAATACGACGGCGGCGTGCTGGCAGTGCGCCAATCGGCGCTTTATCATCTTACCCAACCAAGCAGGGGCCTGGATTGTTCCCGGCCCCTGCTTGCCGGAGCATCATAAAGATTACTTCTGCTTCCAGAGGTTGATGTCGGATTCCACCGCGAACTCGTCGATGGCAGACAGTTCGTCGTCCCCGAAGTGGAGGTTGTTGACGGCAGCGAGGCTGTCTTCCAACTGCCGGACGCTGGACGCGCCGACCAGTGCTGAGGTCACGGCGGACCCTTTGCCCTGTTCTCGGAGGATCCAGGCGATCGCCATTTGTGCGAGCGTCTGGCCCCGGCCCTCGGCAATCCGGTGGAGCCCGCGCACCCGGTCCAGATTTTCGTCCGTGATCATGCGTTCGTCCAGCGACTTGTCCTGCGCTGCCCGCGAATCCGCGGGGATACCGTCGAGGTAGCGGCTGGTCAGCATCCCCTGGGCGAGCGGTGAGAAGGCGATGGACCCCGCCCCCACCTGTTCAAGTGCCTCGTACAGGTTAGGCGAGTCGTTTTCGGTCCAGCGGTTCAGCATGGAGTAGCTCGGCTGGTGGATCAGCAGCGGCGTACCCAGTTCCTTGAGGATCCGGGCCGCCTCGAGGGTCTGCTCCGGGGTGTAGGAAGAAATGCCGGCGTAGAGCGCCTTGCCGGACCGGACGGCATGGTCCAGGGCTCCCATCGTCTCTTCCAGCGGCGTTTCCGGGTCCGGACGGTGGCTGTAGAAGATGTCCACATAGTCCAGGCCCATGCGCGTCAGCGACTGATCCAGGCTGGCCAGCAGGTATTTGCGGGAGCCCCAGTTGCCGTACGGCCCGGGCCACATGTCATAGCCGGCCTTGCTGGAGATGATGAGTTCGTCCCGGTACGGCCTGAAGTCATCGGCAAAGTGGCGGCCAAAGTTGGTCTCGGCTGTGCCGTAGGGCGGCCCGTAGTTGTTGGCGAGGTCGAAGTGGGTGACGCCGAGGTCGAAGGCACGGCGCAGGATGTCGCGCTGCACGTCGAACGGTTTGTCGTCACCGAAGTTGTGCCAAAGTCCCAGTGAGATGGCCGGGAGCTTCAGGCCGCTGCGTCCGACGCGGCGGTAGGGCATGGATTCATAGCGGTTTTCCGCGGCTGAATAAGTCATGCGTTCCATCCTGCCATCTGTGACGCACGCGACAGGACCTCGGTCCGCCGATCACGTGGAAATCAAGGCGTTCCGGGCCGTCTCGTACGCAGCAGTCGACAGGTAATTGGAGTGAGTCGCGACTTCCTCCATGTAACCGCTGGGCTCGATCTCCTCAGCAATGCGGTCCCGCTGCCCCGGGCCGGTGCAGAAGGAGTCGATGGGAAAGCCCAAATAGTCGGTGCGCCGCCAGATATTGATCCAGTGATCCTCGCCTCGCGTGGGTTCCTCGTTGCCCCAGTCCCCGTTGAGCAGGGACGCGAGTGAGTATTTTTCGTACGCGGTAACCTGCGGGTGGTTGGACAGGGCGAAATCCCGGGCGACCTGTCGTGTCCACGGATCTGCTGCGCCTAATGCGGGGCCCAAGGAGGGCGCTGTACTGAGCACGGCAGGACCCAGCAACTCGGGAAAGAACCGCCCAAAGTAGGACCGGAGCTGTACTCCGTAAGTGAGGAGTCGGATCCGCGTAAAGTCTAGGTCCGGCGCCGTTGCCTTCAGATGAAACAAAGCAGCAATGGCTAGAACAGCGCCGAGGCTGTGTGCCGAAAGCACTATCTGGGCGCCCATTCGGTTTGCCGGCCGTATCCATTCAGCCATCCTGTCGCTGAGTTCCGGTACTACCCGTTCGCCGTAGCAAGGCGGCGCAAATGGATGCGCCGCCCGGGGAAGAAAACAGATGATGTCCCAAATGAGCGACAGCGGCCGGTCCTTGGACGAGGCCGCGTTTCCAATGGCGAGGCCCAGCACAAGGATTGCACCTGCCACAACCCCCCAGCCTGCAAGTTTCAGGTCCACGAATGCGGCAAGGTCATAGAGCCATGCGTGCAGTGCAGAATCGCTGACGGTGCGGCTTCGAGCCGTGCTGGCGGCCAGGCTGACGGTCACGGCCAACCACACAAGGAGTACCACGATCCAGATGGCAGGTTCACCGCGCTGGGCCAAGGATGACCATCTCTGCCTGTCTGCCACCCTTTGCAGGCGCGGTTCAAGCGATTCGGGCGCCCTGCGGGGTTTAAATTCTCCAGGCTCGCCAGGAGGCATCCCAACGCCAGAGTCATAGGCTCGCGGGTAAGCAATAATATGGCGTTTGAACAAATTGACGCCGGCCCAGAGGACAACCACCACGGAAGCAACCACGATGGCTACCAGCAGGACACCCGCAAACATCCGGTATGACGTCGGGACAGTTAACTCTCCCAGCGCGGCGCTCTCGGTCACCGATCGCCACACCGGATTTTGCTCCAGAACTTGGCTGATTATTCGCGGACTCCTCAGGAACTCGGCCACTCCCACCACAAGGCTCCCGCTGAGGAAAGACGCAAACATGACCGCCAGGAACATGAATACCCCTGGTCCAAAGCCGAACCATCCTTCGTGTTCGAAATCGGCAAGGCTTCGCCGGCGCACTCGGACGATGTCTACGGC
The DNA here is from genome assembly GCF_040546085.1 of Arthrobacter sp. UYEF21. Lineage (NCBI taxonomy): Bacteria > Bacillati > Actinomycetota > Actinomycetes > Micrococcales > Micrococcaceae > Arthrobacter > Arthrobacter sp. UYEF21. The sequence continues at coordinate 207,538 of NZ_JBEPNF010000002.1, forward strand.
CAGAACAAGCCCGGCGCCCAGTGGCAGTAGGAGGATGAGGTCGGTTGCCGGGATGAGCGACCATGCCAGCAGGGATACGGTGGAAATGGAGATCAATACGAACGCCCTGGCCGCCGGCACCCCTGAACGCGTAACGGCAGCCGAAAGGCTCAAGATGGTCAACAGCGCCAGCAACACAAGAGGCGCCGCACGAGTGCCCGAGAAACCCCTGGTAACGAAAGCATCCGGGGTCGCGAAATAAGCCACGCTGAGTGTTCCGGCCAAATGCAGGACGACGGCCACCATGACTAAGGCCGCGGCCCGCTTTCGCCGGAGCGCAGTTGAGACTGGTGCGCGGACCTCCGATGACCACGCCACCACAATGACCGCGACCATCAGCAGCAGAACGCCGCCTGTGACGAGGAGCGCCATCTCGACTGTGCGTTCCCCGGCGCGGCGCAACGGTTCCGTGAGGCAGACGAGGTCGAACGACCGGCCTGGGTCACCGCAGACGGGGGACCGCAGGGCTGCGACCGCATCCGCATTAATCAGCAGCGCGACGAATGCGAAGCATGCCGCGATGTGAAGGACTCCTGTGGACGAAGAAACAAACCTTCGATCCCAGAACCCGGAGGCGGCCAGAATGGGAAGTTTGACGGCGCCGGCTGCAGCTTCCACGGAGCTGCGGGCTTCGAGTCGAAGTGTACGTCTTCGGTACTTGGCGTTGGACAAAAGGGAAATGGTGAACAGGAGTCCCATTCCCAGCAACGGCACTGAGGCCATAACGGTATGGCGCTGCCCCCGGGTCAGGTTCCGAAGTAGGTCAGCAGGGCCAGGAAGTTGGCTGCATACCGACACCCCTGGCACACCCTCAAGGTGGCGGAAGCACTGCACCGCCAGCAGGTCGAAGGCCACCGTGCACAGCGCTGCGGTGTAGAACACACTTAGAAGCAGGGCGAACAGCCGTACCGTTCCCGCCCCGTTTCCTGCGGCGAGTTGGCTGCCTCCCTTGGGACCGTCCTTTTGTAGTCTGCGCGCCCAGTAGGCCGCATTCGCAAGACCAAATGGCAAGAGCAGAAACCATGCCAGATTGCTTGCAACAACCCCGACCTTGCCAAAAATGCTGGCAACCGGCGAATTACGAGCCAATTTCCCCCAGCTGTAGGCCTCCACGAGGGTCGGTCCGGGAGAGGGTGCCTTTGCAGTAAAGAAACCGCCGAGCTCGTCGCCCTGGACCCGGTCAACGTCTGCGACTTCGCACTGGAGGAGCTCGTGCGGCGGCGTATTGCGGATGCCATGGATCCGCAGTTCAAGCGTGGCCGGGACCTTCGGCGTGCCATCCACACTGTCACCCATGACGGCCTCCATCGCCCGCACCATGCCGCCGAGCCGTACATCACGGCTGGCCAGTAAGCGCATGGTACGCCCGGGTAACTCCAGTGTCTACGTCAACTCGAGGCTACTTCTCTCCCACTGGTCAGAACCGCCCCACTGTGTGCCGCCAGCAGAAACGAATCGCCCTCTGCGCCGGAGGTTTCTTCGGTGGACAGCAGCAGCGTTCCCCGCGCACCAGCCAAACGCACAGAAGAAGAGCTGAAGTTCAGCAGCACCTCCACGGACCCCCGGCGGAAACGCAGCCAGCAGGCGTCGTCGTCGAACTCAACGTGGGTCTCGGCGAAGCCCAGCCCGGCCAGGTCCGGGTAAGCGCGGCGAAGCGCCGTCAGCGACCGGTAGAGCGACAGGAGCCGCGCATGGTCGCCCGTGGTTGCCTCAGTCCAGTCGAGTTTGGAGCGGCGGAACGTTTCGGGATCCTGCGGATCGGGCACGACGGCGGGATCCCACCCCATGCGTTCGAACTCACGGATCCGGCCCTCCGCCGTCGCCTTGCCAAGCTCAGGCTCGGGGTGCGAGGTGAAGAACTGCCACGGAGTGGTGGCGCCGTATTCCTCGCCCATAAACAGCATGGGCGTGAACGGCGAGGTCAGCGTCAGCACCGCAGCCACGGCCAACGGCCCGTACGGAAGGAACTGCGACAGCCTGTCCCCCGTTGCCCGATTGCCGATCTGGTCGTGGTTCTGGTTGCACACCACCAGGGCGGCGGGGTGAACCAGGGAGGTGTTGATGGGACGGCCGTGATGGCGTCCGCGGAAGCTGGAGTAGCTGCCATCGTGCAGAAACCCGTCGCTGAGGACCTTGGCCAGCACGGCCAGGGACACGAAGTCGCCGTAATAGCCCGCGGTTTCCCCGCTGACGTTGACGTGCACCGCATGGTGGAAGTCGTCGCTCCACTGCCCGGCAAGGCCGTAGCCGTTGGCGTCCCGCGGATAGAGCAGCCGCGGGTTGTTCAGGTCCGATTCGGCGATGAGGGTCTTGGGCAAACCGGTCTCCGCGGCAATCGCGTCGCCCAGCGCCCCAAGTTCCTCCAGGAGATGCACCGCGCGCTCGTCCCGCAGCGCATGGACCGCATCCAGGCGCAGGCCGTCCACGTGGTAGTCGCGCAGCCACAGGGCGGCGTTGGCCAGGATGTATTCACGCACGACGTCGGAGCCTGGGGCGTCGAGGTTGACCGAGTCCCCCCACGTATTGGCATCGCCGTGCTTGAGGTACGGGCCGAACCGGGACAGATAGTTGCCACTGGGGCCCAGGTGGTTGTAGACAACGTCCTGGATCACGCCCATGCCGGATGCGTGGGCGGCGTCCACAAACCGCTGGTAAGCGGCCGGCCCGCCGTAGCCTTCGTGGACCGCAAACCACTGGACGCCGTCGTACCCCCAGTTGTGGGTGCCGTTGAACCCGTTGACCGGCAGCAGCTCCACAAAATCGACGCCGAGGTCCGCCAGGTAGCCAAGCTTGCCGGCCGCCGCGTCCAGAGTGCCCTCCGGCGTGAAGGTTCCCACATGGAGTTCGTAGATGACCGAGCCGCGCAGTTCCTTCCCGGCCCATCCAGCGTCCTGCCAGTTGTGGGAGCCGGGATCATACGTGCAGGACAGGGCATGGACGCCGTCCGGGAGGCGGCGGGACCGGGGGTCCGGCAGCGGGTGGGTGTCGCCGTCGAGCAGGTAGCCGTAGGTTACGTCGGCGTCCCCGGGGGCGTCCGGCGCGGACCACCAGCCGTCTGCACCGGGGGCTCCGGCCACCTGTTTCATAGCGTACTGCTGCCCGTTAGCGAGCAGCGAAACCGCCGCAACGTCCGGCGCCCAGACGTCGAACCGGCCGGAACCGTGGTGCGTCAGGCTCATGCGTTCTCTCCGTTCACGGGCACCAGCAACGCCACAGGGTAGGTCTGGAGGATGCCGGCCACCGGCACCTGGCCGGGACCGTATGTCCGGCCTGTGAGTTGGTCCCGCAGAGCGCTGGAAAGTTCGACGGCGGTGTCCCGCCATCCGCCGGCACGTTCCAGTCCGAAGGGAAGCCGGGTGGCGAACGTCAGTGCGCCGCCGCGGTCGAAGGCCACCAGGTGGTCGGCGGCTGCCCCGGACGCCGCCAAGGGCTCGTAACCCCGGAACAGGTCCGGCCGGTCCCGGCGGAGACGCAGCGCCCGGGATGTCACCAGCAGTTTGACGGCCTCGTCTTGGAAGTCCGCGGGACGAGCGCCGCCGTCCAGCCCCGCCAGGGCGGCAACACGGCGGTCGAAATCAACCGGGCGCCGATTGTCGGGGTCTGCCAGCGAACGGTCCCAGAATTCCGTACCCTGGTAAACGTCCGGGACCCCCGGCATGGTCAGCTGGAGCAGCTTCAGCGAGAGCGAGTTGACCGCGCAGTAAGGAGCCAGGGAGTCCACGAACCCGGTGACCAGGGCGTTGACGGCGTCGTCGTCGAAAACCGCGTCCACGGCCTTCATCAACGCGGCTTCGAAGGTGGTGTCCGGGTCCGTCCACGTGGTGGAGTTCCCGGCTTCCCGGGCAGCCTTTTCGGCGTAGCCGCGCAGCCGTTCCCGGCTGGCGGGCCAGGCCCCCACCACCGCCTGCCACAGCAACGCGGACAACGGACCGTCAGGCAACGGCGCGGCCGCACGCAGCGCCGTCAGCAGCTCTGCCCACTCCGGCACCCGCTCGGCGATCACCGAAATCCGCGCCCGGGTGTCCTCGCTGCGCTTGGTGTCGTGGGTGGTCAGGGTGGTCATGGACAGCGGCAGGGTGGCCTGCCTCTCCGCCATCCGCTGGTGGAACTCGTCGGTTGTTAACGAGAAGTGGGCCGGGTCAGCGCCCACCTCCGTGAGCGTTCCCAGCCGGGTGTAGCGATAGAAGGCAGTGTCCTCGACACCCTTGGCCATCACCATCCCGGAGGTCTGCTGGAACCGGCGGCCCAGTTCCGTTTCCGGTTTCAGCAGCAGGGGCAGGAGGACGTCCAACGCGTCGGCCAGGTCCGGGCGCGACTCCGCCGCTGCCACGCAGGCGCCGCGGAGCACGTCCTCGCCGGTAGGCAGGTAGGTGCGGTACACCGGGAAGGCCGCGATGACCTGCGCCAGCGCATCGGCCGAGCTGTCGGCAGACAGGCCCGCATCGGAAGGCACCAGACGAGCCAGCCGCAGGATTTCGGAGCGCAGCATGCCGTCCGCCACGGCCCGCTTGGTCCCAAGGATCATGGCCGCATAGTCCGCCAATTCCCCGGACCGCAGCTGTGCATCCAGCGCGTCCAAACCAGCCTCCCCCGCCGGATCCACCAGGACACGGTCCAGGTCGGCCAGGGCGTCATATCCGGTAGTGCCTTCGCAGGCGAATTCCGGCGGCAACTCCTCCCCCGGTTCCAGGATCTTCTCCACCAGGACGTACGCCCCGCCGCTGAGTTCCTTCAGCCGGTGCGAGTAGCCCACCGGATCGGCCAGGCCGTCAGGATGGTCCACGCGCAGCCCGTCCACCAGGCCTTCAGTAAACCAGCGGTGCACTTCGGCATGCGCCTGATCGAAAACCCAGGGGTCTTCCACACGGATGCCCGCCAGACTGTTGACGGCGAAGAACCGCCGATAGTTCAGCTCGCTGTCCGCCCGGCGCCAGGAGATCAGTTCGTAGTGCTGCCGGTCATGCACAGCCTGCGGCGAATCGCCCTCGGTGTAGGAGCCGACTGCCAGTGGAAAGCGGTGATCGTAATAGCGCAGTTCACCGTCCCTGATTTCCAGCCGGGCAACGTCGTCATCGCTGCCCAGCACCGGAATCCGGAGCCGTCCGCCGCCAAAGTCCCAGTCGACGTCGAACGCTGCCGCGTAGGGCGAGCCGCGGCCCTCCTGCAGCAGCGACCACCACCACGGGTTCTGCACGGGCGTGGCTACGCCTACGTGGTTGGGAACGATGTCCACCAGCACCCCCATGCCGTGGGCACGCGCAGCCTCGGAGAGTGCCAGCAGGCCCTCGGGCCCGCCGCGCTCGGGATCAACCGCCGACGGATCCGTCACGTCATAGCCGTGGTCAGAACCTTGCGCGGCCGTCAGGATGGGCGAGAGATACACCCAGTCAACGCCCAGTGATTTCAGGTACGGAACCGTGGCGGCCGCATCAAACAGCGTGAAGCTGCTCCGGATCTGGAGCCGGTAGGTGGACGCCGGGACCTTCACTTGGCTGCCCCCTCTGGCGTGCTGACCTTCTTCGTTTTCTTGGGTTCCGGCACGGTTGGCGTGCTCAGGGCGGCGGTTTCCGCGGTAGAGGTCTGCGACAGGGCTGCGAGCGACGCGGCCACGGAGTGGTCCGGTTCCGTCTCCTCCACCGTGTGGGCGCGGAGCACCACCAGGGACTTGGCATCCACCGGCAAGGCCTCACCGGCTTTGACGGGTTCCGTGTCGGCATTGTGGCCCGCGGTGTCGATGATGATGTCCCATGCCGGCGCGTACTCGTCATTCGGAAGAGTGAACTCAACCATGTCGTCATGGGCATTGAAGTAGAGAAGGAAGTTCACGTCCGTGATCCGGCGGCCGCGGAGGTCCTTGCCCTGGATGCCGTCGCCGTTGAGGAACACACCAACTGAGCGGCCGAAACCACTGTCCCAGTCTTCAGGCTTCATGGTGTCGCCGCCGACGTCCAGCCATGCGATGTCGGGCAGACGTTCGCCTTCGCCCCGCAGGACGGGGCGGCCGTCGAAGAACCTGCTCCGGCGGAACGTGGGGTGCTTGGCACGGAGCGCGTTGACGGCCGCCGTGAATTCAATCAGTGGCTGGTCGATGTTCTCCCAGTTGATCCAGGTCAGCTCCGAATCCTGGCAGTAGCCGTTGTTGTTGCCCTGCTGCGTGCGTCCCAGTTCGTCACCGTGGAGCAGCATGGGCACGCCCTGGGAGAGCAGAAGGGAGGCGATGAAGTTCCGCTGCTGGCGGGCGCGCATGCCCAGGACAGCAGGATCGTCGGTGGGGCCCTCGGCGCCGCAGTTCCACGAACGGTTGTGGGATTCGCCGTCGTTGTTGTCCTCGCCGTTGGCGTCGTTGTGCTTCTCGTTGTAGGAGACCAGGTCCGCAAGCGTGAAGCCGTCGTGCGCGGTGACGAAGTTGATCGAAGCTACCGGGCGGCGGCCGGAATGCTCATACAGGTCAGCGGAGCCGGTAATGCGGGAAGCGAATTCGCCCAGCGTGGCCGGTTCGCCGCGCCAGAAGTCCCGGACGGTGTCGCGGTACTTGCCGTTCCACTCGGTCCACTGCGGCGGGAAGTTGCCCACCTGGTAGCCGCCGGGGCCAACGTCCCAGGGCTCGGCAATCAGTTTGACCTGGGAAACCACCGGATCCTGCTGGATGAGTTCGAAGAACGTGGAGAGCTTGTCCACGTCATAGAACTCACGGGCAAGGGTGGAGGCGAGGTCGAAGCGGAAGCCGTCCACGTGCATTTCGGTGACCCAGTACCGCAGCGAGTCCATCAGCAGCTGCAGGGAATGGGGCTGGCGGACGTTGAGCGAGTTACCGGTGCCCGTGTAGTCCATGTAGTGCTTCTCGTCGCCCTCCATGAGGCGATAGTAGGACTGGTTGTCGATGCCCTTGAAGGACAGGGTGGGGCCCAGATGGTTGCCTTCGGCGGTGTGGTTGTAGACCACGTCCAGGATCACTTCGATGCCGGCCCGGTGCAGCGACCGGACCATGGCCTTGAAGTCCTGGACCTGCTGGCCCGTGTCGCCGGTGGAGCTGTAGGTGTTCTGCGGGGCGAAGAAGCCGATGGTGTTGTAGCCCCAGTAGTTGTTCAGGCCCTTGTCCTGCAGGGTGCCGTCATTTACGAACTGGTGCACCGGCATCAGTTCGATGGCGGTGACGCCCAGCTTCTGGAGGTGGGCGATGACCGACGGGTGCGCCACCCCGGCGTACGTGCCGCGCTGCTCCTCCGGGATCTCGGGGTGGAGCTGGGTGAGGCCCTTGACGTGGGCCTCGTAAATGACGGACTTGTGGTACGGGACGCGCAGGTTCTGGTCTCCGTCCCAGTCGAAGAACGGGTTGATGACCACACCCATCATCATGTGCGCCGCGGAGTCATCGTTGTTGATGGTGTCCGGCTCTTCGCCCAGGTTGTAGGTGAACAGGGCCGGGTCCCAGTCGATCTGCCCGTGCACGGCTTTGGCGTACGGGTCCAGGAGGAGCTTGTTCGGGTTGAACCGGTTCCCGGAGGCGGGGTCATAGGGTCCGTGGACGCGGTAGCCGTATTTCTGGCCGGGCTGGATCTGTGGGAGGTAGCAGTGCCACACGTAGCCGTCCACCTCATCGAGCCCGAACCGCGTTTCCACGCCGTCGTCATCGAAGAGGCACAGCTCAACCTTTTCGGCGCGTTCGCTGAACAGCGCGAAGTTAGTGCCGGTCCCGTCAAAAGTGGCGCCAAGCGGATAAGCCGATCCGGGCCAGATTTCCATGCGTGCTCCTCATTGTTATTCGACAGCAGGGGCCCGCGAAACATCGCCGCACCACCCCGGCCGGTACAGAACCTATGCCTACGGTAGCGGGTGGGTGTGACTATTACGTTTCCGGACCCCGTGTTTACTAAGCACGCTGACTTTACCCCAAACCTCTGGTATGGCGTCCGCAATCCGCCCTGCGCTTAACGGTCCCCCGGCGGCTGCGGCAGTACCTGCGAGGCCGTGGAGGCTTGCCCCGAGGGCTGCAATCGCCGCCCAGCGCTCGTCCGGATCGATGCCCGCGTCACGGAAGCGCCCGACGTCGGACCCCGCCTGGGCGAGCAGCGCACCGATGATTCCCGCCAGGACGTCGCCGCTCCCGGCGGTGGCGAGCCACGGCGTGCCGTCGGCCTGGCTGTAGAAGTCCTGGAAGGGCGAGGCCACCAGCGTGGTGGCACCCTTGAGCAGGACGGTGGCCTCGGTCAGCACGGCGGCGTGCCGGACGGCGCCTAATGTGTTGGCCTCCACGGCGGACCGGTCATACTCAGCGCCGAGCCGTCCCAGGAGGGACGCCAGTTCGCCGGCGTGCGGGGTCAGCACCACGTGCGGCCCCAGGACGTCGGGCAGGGACGGCAGCGCACCGGCGTCGGCAATCACTGGCAGGCCGGACCCCACGGCGTCCCGGGCGCGCTGGAGCTGATCCGAGTCGCCAGGGCCCATGCCCGAACCCACCAGCCACGCCTGGACGTGGGTGTCCGCCACGGAGCCGGTGCTGCAGACCACCTCGGGGCAGGCCTGCCGGACCAGGCCGGCCACCTCCGGCGGGCCGAGGTAGCGGACCATACCCGCGCCGGCGGCAAGCGCACCGCGGCACGCGAGCACTGCGGCGCCGGGATAGCCGGCCGAGCCGGCAACAACGCCCAGGACCCCGCGGGAGTACTTGTGCGACCGTCTGCCGGGCCGTGGCAGCAGACGCGACAGGTCAGGCGGCCCCAGCCGGCGCAGGGCGGGCCACGGCAGCTCGTCCTCAATGCCGATGGGCACCACCTGAACGCGGCCCGCGTGATCGGCGCCCGGGTCTGCGAGCAGGCCCACCTTGGCGGCGCCGAATGTTACGGTCAGGTCCGCGGGCAGCACCGGCGCATGGGCTTCCCCGGTATCGGCGTCCACGCCACTGGGGATGTCGCAGGCCACCACAAGTCCAGGGCCGCCGGAACGCCCCTCCAGAAGAGCGCCCATCAGTGCTCCGCCGGCTCCCCGCAGCCCGCCCTGGGCGCCCGTCCCCAGGACAGCATCAATGACGACGTCGGCACTTGCCGTTTCAGCCGCCAGCTGGCTGACATTCGCTTCGGTGAGCAGATACACGCGCCCGCCGGCGCGTTCAAAAGCGGCCAGCGCCTCGGGGTGCGCCGCCCCGGCGGTGAGCACCGCCGTCGTCCGCATGCCCCGGGCGGCCAGGAATGACGCGGCGAAGAGTCCGTCTCCCCCGTTGTTGCCCTTGCCCGCGAGGACGGCCACGCTGGCGCCGTAGAGCCGCCAGCCGCGGGCCTGCAGCTCGTGGACTATGGCGTTGGCGAGCCCGTAGGAAGCGCGCTGCATCAGGACGCCGCCCATGCCGGCCGCCAGGAGTGGCTGTTCGGCCGCCCTGATCTGGGTTCCGGTGTAGGCGCTGATCATCGTGTCAGGACCGTTGGCGTCTCAGCCGTTGCGGTTCTCAGCCTTCGGCGAGGACCGTGGCGGTGGCGATCCCGCCGTCGTGGCTCATGGACACGTGCCAGCGCTTGACGCCCTTGGACTCGGCCACCGCAAGGACGGTGCCCTTGACCTGGATGGTGGGGCCGTGCTGGTCCAGGCCGATCCAGCAGTCCTGCCAGTTCATGCCGGCCGGCGCACCAAGAACCTTGGCCACGGCCTCCTTGGCGGCGAACCGTGCGGCCAGGGACCGGGTGTTCAACTCGCGTTCCGCAGGGACGAACAGCCGGTCCCGGAGGCCGGGGGTGCGCTCGAGTTGGCGGCCGAACCGCTCAATGTCTACAACGTCTACGCCAATGCCAACAATCATGGCACTACTCTACGGTGACGCTCTTGGCGAGGTTGCGCGGCTGGTCCACGTCGTAGCCCTTGGCCGAGGCGAGGGCCAGGGCGAAGATCTGCAGCGGGACCGTGCTGAGCAGCGGTGCCAGGAGGGTGTCGGTTGCGGGGATGTAGAAGACGTGCTCGGCGTAGGCCTTCACGGCTTCGTCGCCTTCCTCGGCGATGACGATGGTCTTGGCGCCGCGGGCCCGGACTTCCTGGATGTTGGAGACCACCTTGGCGTGCAGCGAGTCGCGGCCGCGCGGGGACGGGACCACCACAAAGACGGGCTGGCCTTCCTCGATCAGCGCGATGGGGCCGTGCTTGAGCTCACCGGCGGCGAACCCTTCAGCGTGGATGTACGCGAGCTCCTTGAGCTTGAGCGCACCTTCCATCGCGACCGGGTAGCCGACGTGGCGGCCCAGGAACAGCACGGACTTCGCATCGGCCATGGACTTGCCGAGGTCCTTGATCGGGCCCTCGTTGTCCAGGATGGTCTGGATCTTGGCGGGGATCTTGTTCAGGTCCGCGAGGATGTCCTTGATCTCGCCCTGGAACTTGTTCCCGCGCAGCTGAGCAAGGTACAGGCCCAACAGGTACGCGGCGGTGATCTGCGCCAGGAACGCCTTCGTGGAAGCCACCGCGATTTCCGGGCCGGCGTGGGTGTAGAGCACGGCGTCAGATTCACGCGGGATGGTGGAGCCGTTGGTGTTGCAGATGGACACCGTCTTTGCGCCCTGTTCCTTGGCGTAGCGGACAGCCATCAGGGTGTCCATGGTCTCGCCGGACTGGGAGATGGAGACGATCAGGGTGTTCGCGTCCACGATCGGGTCGCGGTAACGGAACTCGTGGGAGAGCTCCACCTCGGTGGCGATCCGGCACCAGCGCTCAATGGCGTACTTGGCCACCTGCCCGGCATAGGCGGACGTGCCGCAGGCCAGCACAATGATCTTGTTGACACTCTTGAGCAGCTCCGGATCGATCCGCAGCTCATCCAGGGTCAGCCGGCCGTCGAGGTCGGAACGGCCCAGCAGGGTCTTGGCCACGGCGTCCGGCTGGTCATGGATTTCCTTCTCCATGAAGGACGGGAAGCCGCCCTTTTCCGCCGATTCCGGATCCCAGTCAACGTGGTACTCCTTGCCCTCGGCCGGGGCACCAAAGAAGTCAGTGATTTCCACGGAGTCGGCGGTGATGGTGACAATCTGGTCCTGGCCCAGCTCCACCGCGCGGCGGGTGTAGTCAATGAACCCGGACACGTCCGAGCCCAGGAAGTTTTCGCCCTCGCCCAGGCCAACCACCAGCGGCGAGTTGCGGCGGGCAGCCACCACCACGTCGGGCTGGTCGGCGTGGACGGCGAGGAGGGTGAACGCACCCTCGAGGCTCTGGCAGGCGAGCTGCATGGCCTTCGTCAGGCCGCCGTCGGACACATCCCCGTTGAGTTTGGTGCGGAAGATATCGCCCAGCAGCACGGCCGCGACTTCGGTGTCCGTCTCGGACTCGAACGTGTAGCCCTTCTCCACCAGGTCCAGCTTCAGCTCGGCAAAGTTCTCGATGATGCCGTTGTGAATCAGGGCCAGCTTGCCGCCGTCGGCCAGGTGCGGGTGCGCGTTCTGGTCCGTGGGGCCGCCGTGCGTGGCCCAGCGCGTGTGGCCGATCCCGGTCAGCGTCTCCGGCAGCGGGTGCTCCTCCAGCTCGGCCAGGAGATTGCTCAGCTTGCCGGACTTCTTCCGGGACTGGATGGACCCCTCAGAGACCACCGCCACCCCTGCAGAGTCATAACCCCGGTACTCGAGGCGGCGCAATCCCTCAAGGACCACATCCAACGCACTGTGACCGGCATTGCCACGGCCAGCAGAATGGCCCACATATCCAACGATTCCACACATGCGCACCAGCCTATCGGCAGGCGGGAGGAGATTTAAACTTTCGCCGCCGCATTTCGCTCTCAGCCGCGGGAGGGGCAGAATCTCTAACGTGACTTTGCAACGCAACGAAGCGAACGGCGAGGGTGTCTCCCCGTTCGTTGAGCTGGACCGGCAGACCTGGTCCCGGCTCGCCGCCCAGATGGAGCAGCCCCTTAACGAAGAGGACATTGTGCGACTGCGTGGCCTCGGCGATCCCCTGGACATGAAGGAGGTCCGCGAGGTCTACCTGCCGCTGTCCCGGCTCCTGCACCTGTATGTGGAGGCCGCCGGCCAGCTGCATTCGGCCACCACCACGTTCCTGGGCGAGAAGACGCAGCGCACCCCGTTTGTCATCGGCGTGGCCGGATCGGTGGCTGTGGGCAAGTCCACCATTGCGCGGGTGCTCCGGGAGATGTTGCGGCGCTGGCCCGGGACACCGAACGTTGAGCTGATCACCACGGACGGGTTCCTCTATCCCCTGGCCGAGCTCCAGCGGCGCCAGCTGCTGGACCGGAAAGGTTTTCCCGAGTCCTACGACCGCCGGGCGCTGCTGCGCTTTGTCAGCGAGGTCAAGGGCGGCGCGGAGGAGGTCCGGGCCCCGTGGTACTCGCATGTCACCTATGACATCCTGCCGGACAAGGAAGTGGTGGTCCGCCGCCCGGACGTACTGATTGTGGAGGGCCTGAACGTGCTGGCCCCGGCCCGCCCGCGGCATGACGGCCGGCAGGGCCTGGCCGTGAGCGACTTCTTCGACTTCTCCATCTATGTGGACGCCAAGACCGCTTATATCGAGGAGTGGTATGTGGAGCGGTTCCGGCGGCTTCAGAGCACGGCGTTCGCGCAGCCGGAGTCCTACTTCCACCGCTACGCATCGCTGTCCCCCACCGAAGCGGAGAGCACCGCCCGGGATATCTGGAAGCGCATCAACGAGCCCAACCTGGAGGAAAACGTCCTCCCCACCCGTGGCCGCGCCCAGCTGGTGCTGACCAAGGACGCGGATCACTCCATCCGCCGTATGCTCCTGCGGAAGGTTTAACCCAGGTGTGCCATGACTGCGTGGCAGGCCGTCGTACGGCGGGGGCCAGCCGGCGGTCCTTCGCCCGCTTCCTCGCCGCCGGAGCCGGACTGACTGTTCTGGCAGCGTGCACGCCGGTGGCACCCGAGACGGTGGCGCCGTCGTCCTCCCCCGTTCCCGCGGTGACGTCCGCGTCCGGCGTCCCCGCAGTGGAAAGTACGACGGCGGCAGCTGCGCCGAGTGCGCAGGTTCCTGTTTCGCCGTCAGCAGCTGCGGCGTTGCCGCGGCAGTTCTCGCTGACGGATCCGGCGAGCCCCTGGGTGGTGGTGAACAAACACCGCCCGCTCTCGCCGGCGGACTATGCCCCGGCGGACCTTGTCCGGCCCAACGTGAACTTGGCTGTATCCGGCGAGGCGGCCCTGCTGAACAGCCCGACGGCGGCTGCCGCAGAAACGATGTTCGCCGCCGCCGCGCAGGATGGCGTGGTGATGACGCTGGCGAGCGGCTACCGCTCGTATGGCACGCAGGTGGTGACGTACAACGGCTATGTGGCGGCCCGCGGCCAGGCGGATGCCGACACCGCCAGTGCCCGGCCCGGCTACTCGGAGCACCAGACCGGGTGGGCCCTCGACATTGGCGACGGCGGCGGGGCCTGCGGCTTCGATTCCTGCTTCGCCGATCAGCCGGCCGCGGTGTGGGCGAAAGCGAACGGCCACCGCTTCGGCTTTGTGGTGCGCTATCCGTTGATGTTCCACCCGATCACCGGCTACTACTACGAGCCGTGGCACCTGCGGTACATCGGCGTGGAGGCCGCCACGGACATGGCGAACCGCGGCATCGTCACTCTTGAGGAGTACTTCGGGGTGGAAGCGGCGCCTGGGTACGCCTGACCGCAACCGGTGCGTATGTAGTTCCTGACACGGTGGCAGGAATTTACAGGTTTAGTCATGTCCGGCTTACCTTGGTGCGCTAGTTTTGGGTTCTATGTTGACAGGATTCAAGAACTTCATTTTGAAGGGCAACGTCGTAGACCTTGCCGCCGCCGTCGTGATGGGTGCCGCATTCGGCGCCGTCGTGACCTCAATTGTCGAGGGCCTCCTCACACCGCTGATCGGCCGTCTGTTCAGTGCCAAAGGGATTGCAGAAATGCAGTGGGAGGGATTCATGTATGGATCCGTCATCTCCTCTATCATTTCCTTCTTGCTGGTGTCCGCCGCCGTCTACTTCGTGGTCATCATGCCGATGAACCACATGATCGAGCGCCGCAACCGCAGGCTCGGCATCAACCCGGACGTCAAGGAAGTGGCCGCGGAGGATCCGCAGATCGCCCTGCTCACCGAAATCCGCGACTCGCTGCAGAACCGGGTACTCTGAGTTTCGCCTGGGCACTAACCACGTGTGGCCCGCTTCCTGACGGAGGCGGGCCACAGTTGTTAGAAGTCTGGGTCAGTCGGTGACGAGTTCGAGCGCGAGCTCTGTGCGGACCACCTGTGCGAGCCGCTCCGCGATGGATTCGGCCGTGGCTTCGTCCCCGGCCTCCACCATGACGCGGACTACAGGCTCCGTTCCTGACGGCCGGAGCAGGACGCGTCCGGTGTCGCCCAACTCTGCTTCGGCGACGGTGACTGCCTGCGCGAGTGTTGCGGACCTGTTCACGCGGCTGCGGTCAACGCCCTTGACGTTGATGAGGACCTGCGGGAGCTTGGTCATCACGGCAGCAAGTTCCTTCAGCGACTTGCCGGTCAGCGCGATCTGCGCGGCCAGCTGCAGTCCGGTGAGGACGCCGTCGCCGGTGGTGGCGTAATCGGAGAAGATGACATGTCCGGACTGTTCGCCGCCGAGGTTGTAGCCGCCGTCGCGCATACCCTCGAGGACATAGCGGTCCCCCACTGCCGTTTCGCGGATGCTGATGCCAGCCTCGCGGAGCGCGATCTTGAGGCCGAGGTTGCTCATGACGGTGGCGACCAGAACGTCGTCGATCAACTTGCCTGAGGCCTTGAGTGCCACGGCCAGAATCGCCATGATCTGGTCGCCGTCCACCTCGTTGCCTTCGTGGTCCACGGCGAGGCAGCGATCGGCGTCGCCGTCGTGGGCAATACCGAGGTCGGCTTTGTTCTTGATCACGGCGGCCTTGAGCTGGCCCAGGTGCGTGGAGCCCACGCCGTCGTTGATGTTGTGGCCGTCCGGTTCCGCGCCGATGACGACGATGTCAGCTCCGGCGTCCCTGAAGACCTGGGGCGAGCATCCGCTGGCGGCACCGTGGGCGCAGTCCAGGACAACCTTGAGCCCGTCCAAGCGGTGCGGCAGCGTGCCCAGCAGGTGGACGATGTAGCGGTCCTCGGCGTCCGAGAAGCGCTGGATGCGGCCCACGTCAGCTCCGACGGGCCGGGTGGGCTCCTTGCTCATCTGTTGCTCGATGGCGTCTTCAACCTCGTCAGGCAGCTTCTGGCCGCCACGGGCGAAGAACTTGATGCCGTTATCCGGAGCAGGGTTGTGCGACGCGGAGATCATCACGCCGAAGTCAGCGTCGAGATCAGCCACGAGGTAGGCAGCGGCCGGCGTCGGGAGGACTCCGGCGTCGTAAACGTCAATGCCTGAGCTGGAGAGCCCCGCCTCAACGGCCGCGGCGATGAACTCGCCGCTCGCGCGGGGGTCACGCGCCACCACGGCGCGGGGCCGGGTCCCGTTGGTATTACGGTCATGCCCGAGCACGACGGCGGCTGCCTGGGCAAGCTGCATGGCGAGCTCCGCCGTCAACAGGCCGTTAGCCAGGCCCCGGACTCCATCTGTTCCAAATAATCTAGACATCGGGGTCAAGTCTAGGGGATGAGGGGTTCAGGGCTTGAAATGACTGGTCAGGTGGACTGTCCGCTCGTCATAAGAAGCGAAGTTAACGGCAGAAGCCCGCCCCGCCAATGGCGGGACGGGCTTCTATGCAAGCGGATTTAGCGCTTGGAGTACTGCTGAGCCTTGCGGGCCTTCTTGAGACCGGCTTTCTTACGCTCGATGACGCGGGCGTCACGGCGCAGGTAACCGGCCTTCTTCAGGGTGGCGCGGTTGTTCTCGGTGTCGATCTCGTTCAAGGAACGGGCGATGCCGAGGCGCAGTGCACCGGCCTGGCCGGAGATGCCGCCACCGTGGATACGGGCGATGACGTCGTAGGCGCCGTCAAGATCAAGGATCTTGAAGGGCTCGTTGACGTCCTGCTGGTGGAGCTTGTTCGGGAAGTAGTTGTCCAGCGCGCGGCCGTTGATGGTCCACTTGCCGGACCCCGGCACAACGCGGACGCGGGCAACAGCTTCCTTGCGGCGGCCAACAGCAGCGCCGGCAACGGTCAGGGCCGGACGCTCCTTCTTCGGCGCAGCAGCTTCGGCAGCTCCGCTTTCAGAGGTGTAGCTGGTCAGGGTTTCCTCAGCCTCAACGGCTTCGGTGGTCTCTTCGTTCTGAGCCACGGTTCTCCTTGTATAGATAAGTTGTTTGGTGGCCAGGACTACTGGGCGACCTGGGTAATTTCGAAAGTCTTGGGCTGCTGGGCGGCGTGGGGGTGCTCTGCACCGCGGTACACCTTCAGCTTGCCCAGCTGCTGGGCAGCGAGGGAGTTCTTGGGGAGCATGCCCTTGATGGCCTTCTCAACGGCGCGGACCGGGTTGGACTCCAGGAGTTCCGCATAGTTGACGGAGGTCAGGCCGCCCGGGTAGCCGGAGTGCCGGTAGGCGCGCTTCTGCTCCAGCTTGGCGCCGGTCAGGGCTACCTTCTCAGCGTTGATGATGATGACGAAGTCGCCCATGTCCATGTGGGACGCAAAGGTGGCCTTGTGCTTGCCGCGCAGCAGGATTGCGGTCTGGCTCGCGAGACGACCAAGGACAACGTCTGTGGCGTCAATGACGTGCCACTGGCGGTTGATATCGCCGGGCTTCGGGGTGTACGTACGCACGGTTTTTGCCTCGTTCTTGTTCTGGCGTTCTTGTTTAGGTGTCACGCAAACGTGTGCACCTACTATCTATGCGCTACCGGAACAGAGGTGAGGGCTCTATGTAACCAGTCATCCTGAGGTCTCGAATGTGCACGTTGAGTAGTTATCCTGCAACCGGATTCTCAAGCGGGCACGCATCATCGAGAAAGGACACGCACAACGACTACCAATGTTAGCTTGAACGGGGCCCCAGGGTCAAAATAGGTGAGCCGGACGCTATTCGCAGCCCGCCGGCCTGACGCATGCAGGGGACTCGATGACTTCTTTGGGCAACGCCGGTTCAACGGTGCCGCTGTTCGTGGCTGGCATCGGACTCCTGGGACTCATTCTTTCACCTGTCGCAGAGTTGTTCATCGCCAAGCTCCTCCCCCGACTCGGAGGGCTACCCACCCCGCGCGTCCGGGTGACGACGGCGGTGACCACCGGCTTCCTCTGCGCTGCTTTCGCATTCCGATTTGAGGCCGACAAAGTACTGCCGGCGTTCCTACTGCTTGCAGTTCTCGGTATGCAGCTCGCCAGAATCGACATCGCGCTGCATTTACTGCCGAATCCTCTGGTTTTGTCCCTCTTATTAGGGGGACTCTTTTGCCTTCTGGCGGCGATTGTGGCCGGATCAGGCTGGTCAGACTCGCTTCGGGCAGTGGCAGGCGCAGCAATTCTCTTCGTCATCTACCTGATTTTGGCGATTATTTCCCCCCAGGGCATGGGAATGGGCGACGTCAAGTTCGCGGCACCCATGGGCCTTTACTTGGGGTACCTAGGCTGGAGCCAACTGTTGTACGGCGGCCTCCTAGGATTCATCCTGAACGGAGTCGTAACACTCTTCATCCTCCGCAGGAACCGCGCAGTACGCCCCTCTGAGGTGCCCCACGGGCCTTCCATGCTTTTTTCCGCGGCGGGCGTTGCGCTCCTTTTGACCTAGACCGCGGCCGCTCCCATCAAACTGCTGGCGTTCAGTCGCGTCGCCGCATCCAAGTAGTGGTCTGCGTACATACATCCCTGATGCGAGTACTCAGGATTGTGTTTCGAGTACGCCATTTAAAATGGCTAGGAAAATTCGAGTACCCCTACGCATTGTTGCCGGCACCCCCGAATGACAATCTCTTCTTAGCGAAGTCCAGCCGCTAAGGATTTATGGGGGCAGCTGGGAGTTCGTTGAAATCAATTCACATCCCTTTCACCGAATTAAGGAAAATACAATGACTTCTCTCATGGTCTCAATGATGGCATTTGTCGCCGGAGTTAAGGATCGCCTCAGCTCAGAAAAGGGTGCGACGGCCACGGAATACTCGCTTCTGGTTGGTCTGATCGCTCTCGTGATTGTTGTGGGCGTGGGGCTCTTCGGCACCAATCTCAATAACTTCTTCAACGGCCTCGCGGCAGCCGCTGGCCGTGGCTTCAGGCCAGCGCCGTAGTTAAATGCAAGTCTTACCAGTGTGCCGCATCGCATTGGCCCATGCGGCACACCTGCTTTCCTCTATCAGCTGTAAGTAACCCTGGGGGGACCCCTTGAAACGCAGCATTCGCTCTAAAGGCATCCTTCCAACTTCCGATCGAAGAGAAAGCGGCGCAGTTGCCGTCGAATTTGCTCTAGTTGCCCCGCTTTTACTAGCACTGGTCGCCGGTATCGTCGAGTTTTCTTTCGTTTACAACACGCAAATCTCCCTCTCCCAGGCAGCCCGCGAAGCAGCCAAACTACGCCGGAACAAAGGTTTGGTCCGAGGCCACGGCTTCTTTGAAAATATCCCAACCAACTTCACTGAATTAAGGAATAGCCATGACTTCTCTTATGGTCTCAATGATGACATTTGTCGCCGGAGTTAAGGATCGCCTCAGCTCCGAAAAGGGTGCGACGGCCACGGAATACTCGCTTCTGGTTGGTCTGATCGCTCTCGTGATTGTTGTGGGCGTGGGGCTCTTTGGCACCAGTCTCAATGACTTCTTCAACGGCCTCGCGGCAGCCGCTGGCCGTGGCTTCAGGCCAGCGCCGTAGTTAAATGCAAGTCTTACCGGTGTGCCGCATCGCATTGGCCCATGCGGCACACCTGCTTTCCTCTATCAGCTGTAAGTAACCCTGGGGGGACCCCTTGAAACGCAGCATTCGCTCTAAAGGCATCCTTCCAACTTCCGATCGAAGAGAGAGCGGCGCAGTTGCCGTCGAATTTGCTCTAGTTGCCCCGCTTTTACTAGCACTGGTCGCCGGTATCGTCGAGTTTTCTTTCGTTTACAACACGCAAATCTCCCTCTCCCAGGCAGCCCGTGAAGCAGCACGAAACTACGCCGTGACAAAGGTTTGGTCCGAGGCCACCACCGCGGGCATCGCCGGAGCACCCGGAAGCGGACTGATCGCCTCCGACTTCACATTGGCGCCGACCAGCACGTGTTCGGGGACAGGGAAGACGGTTCAAGTCACCGTGACTCACACCTTTAGCTCCCCGACCGGTTTCTCCCTCAACGTACAGGGAAGCAACATTTCTTTCTCAAACACTTTCGTCAGCACCGGAGTGGGAGCAATGCAATGCGAAGGTTAACTGCCGAAAATGGTCAACACCCCGAAAGAGGCGTAGCCGGCGTGCTTGTTGTTCTCATGATGCTGGTCCTGATCGGCGTGGGTGCTATCGCCGTCGATGTCGGGCAAATCTATTCCGAACGCGCCCAACTTCAGAACGCAGCCGATGCGGGTGCATTGGCCGTTGCAGACAGTTGCGCAAAAGGCTCCTGCGCGGTGGCCCTCGCGGCACCTTTGGCCAACCAAAACTCTCTCGACGGCAAGAGCGACCTGGGCGGGCCCGTTGACCTCTCGATTCCCGGCCAGGTCACGGTAAAGACGAAAACCAAAAACGGCACTGACGGCGGCCCCACGCTACCGAAGCTATTTTCCAATGCATTAGGGTCGGCTGCAGCGACTGTCGGTGCCAGCGCCACCGCCTTATGGCAGGTGACGCCACCCCCGGGCGCCTTTCCTCTGATCTTTGACAAGTGTCAAGTCGGGGCATCTTACGCCCCGGCAGGAAAAACCGTACTTATAAATGAACACGGAATGAGTCCCTGTGTCGGAAGTCCGTCCGGGCACCACATCCCGGGAGGTTTCGGCTGGCTGGACCCGGACACGACGCTTCCTTGCAATGCAAAGGCCGACTCAAATGCCTGGGTGGGGTCCAACCCGGGCAACAGCAAATTGCCGTCCTCCTGCATGCCCACGCTCAACGCGTGGCGTGCCGCCACCGACAACTCCAAGAACCAATATGCCATCGGGTACTTCCCAGTCTTTGATGATGGAGACGGCGGCGGCGCGCACGGCCGTTTCCACATTGTGGGATTCAGCAAGATTGAAGTTCACGGCTGGTCTTTCGTCCCGGACAAGGACGGGCTATCGAGCCCAAGAGCCGACCCGATCTGTGTCGGGTTGTTCAATCCGAGCAACAACCGCGGAATCTGCGGGAAGGTCCTTGAGTTCATTCCGTGGTCCGATCGGGCTTCTGTCGGCGGGCCACTTTTCCAACAAACAGTTGTGAAGCTCATTAAATAGTTCGACTAAGGAGATTCAAGTGAAAGCACGCCTACTGGGAGGCATCGCCGCACTGGTTGTAGCAATCATTGGCACCGTCCTTCTCTTCACCTACGTCCAAAGCGCGGATCGCCGCGCCTTGGCCAATACAGAAACGCAGGACGTCCTGGTGGTCAAGCAGAATATCCCGGCGGGAACGCCAGCCAGCCAGCTCGCACCGTACATCACCACCAAGGCTGTGCCGCGCACGACATTGGCCGCCGAAGCAGTAGAGGACCTCAACTCATTCGGCTCAAAAGTCACCTCGGTGGCCCTCGTTCCAGGCGAACAGCTCCTGAGCAGTCGCCTGGTGGACGCAACTGCCTACCTCGGGCCTGCCAGAATTGAGGTACCTCCTGGCCTCCAAGAGATCACGCTCCGCCTCGGCATCGACCGGGTGGTCGGCGGACATCTTCAAGCCGGCGACACTGTAGGCGTCTTCATTTCCATGGCGGCCGCGGCAGCCACAGGCACAGACGCCACCGCCGGGAATGCAACACAGCTCGCGTTTCATAAGGTTCTTGTGACGGCCGTCCAGTTCAGCTCGGGCGCTGCGGCCCAGACTCAAGCTGAAGCGACCCAGGCGAGTTCGACGGGCGCGCTGAACGCCGACAGTCAGTCCAAGCCGACAACAAGCGACGCATACCTCATCACTTTTGCGAGAAACGCTGTCGACGCCGAGAAGCTGGTGTTCGCCGCAGAGTTCGGGAAGATCTACCTGTCCAAGGAGCCGTCCGACGCAACTGAAGGAACCACCGGTGTTGTCAATCAGGTAAGGGTATTCCGATGAGCCGCTACATTCTGATATCCCCCTCCGCAGACTATGAGCGGACGGTCCGGGCCTCCATCGCGCCCCTTCGAGGCTCGCTGCAGTTCTACCAGGCGGCATATCTGCCAGACTCCCCGGAGGATATGCTAAGGCAGCAAACCGGTGAGCCGCCCGAAGTTTTGATTCTGGGGCCTGGGCTGCCTCTGGATGAAGCGCTCAAATTCGCTGCGGTCTTGGACCTTCAGTACCCGGAAATCAGTATCGTCTTGACCGCTGAAGACGACGGCGAAACTGCGCTGAATGCCATGCGCTCGGGCGTCCGCGACATCATCTCGCCAGCGGCCGATTCTGACGCGGTGCGCGCCTTGGTGGAAAGGGCCAGCCTCTCCGCTGCCGGTCGTCGCCGCGGTCTAGCCCCGACGGCGGTAGAAGGCATTGGCTCCGATGGTGGCAGAATCATCGCCGTGATGTCACCCAAGGGCGGGGTTGGCAAGACCACGATTGCCAGCAACCTTGCCATCGGGTTGGGACAGATTGCCCCGATGAGCGTTGTCATAGTGGACCTCGACCTCCAGTTTGGCGACGTCGCAAGCGGCCTGATGCTCGAACCGGAGTACACGATCACGGACGCTGTGGTGGGTGCCGCGAGCCAAGACGCAATGGTCCTAAAAACGTATCTCTCGCTACATCCCGGAAGCATCTACGCGCTCTGCGCGCCTCGCAATCCCATTGAGATGGACCGGATCACCGGTGAGCACATAAGCCATTTGCTCCGACAGTTGCGTTCCGAATTTCAATACGTTGTGGTGGATACCGCACCGGGGCTCGGTGAGCATGTGCTGGCAACGCTCGAGCAGGCAACCGACGCGGTATGGGTCTGCGGGATGGACATTCCCAGCATTCGTGGTCTGCGCACGGGATTCCGGATCCTCTCCGAACTCGATCTGCTTCCCGACAATCGCCACGTAGTACTGAACATGGCCGACCGCAAAACGGGCTTGACGGTCCAGGACGTCGAGGCAACCATCGGTGCCCCAGTGGACGTCGTGCTCCCCCGCTCACGAACGGTCCCATTTTCCACAAACAAGGGTGTTCCTCTCCTGCACGACGGTGGCCGAGACCTAGTCGCGAAAGGTCTCAGACAGCTCGTTGAACGATTCAAACCCAACTGGGAAGCGCGTCCCCATAAGAAGCTGCATCGAAGGGCGGTAGTGTCGTGAGTCTTTCCAACCGATTTGCCAAGTTGCGCGGCAATGACGACGAAGCGTTGGTTGACAACAGTTTTGCCGGCAGCATTCCCGCCCCGCCAACGGCACC
Organism: Arthrobacter sp. UYEF21; assembly: GCF_040546085.1. Classification (NCBI taxonomy): domain Bacteria; kingdom Bacillati; phylum Actinomycetota; class Actinomycetes; order Micrococcales; family Micrococcaceae; genus Arthrobacter; species Arthrobacter sp. UYEF21. The sequence goes on from NZ_JBEPNF010000002.1 coordinate 229,900, forward strand.
CTCAACGCTCAGCTCAATCCAGCAAGCACAAGCTGCCGAACAGGCATCCGTACCTGTGAGCGTCGAGGTTACGGCCGGTAGCGCAAGCGAGGCCCTTTCGGCCCTTAAGGAGCGCGCCAGCGAGGCACTTTATGAGCGCCTGGGCTCCAGGATCACCGACTCGTCAATGGACGAATCAGAGCTCCATCAGTTTGTTAGAGATGAGCTGAAAGCTGTGGTGGACGAGGAGCAAGTGCCCCTATCAACCGGCGAGCGGCAACGTCTGACCCGGGAGATTATCGACGATGTCTTGGGGCACGGTCCTTTGCAGCGGTTTCTCGATGATCCGTCGGTCACAGAAATCATGGTCAACCGAGCCGATCAGATATATGTCGAGCGCCAGGGCCAGCTATTCCTGACGGACACAAAGTTCGCCAGCGAGGACGCTCTCCGACGTGTGATCGAACGCATCGTCACCCGGATCGGTCGGCGCATTGACGAGTCGTCACCGTTGGTTGACGCCCGACTCGCCGATGGGTCTCGTGTGAACGCCATCATCCCGCCCCTCGCCGTCAACGGCGCTTCCCTGACCATCCGAAAATTCGGCCGCGAAGCCCTCACTGTCCAGAAACTCATCAGCTTCGGAAGTTTGTCTCCCGAGATGGCCGAACTGCTTCAGGCCTGCGTGCTCGCGAAGATGAACATCATCGTCTCAGGCGGCACCGGTACGGGTAAAACGACCATGCTGAACGTCTTGTCCTCCTTCATTCCGGCTACTGACCGCATCGTCACCATCGAAGACGCTGTAGAACTGCAGCTACAACAGGACCACGTGGTCCGTCTGGAAAGCCGTCCCGCAAACATTGAGGGCAAGGGCGAGGTTTCGATTCGTGACCTGGTCCGGAATTCTCTCCGGATGCGGCCTGATCGGATTGTTGTCGGCGAAGTTCGAGGCGGTGAATCGCTGGACATGCTCCAAGCCATGAACACTGGCCACGATGGGTCGATCTCGACAGTTCACGCCAACTCTCCCCGCGATGCCATTGCCCGTCTAGAGACGCTGGTACTCATGGCCGGGATGGATCTCCCACTCAGGGCAATTCGCGAGCAGATTGCGTCCGCAGTCAACCTGATCGTACATATTTCCCGGCTGAGGGACGGTTCACGTCGGGTTACACACATTACGGAAGTCCAAGGCATGGAGGGCGACATAGTTACTCTTCAGGATGCCTTCGTTTTCGACTACTCAGCAGGAATCGACGCCAATGGCCGCTTCTTGGGGAAGCCCATCCCCACGGGCGTCCGGCCGCGCTTTACGGACAGGTTCACTGAATTGGGGATCCAGATTTCCCCCGCTGTCTTTGGCGCCCAAACAGCCAGGAGCCGGTGATGGACGCATCCGAGGTGCCCGTGAGCTTCTTTGCAGCTGGAATGTTGATGGTCTTCGCGGCAGTAGTACTCCTTTTTGTCTTCGTCTTCAAATCGCAAAGCGTCTTACCGGTTACCCGTCGTCGCCCTGACGTCGCTGTCACTGCGGCGAGTGGATTGACCCGGCTGACAGATTCAGCCGTAGCGGCCATCAACAAGCGACTCAAAGGCAGCAGGGGGTTCCTGGTTGACCGTGAAAAGCTGGAACGGGCGGGACTAAAAACTCAACCCGCGGACTATTTGTTGATGATGGGTGCCGGCGCTTTCGTGGGCACAGTCCTGGGGTTCATGCTCGGCGGGCTCTTCTTCGCACTTGTGCTCTTGGTTGCAGTCCCGTGCGGAATGCTTGTTTACCTTTCGTTCCTGACCTCACGGCGTCGCGTTAAGTTTGATCAACAGTTGCCGGACACGATCCAAATGCTCACGGGAAGCATGCGAGCGGGGCACAGCCTCCTGCGTGCCATCGACGCATCCGCGCGGGAAACTGACGCACCAATGGCGGAAGAACTCAGCAGAATCGTCAATGAAACCAGAATCGGGCGCGATTTGGGTGACTCCATGGCGGACGTCGCTGACCGCACATCGAGCGAAGACTTCAGCTGGATTTCGCAGGCAATCGAGATCCACAGGGAAGTCGGTGGCGACCTGGCCGAAGTTCTTGACCATGTGGGCGAAACCATCCGGGACCGCAACCAGATCCGGCGCCAGGTCAAGGCGCTCAGCGCTGAAGGCAAAATGTCAGCCGGAGTTCTGATGGCACTCCCGATCGTGCTCTTCTTCGCTCTCATCTTGATTAACCCCTCATATGCCAAGACCTTTACATCCACCGTCCCCGGCTTCATGATGCTCGGCGCCGCCGCAGTCATGTTGACGGCAGGCGGGTTCTGGCTCAGTCAACTCATTAAGCCGAAGTACTAGGAGGGCGACATGTCACTCATCGCACTTGGCGCCATGCTCGCCATAGTTCTTCCCATCTCTTTCCTGGTCTGGATTTCCTTCGGAACCGATCGGGTTGCCCTGCGAAATATTCAGGCCAATCTGGGGAACCGCTCCCAGGAAACCAAAAAGGAGAGCCTCACCGAACAATTCGGCAGCTTCGCACACCGGATCACGCCCGGCAGTTACGAGGCTTGGCTCGACAAGCAACTCGCCGCCGTCGGACGCCCCAAGGCTTGGCCTTTGAGCAGGCTCCTCGCCATCAAACCACTTCTTGGTCTAGCCGGCGGAGTCTTGGGTCTCTTCTACTTGATGGCCGAACCGGCTCCGGGCCGGTTTGCCATTCTCCTTGGCGCCATCGCGTTTGGCTACTTTGCTCCTGACCTGCTACTGCGGAGCAATGCCCAGAAGCGGCGGGATGCCATCCGGCAGGAGCTGCCCAATGCCTTGGACCAGATGCTGATCTCCGTGCAGGCGGGTCTGGGATTCGAGGCCGCCATGGCACGTGCGGCGCAGAACGGCCGCGGTCCCCTGGCGGACGAGTTCACCCGCACCCTCCAGGACATTCAGGTGGGACGATCGCGCAAGGAGGCCTACCTAACAATGTCGGAGCGGGTGGACGTTCCGGACCTGAAAAGCTTCATTCGCTCAATCGTCCAGGCGGACGCATATGGAATTGCCATTGCGAAAGTACTAAAGTCGCAGGCTCAGGAAATGCGCCTCAAACGCCGCCAGCGGGCCGAAGAGCACGCCATGAAGATCCCGGTCAAGATCCTGTTCCCGCTGATCTTCTTCATCTTCCCCACCTTGTTCATCATTCTGCTTGGTCCTGCAGTCATGAACATCATCGCAGCGTTTTCCTAGGAGCAGACATGGGCATGTTGGCGGAGATTTGTTCCACGGCGCGGAATTGGCGCGAACGGTTTCGCTGCGAAGAACGAGGCGCTACGGCCACGGAGTACAGCATTCTCGTCGGATTCATCGCCATCGTCATTGTGGCCGGCGTAGGGCTCTTCGGTATTTCCCTAAATGGCGTGTTCACAGACCTCACCACGGGAGTGAAGACGGCGCTCGGAATCCCGTAGGCCCCCACCCACGGCGCCAACCAGCGCCCCAAGAACCGGACCCCCTCGGCACCCAGAACCGAGGGGGTCCGCTTGCGTGCCCGAAAGGGACGATTTCCCAAGTCTTCCGCAGCCTTCTCCTAGCACAGGCGCAAGGTACGTCGGATCTGGGAAGTCTTCGCGCAGGATATTCCAAGGTCGAAGATGTGTGGAACAACCGTTCAGGAAGCTCGGCCGCCGCACCCAGGTGGTGCTGTGCCAGCTTCCGCTGACGCTCGTTGTCACTGTCCTGGGCGTGATGACACCGTTTACGTGGCCCTCGATCCTGTCCAGCCCCGTCTATCTGGCCGGACTCACCCTTCATCTCATCCTGATCGTGGCCTGCTTTGTGATGCCTTGGGAGCGCCTGCACCCCAGCGCCTGTCTCATCGTCCCGGTGCTGGATCTGCTGGCGGTCGGGCTCCTGCGGAACGGTGCCGCGCCGCTGCTGCCCGGCCTGGTAATCCTGGTGGTCTTTCCAATCATCTGGCTCGCCGCGTCCGGCATGCTGGTCCGCACCAGCCTCGTGGTGAGCGCCGTGGGGCCGTTCCTGATCATGCTCCCCACGACAGCCGTGCACTTTCCCAACTTCGCGGCCGCCGACATCACGGCCCTGGTCCTCTTCCCGCTCATGATGCTGGCCGTTGCGCTGGCCATCCGCTTTGCCAGCGTTAACGTGCGCGTCCAGCAGCGCGAGCTGCAGGCCCTGGGCGAGGAACTGCGGGAGCTGCTCACCGAAAGCCGGGAGCGGGAAAAACTCCTGATGACCATCCTGGACGCCACCGACGTCGGCATTGTTGCCGTCGATTCGAACGGCAACCAACTGCTGGCGAATAACATGATGCGGCGGTGGCAGGGGCGCGCCGCACCGGCCGCCGTCGGGCCTGCAGACCACACTGAACAGCACGTCTTCGCCCAGGACAAAGTGACCCTTTTGCCGCCGGACAAGCGCCCCCTCAGCCGCGCCATGGCCGGAGAAGCGTTCGCGGACTACCTAGTGTGGATCGGCGCGGCTCCGCAGCAGCGCGCGGTGTCCACCGCTGCCAGGCCCCTAATGGACGACGGCGGCCGCCTCGCCGGAGCGGTGGTGGTCTTCAGCGACGTCACGGGCCTGGTTGAAGCCATGTCAGCGAACCAGGACCTGGTCTCGAACGTTTCCCACGAATTCCGGTCCCCGCTCAATTCCATCCTCGGCAACATCGACCTGGTGCTCGAGGACAGCGACGGCCTGCCCCACCAGGCCGTCCAGCGTCTCACCGTGGTCCAGCGCAACTCCGAGCGCCTGCTCGCCCTCGTCTCAGACCTGACGCTCGAGGCCTCCGCCGCACTCAAAATCCACCCGAAACGGACCGACATCTCCGGCCTCGTGGAGACCTGCATCGGCTCGGCACAGGCACAGGCGGACCGGTCCTCGGTGGCTCTGGTGGCCGATGTACCTTCCCCGCTGTGGGCCTACGCCGACCCGCTGCGGATCGGGCAGGCGCTGGACAACCTGGTGTCGAACGCCATCAAGTTCTCCCCCGACGGCGGCACGGTGACCATCCGCGCCACCGGCACCAAGGGATGGGTCCGGCTCGCAGTGCAGGACACCGGGATGGGCATGGCACCCGAGGACGCCGCCAAGGTCTTCAGCCGGTTCTTCCGCACCGAGGCCGCACGCGACGCCGCCATCCCGGGCGCCGGGCTGGGCCTGTCCATCACGAAGACCATCCTCGAACGACACGGCGGCGCCATCGCATGCCACAGCGCCCTGGGCTCCGGCAGCACGTTCACCATGACCCTCCCAGTCGAGGCTGCGGGTGGTTGATTCGACCACTTCGGGTTTCGACGCGCTCAACCACCGGGCTCGGTTTCGACACGCTCAACCACCGGCCGGTCCTCAGTGTTCGCGCCGTGCCCTGGTCAGCTCGGCGCGGGCCAGCATCTCGTCGTCGGAGGGGTAGGCCACTTCCTCCAGGACCAGCGGGTGGGGCGCGGCCAGGACTGACTTGGCGTCGCGCTTCCTGGCCATGAGGCGGTCATGCAGCCAGCCCGGCTTCTCCACGCCCTCGCCCACGAACAGGGCCGAACCCACCAGGGAGCGGACCATGTTGTGGCAGAACGCGTCAGCCTGGACGGTGGCCACAATGACCCCGTCCTCGCCGCGGCGGAACTCGAAGCGCTGCAGCTCACGGATGGTGGTGGCACCCTCACGCGGTTTGCAATATGACAGGAAATTCTGCAGGCCCAGCAGCTTGGACGCGCCCTCGTTCAGGAGATCCACGTCCAGCGGGTTCCTGTGCCACAGCGTGAAGTACCGTTCGAGCGGGTCCCACAGGGCAGGGCCGTCCGCGATCCGGTAGCTGTAACGGCGCCACAGGGCTGAGAAGCGGGCGTCGAACCCCACCGGCGCCAAGGACACCACGTGGACCTCAATGGCGCCGGCCAGATCGCCCAGGCCGTGGCTGAGCGCGCCGCGGATCCGGCGCAAAAGCGCGACGGCGGGATCCAGTTCGTGGCCGCGCGGCAGCGCCAGCCACTCGGCTTCGGTCAGGTCCAGATGCACCACTTGCCCACGGGCATGCACACCGGCATCGGTCCGCCCCGCCACTGTCACCCGGACGGGGCGCCGGATCAGGAGGGCCAGCGCCTCCTCCAGGACACCCTGGATGGTGCGCAGGCCGGGCTGCAGCGCCCACCCGCTGAAGGGGCCGCCGTCGTACGATAAATCAAGCCGGACACGCAAAAACCCGCCGCCCCCCAAAACGGGGGCCGCGGGTTTTTGGTGGTTCATAGGCCTAAGTCTATGCGAAGAAAATCAGCGAATTACTTCGCGTCCTTCTGCTCTGCAGCGGGAGCTTCAGCTTCCTCAGCGGCCGGAGCCTCTTCGGTAGCAGCTTCCTCAGCGGCCGGAGCCTCAGCAGCGTCAGTCTCAGCAGCTTCGGTCTCAACAACCTCAGCCTCGGGAGCTTCTTCGGCGGCCGGTGCAGCGGCAGCGGCTTCCTTCTTGTCGGCATCGCGCTTGGCAGCGGAGGTAGCCTCGGCTACCACGGCCTGCTTGGCGGAAACCGGCTCAAGAACCAGTTCGATAACAGCCATGGGAGCGTTGTCGCCCTTGCGGTTGCCGATCTTGGTGATGCGGGTGTAGCCACCTTCGCGGTTCTCCACTGCCTGCGCAATGTCGGTGAACAGCTCGTGGACGATGCCCTTGTTGCTGATCAGGCCGAGCACGCGACGGCGGGAAGCCAGGTCGCCACGCTTGGCGAAAGTCACCAGGCGCTCGGCGTAGGGCTTCAGTCGCTTGGCCTTGGTCACCGTGGTGGTGATCCGCTTGTGCTCGAACAGTGCGGCGGACAGGTTCGCGAGCATAAGACGCTCGTGAGCCGCTCCGCCTCCGAGGCGCGGACCCTTAGCGGGGGTAGGCATAATAGTTTCTCCTCATATGGAAGCCAGTGGGCTGCGCACACCGTGGTGCATCCAGCCAGCCGGCCAAGATCTGTTTGTTAGAGTTCGTCGTCGCTGAACGCGGCGTCGTCCTCTTCAATTGCGGCGGCGCGTGCTGCGAGGTCAAAACCGGGAGGCGAGTCCTTGAGGGACAGGCCCAGTTCAACCAGCTTTGCCTTGACCTCGTCAATGGACTTCGCACCGAAGTTACGGATGTCCATCAGGTCAGCCTCGGAGCGTGCAACGAGTTCACCCACAGTGTGGATGCCCTCACGCTTGAGGCAGTTGTAGGAACGGACGGTGAGGTCCAGATCCTCGATCGGCAGTGCCATGTCTGCTGCCAGGGCAGCGTCCGTCGGCGACGGGCCAATCTCGATACCTTCAGCTGCGGTGTTCAGCTCGCGGGCCAGACCGAAGAGTTCCACCAGGGTGGTACCTGCGGAAGCAACGGCATCGCGCGGGGCGATGGCCTGCTTGGTCTCGACGTCGACAATGAGCTTGTCGAAGTCGGTGCGCTGCTCAACACGGGTTGCTTCCACGCGGAAAGTAACCTTCAGTACCGGCGAGTAGATCGAGTCGACCGGGATACGGCCGATCTCCTGGTCGCCGGACTTGTTCTGAGCTGCCGAAACGTAGCCGCGGCCGCGCTCGATGGTCAGTTCGAGTTCGAACTTGCCCTTCGAGTTCAGCGTGGCAATGTGCAGATCCGGGTTGTGGAATTCGACGCCGGCCGGCGGAGCGATGTCCGCGGCGGTGACGACTCCGGGGCCCTGCTTGCGCAGGTAAGCAACAACCGGCTCGTCGTGCTCGGAGGAGACCGACAAGCTCTTGATGTTGAGGATGATCTCAGTGACATCTTCCTTGACACCCGGAACCGTGGTGAACTCGTGCAGCACGCCATCGATCCGGATGCTGGTTACAGCGGCACCGGGGATGGAGGAGAGCAGGGTACGGCGGAGGGAGTTACCGAGGGTGTAGCCGAAGCCCGGTTCCAGCGGTTCGATGATGAACCGCGAGCGGTTTTCGGAGACGACCTCTTCGGAGAGGGTGGGGCGCTGTGCAATGAGCACTTAGGTTTCCTTTCGGCGAGCATCCGCTATATGACGCAACACAGGTGGTGGAAATTCGGTCTGAAGACTTAACGCGGCCGGGCTTGCCCGGACCATCAACGGTCCGGGCAAGCTCGAGCTGCTGGAAAAGCCTTAGACGCGGCGGCGCTTCGGCGGACGGCAGCCGTTGTGCGCTGCGGGGGTGACGTCCTGGATGGAGCCAACCTCCAGGCCAGCGGCCTGCAGCGAGCGGATTGCAGTCTCGCGTCCTGAACCCGGTCCCTTGACGAAAACGTCAACCTTGCGCATGCCGTGCTCCTGCGCACGCTTGGCAGCAGCTTCGGCAGCCATCTGGGCCGCGAACGGGGTGGACTTGCGTGAGCCCTTGAAGCCAACCTCACCTGAGGAAGCCCAAGAGATAACAGCGCCGTTCGGATCCGTGATGGAAACGATGGTGTTGTTAAAAGTGCTCTTGATGTGCGCCTGGCCCAGCGCGATATTCTTTTTGTCCTTCTTACGCGGCTTGCGAACCGCGCCACGAGTCTTCGGGGGCATTTTTTCTCCTACAGAAAGTTTATTGGGAGCCGGTTAATCCCGAAGGATTTAACGGGCCTTCTTCTTGCCTGCGACGGTGCGCTTCGGGCCCTTGCGGGTACGGGCGTTGGTCTTCGTACGCTGCCCTCGAACGGGCAGGCCCTTACGGTGGCGAATACCTTCGTAGCTGCCGATTTCAACCTTGCGGCGGATATCAGCTGCTACTTCGCGGCGAAGGTCACCCTCAACCTTGTAGTTGCCTTCGATGTAGTCACGCAGCTCAACCAGCTGGGCATCGGTGAGGTCCTTAACACGGACGTCAGCGCTGATGCCAGTGGCAGCCAGGGTTTCGTGTGCACGGGTCTTGCCCACGCCGTAGATGTAAGTAAGCGCAATTTCCAACCGCTTTTCGCGGGGAATGTCTACGCCAGCGAGACGAGCCATAATGGCAGTGCTCCTTGTATAAACCGGAGGTCGTAGGCAGTACACCCGCACGGTCCATGCGGCCCCAGCCTCCGACCGGGGGTTAGCTGTCCGGGCTCTTGCGTCCCAATTCAGCTTGTGCTGCCTTTTATTTACTTGCGTGGGTTAGCAACCCAGGTTTTCCTTCAAAGAAGGAAATTAGCCCTGGCGCTGCTTGTGGCGCGGGTTCTCGCAGATCACCATGACCCGGCCATTACGGCGGATCACTTTGCACTTTTCGCAGATCTGCTTGACGCTCGGCTTGACCTTCATGGCATTCCTTTGCGTGTGGCAGTTGGTCAACTGGAGCAGCGTTCAGCTCATGCTGAGGCCGCCCAGAATTTACTTGTAGCGGTAGACGATACGACCCCGAGTGAGGTCATAAGGGCTCAGTTCCACCACTACCCGGTCCTCAGGGAGAATCCTGATGTAGTGCTGGCGCATCTTGCCTGAGATGTGCGCGAGTACGATGTGCTTGTTGGTCAGCTCAACGCGAAACATCGCGTTAGGCAGCGCCTCAGTCACAACGCCTTCGATCTCAATGACCCCGTCCTTCTTGGCCATACCCTCCGCTAACTGTTGTTGCCGCAGCCCTGCCGGATTGCACCGGACATGACCACGAACGTTTTTGTTGGATCGGTTATCACCTCCGGCCCCAAACAGGGCACAGCTGGGCAGACAACCAACAAACGACTCTACTACATCTGCACTCAATTACCAAAAACCACAGACTTACACAACTACCGGACGCTCCCGGTGGTTGAGCTTGCCGAAACCCCATCCAGGATCGCCAAGCGCACGACGTCGGCTGCCGCACTCTGGAGCGTGATGAGACCGATCTGCCGCGCAGTCTCAGTACTCCGGTCCAGCGCCACCTCGCCAGTCGCCAGGCAGAAGACGGTATCCCCATCCGCCAACGTATGGGAAGGATTCAACGCCCGGGCCAGGCCGGCATGCGCCGCCGAAGCTGTCCGGTAGCACTCAGCTGGGTCCAGGACGGCATTAGTAGCAACAACAACGAGAGTCGTATTGAGCGCAGGGGGCTCGTGGGGCGGAACGACCGAGCGCGCGGAGGGTTGCGGCTCCTGCCGCCCGTCCTCGACGGGAAAGCCAAGCGCGTTAACCACGGCCAAGGCCCCCACAATTACGCCGCTCTCGAGCGTGACCGACGCCGTGCCCACGCCGCCTTTGAACTGGCCCCGCCCGATAAGCGCTCCCGTGCCGGCGCCCACGCTGCCGCGCCCGACATCGTGCCCGTCCTCCTCGGCAGCAGCGGCGACGGCTGCCGCATAGCCCATGTTCGCCGTCGGACGGGCTGAGAAGTCGCCGCCGCGGCCCAGGTCGAAAATGGCGGCGGCCGGGACGATCGGCACCACTCCCCCGGTCACCGCGAAGCCCCGGCCGTTCTCTTCGCACCACCACTGGACACCGTGGGCAGAGACCAGGCCATAAGCGCTGCCGCCGGTGAGGACCACGGCGTCCACCGTGGACACCAGGGTGGTCGGGTCCAGGGCATCGGTCTCGTGCGTGCCGGGCCCTCCGCCGCGGACATCCACCGACCCGACCGTCCCCGGCGGCGGCAGCACCACCGTCACGCCGGTCAGCCAGCCGTCGTCGTTCTTCTGCGCGTGCCCCACCCGGATTCCCGGTACGTCGGTAATGGCTCCCATAGGCTCCATTGTGCCCTTCGCCTGGTCACCGGACGGCCGTTTGACGACGCGCGAAATTCTAAGCGACACGCAAAATCCCTGGGGACACCAGTATTTGGGTGTCCCCAGGGACTTTCTGTGTCGCAGGGGTTACAGCGCGTCGAAACCTACGGGATCGGCACCGGCGTGACGCCGAGCGGCACCAGGTGCTCCGCACCGCCGTCGGGCGCGGAAAGCACCCAGATGCCCTTTTCGTGGACGGCCACGGAGTGCTCCCACTGGCAGGAGCGCTTGCCGTCAGTGGTCACTACGGTCCAGTCGTCGGCCAGGACGGCGGTGTCGATGCTGCCGCGGACCAGCATGGGCTCGATGGCAAGGCACAGCCCGGGCTTGATCTTGGGACCGCGGTGGCTGGTCCGGTAGTTTAGGACGTCCGGGGCCATGTGCATCTCGGAGCCGATGCCGTGGCCCACGTAGTCCTCCAGGATGCCCAGCGGCTTGCCCGGCACGCAGGACACGTAGTCGTCGATGGCAGCGCCGATATCGCCCACGTGGCTGCCGGTGGCGAGCGCCGCGATGCCGTGCCACATGGCCGCGTGGGTGACGTCGGAGAGCCGCTGGTCCTCGGCGTCCGCGTTACCCACAATGACGGTCCGCGCGGAGTCCGAATGCCAGCCGTCAACGATGGCACCGCCGTCGATTGAGATGATGTCGCCGTCGTTCAGGACCTTGCCGCCGGGGATGCCGTGCACCACTTCCTCGTTCACGGATGTGCAAACGGTGGCCGGGAAGCCGTGGTAGCCCAGGAAGTTGGACTTGGCACCGGCCTCGTTCAGCACTGCGGCGAAGACGTCGTCCAGGTGCTTGGTGGTGACGCCTGGCACAGCCGCTGCAACAGCGGCGTCCAATGCACGGCTCAGGACCAGGCCGGCCTCGTGCATGGTGCGCATCTGGGCGTTGGTTTTGTATTCGATACGGGGCTGGCCGAAGGCCATGGTGTGTCCTCTCAATGGCTGAGGCTCCTCCCGGGTACCGGGAGGAGCCTCGAATCACTTGGTTGCCTGGCTCAGGCGGCCTGGCCCGCCTTGATGGCTTCCATAACGCGGTCGGTGACCTCGTCGATGCCGCCGATGCCGTCCACCCGGGTCAGGATGCCGCGGTCGGCATACTTGGCCACAACGGCTTCGGTCTGCTCGTGGTAAAGGTCAAGGCGGTGGCGGATTACGGCTTCGTTGTCGTCGCTCCGGCCGGTTTCCTTGGCACGGCCCAACAGGCGGGCGACGAGTTCCTCGTCATCGGCCGTGAGCTGCAGGACGACGTCGAGCTTTTCCTCGCTGGTGGCGAGGATCCCGTCGAGGTAGTCCACCTGCGCGGTGGTGCGCGGGTAGCCGTCCAGGAGGAAGCCGTTTTCGACGTCGGACTCGCTGAGGCGGTCGCGGACCATTTTGTTGGTCACGCTGTCCGGAACGAAATCGCCGGCATCCATGTACTTCTTGGCTTCGATGCCAAGGGGCGTTTCGCCCTTCACGTTGGCGCGGAAGATATCACCGGTGGAAATCGCCACAACACCGAGGCGTTCGGAAATACGTTCTGCTTGGGTTCCTTTACCGGAACCGGGCGGTCCAATAATCAACATTTTTGTCATCGCAATAGCCCTTCGTAGTGACGTTGCTGTAGTTGCGCATCTATTTGCTTGACGGTTTCAAGGCCAACGCCCACCATGATCAGGATCGAGGTGCCACCGAACGGGAAGTTCTGGTTCGCGTTGATCAGTACCAGTGCAATCAGCGGAATCAGCGCCACGAAGCCAAGGTAGATGGCGCCGGGCAGCGTGATCCTGGAGAGCACGTACTGCAGGTAGTCCGCGGTGGGTTTACCGGCACGGATACCCGGGATGAAACCGCCGTACTTTTTCATGTTGTCGGAGACCTCTTCAGGGTTGAAGGTGATCGCGACGTAGAAGTATGTGAAGAACACGATCATGGCGAAGTACAGCGCCATGTAGATCGGGTGATCTCCTCGGGTCAGGTTGTTGTTGATCCACTCAACCCACGGCTGAAGCGGCTCGCCGTTCTTGGGCTGGTTGAACTGTGAAATCAGACCCGGCAGGTACAGCATGGAGGAAGCGAAGATCACGGGGATCACGCCTGCCATGTTCACCTTGATGGGGATGTAGGTGCTGGTACCGCCCACGGTGCGGCGTCCGATCATGCGCTTGGCATACTGCACCGGAACGCGGCGCTGGGACTGCTCCACGAACACCACCAAGGCAACGGTCAGCAACCCGATGGCCAGGACCAGGAAGAAGGTGCCCGGACCCTGCGAGGTCCAGATGGCACCGAGCGAGGTGGGGAACTGCGCCGCGATGGAGGTGAAGATGAGCAGCGACATACCGTTGCCCACGCCCTTTTCCGTGACAAGCTCGCCCATCCACATGATGAGTCCGGTGCCTGCGGTAAGGGTGATGATCAGCAGGATGGTGGTGATGATGCTGCTGTCAGGGATGATCGGCAGTGCACAGCCCGGCAGCAGTTGGCCTGAGCGCGCCAGCGACACCAGCGTCGTGGCGTTCAGCAGGCCCAGCGCGATGGTGAGGTACCGCGTGTACTGGGTGAGCTTGGACTGCCCGGAGGCGCCCTCCTCGTACAGCTCCTGGAACCGGGGAATGACCACCCGGAGCAGCTGCACAATGATACTGGCCGTGATGTACGGCATGATGCCCAGGGCAAAGATGGACACCTGAAGCAAGGCACCGCCGCTGAACAGGTTGACGAGCTGGTAGAGCCCGCCTGCCGTCTGACCGTTATGCAAGCATTGCTGGACATTCTGGTAGTTCACACCAGGCGAGGGAATGAAGGCACCCAAGCGGAAGATTGTGATGATTGCCAGCGTGAACAACAACTTGCGTCGCAGATCAGGCGTGCGAAAGGCCCGGCCAAATGCGCTAAGCAAGCGTCCTCCTGTGTTGTTAATGAGCGTGGTGTGATGGGGGGTCAATAATCCCAACAACCGAGTCTAACGGGTGGATTGGCGATGCGAACAATCCGCATGGCCAACGCGCGGCGGGCGGCGGGAATTATTCGGCGGCCGGATATGAAAGAAACTCCCGGCGTGCAGGGCCCTGGGGTCCTGCACGCCGGGAGTTAACAACGGGCATATGCCCACCGTCTGCTAGAGAGCGGTGGTGCTTCCGCCTGCTGCAGCAATCTTTTCTGCGGCGCTGGCCGAGAATGCGTGGGCGGTGACGTCAACCTTGACGGTGATGTCGCCGGTGCCAAGCACCTTGACGGGCTGGTTCTTGCGAACAGCACCCTTTTCGACCAGGTTCTCCACGGTGACTGCGCCACCTTCCGGGAACAGCTCGTTGAGCTTGTCCAGGTTTACAACCTGGAACTCAACCCGGAACGGGTTCTTGAAGCCGCGCAGCTTCGGCAGGCGCATGTGCAGCGGCAGCTGGCCGCCGGCAAAGCCAGCCTTGATCTGGTAGCGGGCCTTCGTACCCTTGGTACCGCGACCAGCGGTCTTACCCTTGGAACCTTCACCACGACCAACACGGGTCTTGGCGGTCTTGGCACCCGGGGCGGGACGCAGGTGGTGGACCTTCAGAGTGTTCTGCTTCTCAGCAGCCTCTACGGCGGTCTTCTTCTCTGCCATTTACTTCGCCTCCTCTACCTGTACCAGGTGCGGAACCGTGTTGAGCATTCCCACAGTCACGGCGTCGGCGGTGCGGACAACGGTGTGTCCGATCCGCTTCAGGCCGAGGGACCGCAGGGTGTCGCGCTGGTTCTGCTTGCCGCCAATGACGGACTTGATCTGAGTGATCTCCAACTGAGCGTCGGAGGGAATCAGGTTCTTAGCCATGACTTAGACACCCGCCTTCTGGTTCAGGATTGCCTTCACCATTGCCGGCGGAGCAACCTCGTCGAGGGGCAGGCCGCGGCGTGCTGCCACTGCTGCCGGCTCTTCGAGGCGCTTCAGGGCATCAACGGTCGCGTGAACGATGTTGATGGCGTTCGAGGAACCGAGCGACTTGGAGAGGATGTCGTGGATGCCCACGCACTCCAGTACTGCACGGACCGGGCCACCGGCGATAACACCGGTACCGGCGGAAGCCGGACGCAGCATTACGACGCCGGCAGCAGCCTCACCCTGAACGCGGTGCGGGATGGTGCTGCCAATGCGGGGAACGCGGAAGAAGGACTTCTTGGCCTCTTCAACGCCCTTCGCGATTGCGGCGGGAACTTCCTTAGCCTTGCCGTAGCCAACGCCGACCATGCCGTTACCGTCACCAACGACGACCAGGGCGGTGAAGCTGAAGCGACGACCACCCTTGACCACCTTGGAAACGCGGTTGATGGTGACAACGCGTTCTACGAACTGGCTCTTCTCGGCTTCACGGCCGCCATCGCGGCCGCCACGGCCACCACGGCCGCCGTCGCGGCCGCCCTGGCCACGGTCGCCACGCTCGCCACGACGAGCGCCACCACGGCGGTCATCGGCGGCAGTTGCGGGCGCAGTGGTCTCAGTGGCCGGAGCAGCTACGGCTTCAGTCGCCTTCTGATCTGCAGACACAGTGTCCTTTTCCTTGTTTGCTTCCGTCACAGTGACAGCCCACCTTCACGTGCGCCGTCAGCGACAGCAGCAATCCGGCCGTGGTACTTGTTACCACCGCGGTCGAAGACAACTGCTTCGATACCGGCAGCCTTCGCACGCTCGGCAACGAGCTCGCCAACGCGCTTGGCTTTGGCGGTCTTGTCGCCTTCGAATGCACGAAGATCGGCTTCCAGTGTGGAGGCGCTCGCTACGGTAAGGCCCTTGGTGTCATCGACAACCTGGACGAATACGTGGCGTGCGGAACGGTTGACGACCAGACGAGGACGTTCAGCCGTACCGGAGATGCGCTTGCGGATACGAAGCTGGCGGCGGCTGCGCGAAGCAGACTTGCTCTTGTTCGTACGCTTCTTGTTAATTGAGATGGCCATGGTTACTTACCAGCCTTTCCGACCTTGCGGCGGATGACTTCGCCTGCGTAGCGAATGCCCTTGCCCTTATAGGGGTCCGGCTTCCGAAGCTTGCGAATGTTGGCAGCAACCTCGCCGACCTGCTGCTTGTTGATACCTGAAACAGAGAGCTTGGTCGGGGTCTCAACTGCAAAGGTGATGCCGTCCGGTGCGGAGACATTTACCGGGTGGCTGTAGCCGAGAGCGAACTCAAGGTCAGATCCCTTGGCCTGAACGCGGTAACCAGTACCAACGATTTCAAGCTTCTTCTCGTAGCCCCTGGTAACGCCCTCGATCATGTTGGAGATCAGGGTGCGGGTCAGGCCGTGGAGTGAACGGGAGGCGCGCTCGTCGTTCGGGCGGGCGACGGTCAGGGTGTCTGCTTCCAGGGAAACCTCGATCGGGCTGGCCACAGTGTGGTTCAGCTCGCCTTTGGAACCCTTGACGCTGACGACAGAGCCGTCAACCTTGACCTCAACGCCGGCGGGAACGGTGATGGGGAGACGTCCAATACGTGACATTATTCTCTTCCTTTCCCGTTACCAGACGTAGGCGAGGACTTCGCCGCCCACGCCCTTCTTGCCGGCTTGCTTATCAGTCAAGAGGCCGGAAGAGGTGGACAGGATTGCGACACCCAGGCCACCGAGCACGTGCGGGAGGTTGGTGGACTTTGCGTAAACACGCAGGCCCGGCTTGGAAATACGACGAACGCCAGCGATTGAACGCTCGCGGTTCGGTCCGAACTTGAGGTCGAGGGTCAGCTTCTTGCCAACCTCAGCGTCTTCTTCTTTCCAGGAGGCGATGTAACCTTCGGCCTTCAGGATGTCGGCGACGCGTGCCTTGAGCTTGCTGTACGGCATGGACACGGAATCGTGGTATGCCGAGTTTGCATTGCGCAGACGCGTAAGCATGTCTGCGACAGGATCTGTCATTGTCATGGTGGGCTCTTGCCCTTCCTCATAACGGTTTCCTCGGTCCGGTCCCTGCAGAAATCTGCACGGGCTGCACCGAAGGACCTGTTACGTAGCTAGATTAGTCTTCGGCCTTGAACGGGAAACCAAGCGCCTTCAGCAGCGCACGGCCTTCGTCATCGGTCTTGGCAGTGGTAACAACCGTGATGTCCATGCCGCGGGTGCGGTCGATGGAATCCTGATCGATTTCGTGGAACATAACCTGCTCGGTCAGACCGAAGGTGTAGTTGCCGTTGCCGTCGAACTGCTTGCCACTGAGGCCGCGGAAGTCGCGGATACGGGGCAGAGCCAGCGTGACCAGACGATCCAGGAATTCCCACATGCGGTCCCCACGCAGAGTTGCGTGTGCGCCGATGGGCATGCCTTCGCGCAGCTTGAACTGTGCGATCGACTTGCGGGCCTTGGTTACCTGCGGCTTCTGGCCGGTGATCAGGGTCAGATCGCGGACAGCGCCGTCGATCAGCTTGGAGTCCTTGGCGGCATCTCCAACACCCATGTTCACAACGACCTTCACCAGACGGGGAACCTGGTTGACGTTGCTGTAGCTGAATTCCTCAATGAGCGTGCTCTTGATGGAATCGGCGTACTTGGTCTTCAGACGAGGAACGATCTTCGTTGCCGGAGTCTCGAGAGTCTCAGTCATTAGATGTCCTTCCCGGAGCTCTTGGCCACGCGGATACGCACTTCGCGCTTCACGCCATCGCGCTCAACGGTCTCGGTGCGGAAACCGACGCGGGTGGGCTTCTTGGTGGACGGGTCAACCAGAGCCACGTTGGAGATGTGGACCGAAGCTTCTACGACCTCGATGCCACCGGTCTTGGTGCCGCGCTGCGACTGACCGACCTTGGTGTGCTTGGTTACGCGGTTAATGCCTTCAACCAACACGCGGTTGGTCTCCGGGAATACGCGCAGAACCTTGCCCTGCTTGCCACGGTCGCCGCCGCGCTCAGCCTTGGCGCCAGTGATGACCTGAACGAGGTCACCCTTTTTGATCTTAGCCATGGACTAGAGCACCTCCGGAGCCAGAGAAACGATCTTCATGAACTTCTTGTCGCGAAGTTCACGACCAACCGGTCCGAAGATACGGGTACCGCGGGGGTCACCGTCCGCCTTCAGGATCACGGCTGCGTTCTCGTCAAACTTGATGTAGGAACCATCCGCACGGCGGCGTTCCTTCTTGGTACGGACGATGACTGCCTTAACAACATCGCCCTTCTTTACGTTGCCGCCCGGAATTGCGTCCTTGACGGTAGCGACGATAACGTCGCCAATGCCTGCGTAGCGACGGCCAGATCCACCGAGAACGCGAATGGTAAGGATTTCCTTAGCACCCGTGTTGTCGGCGACCTTGAGTCGCGACTCCTGCTGAATCACTATTTACTCCTTGCGTCGCGCCGGTTCTCAGACCGAAAATCTTCCTACGGAATGAGCCTTGCGGAACGGTTGATCGGGGTGTCTCTTGACCTGCCTGGATTTTGCCAGACCAGGCCTAAACTCCCGTGCCAAAAACATTTGCTTCCCAAGCGGTTTCAGACAGGTCCGAAGCGCTAGGGGGCACTATGCCGTGGCACGATTGTTTACGAGGTTGATGTCGGCGCACGAAAGGCGCCATACAAACTCAATATCTTAGCATGTTTCCTGCCGATGCCCATATCACCGGCCGGCGCTCCCCCGCAAGACGGACGACGGCGGCACGCACGGCACGCTTTTGGCCACCACGGGTGCCGCTTCACCGAAAACCGGCCCACCGCCGTCGGACGCGGCCCAAAAGCCTGCCTGGTGTGACGCGGGCACCGTGGCAGGCCCATCCCGGAACGCGGAAAACCCCCGCTCCCAAAGGGAACGAGGGTTTCCGGTGCAGTTACTGCAAGCAGGCTGCGGGTGTTACTTGGCCTTTTCGAGGATCTCGACCAGGCGCCACCGCTTAGTAGCGGACAGCGGGCGGGTCTCGGCGAGGAGTACGAGGTCGCCGATGCCGGCGCTGTTCTCTTCGTCGTGAGCCTTGATCTTGGTGTTGCGGCGGATGACCTTGCCGTAGAGGGCGTGCTTCACGCGGTCTTCAACCTGGACAACGATGGTCTTTTCCATCTTGTCCGAGACCACGTAGCCGCGCTTCGTCTTACGGTCACCGCGCTCGGCAGCGGTAGCTGCCGCGGAAACAGTTTCCGTCACGTTCTCGTCCTTTTCAGTCACTTGGCATCCTCCTCGGCGTCAACCGTTTCAGCCTTTTCGGCCTTCTTGGTTGCAGCCTTCTTGGACTTCTTCTCTTCCTTGGCTTCCACAACCGGAGCGGCAACCTCGGCACGAATGCCCAGCTCGCGCTCACGGAGAACGGTGTAGATGCGTGCGATGTCCTTCTTTACCGCGCGCAGACGACCGTGGTTCTCCAGCTGACCGGTGGCGGACTGGAAACGCAGGTTGAACAGCTCTTCCTTAGCCTTACGGAGTTCTTCAACGAGGCGCTCGTTGTCGAACGTGTCCAGCTGTGCGGATGCCAGTTCCTTGGATCCTACTGCCATTTCTATTCACCACCTTCGCGACGCAAAATGCGTGCCTTCAACGGGAGCTTGTGGATTGCCAGGCGCAGGGCCTCGCGAGCTACCGATTCTTCGACGCCGGAGATCTCAAAGAGAACCCGGCCCGGCTTGACGTTAGCGACCCACCACTCGGGTGAACCCTTACCGGAACCCATGCGGGTTTCGGCAGGCTTCTTCGTGATCGGACGGTCCGGGTAAATGTTGATCCAGACCTTGCCGCCACGCTTAATGTGGCGGGTCATCGCGATACGGGCAGACTCGATCTGACGGTTGGTGACGTATGCCGGGCTCAGGGCCTGGATGCCGTACTCACCGAAGGAGACCTTGGTACCGCCGGTAGCAGCGCCGGAACGACCCGGGTGGTGCTGCTTACGGTGCTTGACTCGACGTGGGATAAGCATTTAAGCCTGTCCTCCTTCTACTGCAGCAGGTGCAGCCTCAACTGCCGGAGCCTCGGCAGCCGGAGCTGCCTCTGCTGCCGGACGGTCGGTACGACGGCGGCGGTCACCACGGTCAGCGCCACCGGCGCCACCCGGGCGGCCCGGACGGTCGCTGGGGCCGCGGCCACGGGACGGAGCAGCAGCTGCCTGCTGAGCCAGTTCCTTGGCGGTGACGTCACCCTTGTAGATCCAGACCTTCACGCCGATGCGGCCGAAGGTGGTCTTGGCCTCGTAGAAGCCGTAGTCGATGTTCGCGCGGAGGGTGTGCAGGGGCACACGGCCTTCGCGGTAGAACTCCGAGCGGGACATTTCAGCGCCGCCCAGTCGACCCGAGCAAGCGATACGGATGCCCTTGGCACCTGCACGCTGTGCGGACTGCATGGCCTTCTTCATCGCGCGGCGGAACGCCACGCGGGAAGTCAGCTGCTCAGCAACGCCCTGGGCAACAAGCTGAGCTTCCATCTCGGGGTTCTTGACCTCGAGGATGTTCAGCTGAACCTGCTTGCCCGTGAGCTTCTCAAGCTCGCCGCGGATGCGGTCTGCTTCAGCGCCGCGGCGGCCGATGACGATGCCGGGACGTGCCGTGTGGATATCCACGCGGACACGATCGCGGGTGCGCTCGATCTCGACCTTGGCGATACCGGCGCGCTCCATGCCCGTGGACATGAGCTGGCGGATACGGATGTCTTCGCGAACGAAGTCCTTGTACCGCTGGCCGGCCTTGGTGCTGTCAGCAAACCAGTGCGATACGTGATCGGTGGTGATGCCGAGTCGGAACCCGTGCGGGTTAACTTTCTGTCCCACTTAGCGAGCCTCCTCTTTCTCCGGGGTAGCGACTACCACGGTGATGTGGCTCGTGCGCTTCTTGATCTGAAATGCACGACCCTGGGCGCGCGGCTGGAACCGCTTCATGGTCGGGCCTTCATCAACAAACGCTTCGCTGATGATGAGGTCACCTTCGTCAAACGCAACACCGTCGCGGTCCGCGAGGACCCGGGCGTTGGAGATTGCCGACTGAACTACCTTGAATACCGGCTCTGAAGCTGCCTGCGGGGCAAACTTCAGAATTGCCAGAGCCTCATTCGCTTGCTTACCACGAACAAGGTTGACGACGCGCCGGGCCTTCATAGGCGTTACGCGGATGTGACGCGCAATTGCCTTGGCTTCCATTGCTTTCCTTCTCTCGTCTTTGACGTAAGTGCAGGCGCCTAGCGGCGCTTGCCCTTACGGTCGTCCTTGACATGGCCGCGGAATGTCCGCGTGGGAGCGAATTCGCCGAGCTTGTGCCCGACCATCGACTCAGTGACAAACACCGGGATGTGCTTGCGTCCGTCGTGTACGGCGATCGTGTGCCCGAGCATGCCGGGGATGATCATCGAACGGCGAGACCAGGTCTTGATGACGTTCTTGGTGCCCTTTTCGTTTTCCCTGTCCACCTTCACAAAGAGGTGCTGGTCAACGAAAGGACCTTTTTTCAGGCTGCGTGGCATGTGTCCAGGCTCCTATCGCTTGTTCTTGCCAGTACGACGACGACGCACAATAAGCTTGTCGCTCTCTTTGTTCGGGCGGCGGGTGCGGCCCTCACGCTTACCGTTCGGGTTGACGGGGTGACGTCCACCGGACGTCTTACCCTCGCCACCACCGTGCGGGTGGTCAACCGGGTTCATGGCGACACCACGGACGGTCGGGCGAACGCCCTTCCACCGCATACGGCCGGCCTTGCCCCAGTTGATGTTCGACTGCTCGGCGTTACCGACCTCGCCGATGGTTGCGCGGCAGCGCACATCAACGTTGCGGATTTCGCCGGAAGGCAGACGAAGCTGGGCGAAGCGGCCTTCCTTGGCAACAAGCTGGATCGATGCGCCGGCGGAGCGGCCCATCTTGGCGCCGCCACCCGGACGCAGTTCAACTGCGTGGATTACGGTACCGACCGGGATGTTGAGCAGGGGCAGGTTGTTACCGGGCTTGATGTCAGCACCGGCACCTGCCTCAACGATGTCACCCTGGGACAGCTTGTTCGGGGCGATGATGTAACGCTTGGTGCCATCAACGTAGTGCAGGAGGGCGATGCGAGCCGTGCGGTTCGGATCGTACTCGATTTCGGCAACGCGGGCGTTGACGCCGTCTTTGTCGTGGCGACGGAAGTCGATCAGACGGTACTGGCGCTTGTGGCCACCACCCTTGTGACGGGTGGTGATC
The DNA here is from genome assembly GCF_040546085.1 of Arthrobacter sp. UYEF21. NCBI lineage: Bacteria > Bacillati > Actinomycetota > Actinomycetes > Micrococcales > Micrococcaceae > Arthrobacter > Arthrobacter sp. UYEF21. Next base: position 251,610 of record NZ_JBEPNF010000002.1, read on the forward strand.
TTACCGGTGTTGTTACGGCCGCCCTTTTTGGGCAGCGGACGTACCAACGATTTTTCCGGCGTCGACCGCGTGATTTCGGTGAAGTCCGCTACGCTCGAGCCACGACGGCCCGGTGTAGTCGGCTTGTACTTACGGATTCCCATAGTTTATTTCCTCGTTAAAGTGGTCTCCGCTACGAGAGCGGACCGCCGAAGATGTCGATGGTGCCTTCTTTGAGGCTCACAATTGCACGCTTGGTGTTCTTGCGGGTACCCCATCCGAATTTGGTGCGCTTGCGCTTACCGGCACGGTTGATGGTGTTGATCGATTCGACCTTGACGGAGAAAATTTTCTCCACGGCCAGCTTGATCTCGGTCTTGTTCGAGCGGGGGTCCACCAGGAAGGTGTACTTGCCCTCATCGATCAGGCCGTAGCTTTTTTCCGATACGACGGGTGCAAGCACGACGTCGCGCGGGTCTTTGATGGTGGCTGCACTCACTTGGCATCCTCCTCGTTCTTTGCTACTGCCTTGTCAGCAACGAATGCTTCGTAGGCAGCCTTGGTGAAGACAACGTCGTCAGAGACGAGTACGTCATAGGTGTTCAGCTGGTCTGCGTACAGAACGTGAACACCGGCGAGGTTGCGCACGGAAAGTGCTGCAACATCGTTGGCGCGCTCGATGACAACCAGCAGGTTCTTGCGCTCGGAAACTCCGCGCAGCGTTGCAAGTGCGTTCTTGACGGACGGCTTGGTGCCCTCCACCAGTTCGGCAACAACGTGGATGCGTCCGTTGCGGGCCCGATCAGACAGTGCGCCGCGCAGTGCAGCAGCAATCATCTTCTTGGGGGTGCGCTGGCTGTAGTCACGCGGTGTGGGACCGTGGACAACGCCACCACCGGTCATGTGAGGAGCACGGATTGAACCCTGACGGGCGCGGCCGGTGCCCTTCTGCTTGAACGGCTTGCGACCTGCACCGGAAACCTCGGCGCGGGTCTTGGTCTTGTGGGTACCCTGGCGAGCAGCAGCGAGCTGGGCAACGACGACCTGGTGCAGCAGCGGCACGTTGGTCTGAACGTCGAAGATCTCTGCGGGCAGGTCAACCTTGACAGTGCTAGTCATTGAACTATGCTCCCTTCACGGCGGTGCGTACGAGTACGACCTGGCCGCGGGCGCCGGGGACGGCACCCTTGATCAGGAGCAGCGACTTCTCGACGTCAACTGCGTGAACCGTGAGGTTCAGCGTGGTGTGACGAACGGCGCCCATGCGGCCGGCCATTTTCATGCCCTTGAAGACGCGGCTCGGGGTGGATGCGCCACCGATTGAACCGGGCTTACGGTGGTTCTTGTGGGCACCGTGGGAAGCTCCAACGCCGTGGAAGCCGTGACGCTTCATAACACCGGCGAAGCCCTTACCCTTGGTGGTGCCGATGACGTCGATCTTCTGGCCGGCTTCGAAGACCTCTACTGAGAGCTCCTGGCCAAGCTCGTACTCTGCAGCATCTGCGGTACGGAGTTCGACGACGTGGCGGCGAGGCGTGACGCCTGCCTTTTCAAAGTGACCAGCCAGCGGCTTGGTGACCTTGCGGGGATCGATCTGGCCGTAGCCAATCTGTACAGCGACGTAGCCATCAGTGTCTGCGTTGCGCAGCTGGGTGATGACGTTCGAATCTGCCTGGACCACAGTGACGGGGATGAGCTTGTTGTTCTCGTCCCAGACCTGGGTCATGCCGAGCTTCGTGCCCAGCAGGCCCTTTACGTTACGGGTTGCGGTCATAGTCTCTCAGCACCTCCCTACAGCTTGATTTCGATGTTCACGTCGGCCGGCAGGTCGAGGCGCATAAGCGAGTCAACAGCCTTCGGCGTGGGATCGATGATGTCGATAAGACGCTTGTGCGTGCGCATTTCAAAGTGCTCGCGGCTGTCCTTGTACTTGTGCGGAGAGCGGATTACGCAGTAGATGTTCTTCTCCGTAGGCAGCGGCACAGGGCCAACTACCGTTGCGCCTGCACGCGTGACCGTCTCAACGATCTTCCGGGCTGAAACGTCAATGACCTCGTGGTCGTATGACTTCAGCCGGATGCGGATTTTTTGTCCCGCCATGTCGCCTGACTCTCTTTCAGTTAGTGCTGCTCTGAGTAGGGCTGCTCTGTTCACTTTGGTGTTGCATGTGGCTGCCGAAGCATTTGAAGTCTGAACTACCACCCGCCGCACAAGCTGAATCCGGATATATCCGGGTTCCTCAACCTGCCGACGTAACCCGACCCCCGCGGTCGGGCGTGTCGCGCTTAGCACGCATACAAATCCGCAGTTCCATGGGAGTGGGTTATGTTTGGGCTTCCACTTGGACCCTGACACCCGGCATTATCCGGATCGGGACACGAAGAAGCGCTTGAACAACTCATCTAGTATGCCGGAAATTGTGCCAAGAAGCGAATCTGCAGGCCACGGCTTCCCTGCCCGGCGTGGCCGGTTTGCCGGCGGGCAACCACCGGCCGTCATTGCCTTCCCCAACATCCGAATGGATGATGGGTTAATGACCGTCGAACAGGACGTTTCCATCCAGGATCTTGCCGACCGAGTGCCGCCTTCCTTCACCTTAGGAGTGGCAGCTGCCGCCTTCCAAATCGAAGGCGCGCTGTCCACTGACGGCAGGGGTCCTTCCGGCTGGGATGCCTTTGTGGAGAAGCCCGGAGCCATCTGGGACGGACACTCGCCGGCAATGGCCTGCGACCATTACAACCGCTCAGCCGAAGATGTGGCGCTCATGCGCGAACTCGGCGTGGATTCCTATCGGTTCTCCATCTCCTGGCCGCGGATCCAGCCGGATGGCCGCGGTGCATTCAACGAACAGGGACTGGACTTCTACGACCGCCTGATCGATCAACTTCTTGAGGCTGGCATCTCCCCCATGGCCACTCTCTACCACTGGGATACGCCGCTGCCACTGGAGCATGGCGGCGGCTGGATGAACAGGGCCACTGCCGAACGCTTTGCTGAGTACAGCGCGGCGGCTGGCCGTCGCTTCGGCGACCGGGTGGACCAGTGGGTCACGCTCAACGAGCCAGCCTCGGTAGTGCTGAACGGGTATGCCCTGGGCGTCCATGCTCCTGGCCATGGCCTGCTTTTCGACGCCTTTCCTGCGGTCCACAACCAACTGCTGGCCCACGGGCTGGCCGTCCAGGCGCTGCGGTCGGAAGGCGTGCGCGGTGGCATCGGCGTCAGCAACCTGCACTCCCCCGTCCGGCCGGCAACACGCAAGATCCGTGACAAGGCAGCGGCAGCGGTCTTCGACATCATGCTCAACCGGATCTATGCTGATCCGATCCTGCGGGGCCGGTACCCGGCTTCCCTGGTCTTCGCCAAGCCATGGATGCGTTCCTTTGGCAGAATTTCGGACGCCGACCTGCAGACCATCCACCAGCCTCTGGACTTCTACGGCGTGAACTATTACCAGCCAGTCAGAGTGGCTGCCGGCCGGGGTCCCCACGAAAACCTGGCCGTGCCGGCAGAAGCGATGGTCCGGATTCCGGCCCACCAGGTGCCGTTCCCCGAGTACGGGACAACGGGGTTCGGCTGGCCCGTGGCGCCGGATCATCTGGGCATCCTGCTCCGCGAACTCAAAGACCGTTATGGTGATGCTTTACCCCCGCTGTACATTACCGAAAGCGGCGCCAGCTTCCCCGAGCCTGAGCACGTCACCGGCCCCATCCAGGACCAGCAGCGGATCGACTACATCGCGGGACATCTGCGCCACGCAGTGGAGGCAACCGCACCCGGCGGCATCGCCGAAGACGTGGAACTCCGTGGCTACTACGTCTGGACGCTGATGGACAACTTTGAATGGGCCGCCGGCTACTCCCAGCGGTTTGGGCTGATCCACGTGGACTTCGAAACCCTGGAGCGCACGCCGAAGGAATCATTCTATTGGTACAAGGCGCTCAGCCAGGCCCGGAAACGGCTGGCAGACTGAAGCCCAAACCGCTGGCAGCCTGAGTCCCGGCTACTGGTTCTTGTTGGCCCGGTTGATGCGCTTGGCGCGGTCAATCTCGTTGCGGAAATGCTTCTTGGCCCAGAACACTCCGGCGACCACGGCAACCACGATGATCAGAAAAATTAGCCACTCCATAATGTATTCCCCTCTCCGCTGGCAACAATATCAGCGCCGGCCTGTGGGTTCCCTGTGGTCGCCGGACCGGGGGCTGGCTGCGGGATCAGCTCCGGCGGGCGGCCCCGTCTCCGGCCGCGTCCGCCGCCGCACCGGACGTGCCCCGGTTCAGGCGCCACACGGCAAAGACGATGAGCCACACGGCAACCATCGCCAGGAGCAGGAACGTGTAATGCCTCATTGCCCACAGCATGCAGGCTGCCACGCCCGCCGCACCCCACTAGACGAACAGCCGGTCACCCACGCCAAGGCCAGCCACCAGCACCACCGCGAGAAGCACCAGCACCCACAACTGCTGCGCACCGGTCCCACTGAACACCGCACCCAGGCCTCCAAACGACAGCAACCCGGCAGCAACTCCCACCAGGAACCGCCCGGCCTTCTGATGGCCGGAGAAGTACCGCCAGCCACCGAGGACCGTGGCCAGGACCACCTACCACTGAGCCACCCAGAACGGATCCTCCAGACCGGCAAACACACGGCCACTGAGCCGGTCCGGCCCGTCCAGGGCGAAGATCGCCGCCCGCTGGACCGCAGCAGTCAGCACCAGTGCGCCAACCTCCACCTTAATCCGGCGCGCCTTTGGCGTGGCCTCATGGTAGGCAATTCCGACGGCGGCGGCGAGGATGGCTGCTGCGGTCCAGGAGGTCGTATCATGCCGGATTCCGGCCAAGGCCACGAGCATCACGCCCAGGAAGGCGGCCCCGGCAAGCGACCAGCGCCGCACCGGTTCGGCCTGCAAAGGGGCGGTGCGAACAAGCCGGGCGCCGTAGAGTACGGCTGACGCCGAGCCCGCGCCGGCCAACCAGGGCAGGAAGCCGCCCCACGCACCGGCAGGGTCCGGAAACGTCTCCGCCGCCAGCGCCATGGCGCCGCGGAGTGCTGCCACTACTGCCGGTGGATACAGGAAGGGCTGGCCTTCGGTATCCGAAGCCGCAAAGAACACCACCGAAAGAACCAGAACCGCGGCACCCATCACCCAGCCTGCCGCCAATGGTGGCAGCCACAGCAGCCACGGCGGGAACCACATACGGATGCAGGACCATTAGCGGCCTGACAGAGACCGGCGGCAACCAGCCCGGCCGCCCCAGGGCACGGCACGTCAGAAGCACGGCCACACCGATCAGGGCGGCGAAATACCAGACCAGTGCTCCGCCGAGGATGGATACGCCGGAGAATGCCGTGGATGCGACCGGAACCATGGCGAGGCCAGTGCCGGTGAACGCCACCGCTGCGGGGCGGAGCCGCGGCACCCTGGCATGGAGCACAATGCCTGCCCCGTAGAACGACGCCGTAACCGTGCATACGCCCGTAAAACGCATCATGGGCGGAAGGCTTGTGCCGATGAATAGAGCAGCGGCAGCAACCAAGAGAAGGCTGGCTACATACAGGGTGATGTTGATGTTCTGGCGGTCCCGCTTTTCACGATGCGCCCGGCGCTCAGCCGGCGATTCCGGATATGCCTGGAAGGCAGCCGCCGGAGACTGCGGCGGCAACACCGGCGACGCCGGGACCGTGGCCGCGGGGCGTGGGGCGTGGAGGCGAAACTGGCGGAGATTGGATGGCCACGCGTGCTGGCAGCGCTTGCGGCTCTGCCGCAGGCAAGGGTGACACTTCAGCAACAGGTGATGCAGTCGTCAAAGGGACTGGGACTTCGGTGGCCCGCACTCGAGGGGGGTCGGGCACGCCACCGAGTGCCGCCATCGGACTTTCCCATGGCTCCGGGACTGCGGACGCAGAACCCAGCGACCCACTGGGCGCGGAATCCGGCCGCCCCTGAGCCTGCAGTTTGTCCATGGCATCATGCCACCCTTGGAGATGGCCTACGCGGTAGCCCGCTTCATAGGATTCGTCCCTCACGGTGATCCCGCTCCAGAGGCCAGGGCGGCCTGCACGATAAATCCAATGAATGGATTAACCGTAACAAACAACAGCCCCGCTGCGAAGATATGCAGCGGGGCTGTTGATGAGTATCAGAGGGCCGCCAAGCGGACTCTGATCCTAGATCAGCAAGAAGTTACTTGACGATCTTGGTAACGCGACCTGAACCAACGGTGCGGCCGCCTTCGCGGATAGCGAAGCCGAGGCCTTCTTCCATGGCGATGGGCTGGATGAGCGCAACGGTCATCTCAGTGTTGTCGCCGGGCATAACCATTTCCGTGCCTTCCGGCAGGGTGATAACGCCGGTTACGTCCGTGGTGCGGAAGTAGAACTGCGGGCGGTAGTTCGAGTAGAACGGGTTGTGACGTCCGCCTTCGTCCTTGGAGAGGATGTAGACGTTAGCCTCGAAGTCGGTGTGCGGGGTAATGGAACCCGGCTTGACGACAACCTGGCCACGCTCTACGTCATCACGCTTCAGACCGCGGAGCAGGAGGCCACAGTTCTCGCCGGCCCATGCTTCGTCGAGCTGCTTGTGGAACATCTCGATACCGGTAACCGTGGTCTTCTGGACCGGGCGGATGCCGACGATCTCAACCTCGGAGTTGATGGCGAGGGTTCCACGCTCGGCGCGGCCCGTAACAACGGTGCCACGGCCGGTGATGGTGAAGACATCTTCGATCGGCATCAGGAACGGCTTGTCACGGTCACGTACGGGGTCCGGAACGGACTCGTCAACGGCCGCCATGAGGTCCTCGACAGACTTGACCCAAACAGGGTCGCCTTCGAGGGCCTTCAGGCCGGAAACGCGAACAACGGGAGCGTCGTCGCCATCGAAGCCCTGAGCCGAAAGCAGCTCACGAACTTCCATTTCAACGAGGTCCAGCAGTTCCTCATCGTCAACCATGTCGGACTTGTTCAGCGCGACCAGCAGGTAGGGAACACCAACCTGGCGGGCGAGCAGAACGTGCTCGCGAGTCTGAGCCATCGGGCCGTCAGTGGCGGCAACCACGAGGATTGCACCATCCATCTGTGCGGCGCCGGTGATCATGTTCTTGATGTAGTCAGCGTGACCCGGAGCGTCTACGTGTGCGTAGTGGCGCTTCTCGGTCTGGTACTCAACGTGGGAAATGTTGATGGTAATGCCGCGCTGACGCTCTTCGGGAGCAGAGTCAATAGACGCGAAGTCGCGCTGCTCGTTGAGTGTCGGGTACTTGTCGTACAGCACCTTGGAAATCGCGGCCGTCAACGTCGTCTTACCGTGGTCAACGTGACCAATGGTGCCGATGTTAACGTGCGGCTTAGTCCGCTCGAACTTTGCCTTTGCCACAGGTTCCTCCTAGAACGTTTTCAAATGACTTACCCTTCGACCGCGCTTGTCGCGACGAAACTTCAGTAAGTCTACTTGGGGGGCTTTGGATTGATGAAATTGCAGATTCAGGAACTAATACTAGTCCCACGAGCCTGCCGGTACAGATGGCCGCCGGCCGGGCCGGAACCGGCCATCTGCACCAGGCGAATTTCCGGAACCGGAAACGCACCCGAGTTTGTTACTGCGAGCCGTGGAGACTACTCGCCGCGGTTCTTCTGGATGATCTCGTCGGCATATGCCTTCGGGACCTCGGCGTAGCTGTGGAACGTCATGGAGTACACAGCGCGGCCCTGGGTCTTCGAGCGCAGGTCACCGATGTAGCCGAACATGCCGGACAGCGGGACGTGCGCGCGGATTACCTTGACGCCCTGGGCATCTTCCATGGACTGCATCTGGCCACGACGGGAGTTGAGGTCACCGATAACTTCACCCATGTATTCCTCAGGGGTGCGGACCTCGACATCCATCAGCGGTTCAAGCAGGATGGGGTTCGCCTTGCGTGCGGCTTCCTTGAAAGCCATACGGCCGGCGATCTTGAACGCCATTTCCGAGGAGTCAACATCGTGGTACGCGCCGTCAATCAGCGTGGCCTTGATGCCGACAACCGGGTAGCCGGCGAGGACGCCGTCGTTCAGCGCATCCTGGATACCGGCGTCAACCGACGGGATGTATTCGCGCGGAATGCGTCCACCGGTGACCTTGTTCGAGAACTCGTACATCTCGCCCTCGGACGTGTCCAGCGGCTCGATCGCGATCTGGATCTTTGCGAACTGGCCGGAACCACCGGTCTGCTTCTTGTGCGTGTAGTCATGACGCTCTACAGCACGCTTGATGGTTTCGCGGTACGCAACCTGCGGCTTGCCGACATTAGCCTCAACCTTGAATTCGCGGCGCATGCGGTCCACCAGGATATCCAGGTGGAGCTCGCCCATGCCGGCGATGATGGTCTGGCCGGTGTCCTCGTTGAGGGAGACCTGGAAGGTCGGGTCCTCAGCGGAGAGCTTTTGGATAGCTGTGGACAGCTTCTCCTGGTCGCCCTTGGTGTTCGGCTCGATCGCAACGGAAATCACGGGCTCCGGGAAGCTCATGGATTCGAGGACGATCTGGTTGCTGGAATCACACAGGGTGTCACCCGTGGTGGTGTCCTTCAGGCCGATCGCTGCGTAGATGTGGCCAGCGGTAGCGCCGTCAACGGGCATTTCCTTGTTGGCGTGCATCTGGAACAGCTTGCCGATGCGCTCCTTCTTGCCCTTGGTGGAGTTGACCACCTGTGAGCCTGCTTCCACGTGACCGGAGTACACGCGGATGAAGGTGAGCTGGCCGAAGAACGGGTGCGCAGCAATCTTGAAGGCCAGAGCCGAGAACGGCTCCTCGGAGGAAGGCGCGCGGGTCAGTTCCTTCTCTTCGTCGCGAGGATCGTGGCCGATCATCGGCGGGACGTCGAGCGGGTTCGGCAGGTAGTCAACCACGGCGTCAAGCATCGGCTGAACGCCGCGGTTCTTGAACGCGGAGCCACAGAAGACCGGGTACAGCTCAGAGTTGATCGTCATCTTTCGGATGCCGGCCTTGAGCTCCTCGACGGAGAGTTCTTCACCCTCGAGGTACTTCTCCATGAGCTCTTCGGTGGCGTCAGCCACCGTCTCAACGAGGGCAGCCCGGTATTCCTTGGCCTTCTCCAGCAGATCCGCGGGGATCTCCTGGACCTCGTACTTGGCACCCATGGTGACGTCACCCTTGGAGTCGCCCGGCCAGACCAGCGCGCGCATTTCCAGGACGTCGACGACGCCGATGAAATCGTTCTCAGCACCGATCGGCAGCTGCATAACGAGCGGCTTGGCACCGAGGCGGCTGATGATGGTGTCGACGGTGAAATAGAAGTCAGCGCCGAGCTTGTCCATCTTGTTGACGAAGCAGATGCGCGGGACGTTGTACTTGTCAGCCTGGCGCCAGACGGTCTCCGACTGCGGCTCAACGCCTTCCTTGCCATCGAAGACGGCGACAGCGCCGTCGAGGACGCGCAGTGAGCGCTCAACCTCAACGGTGAAGTCAACGTGGCCGGGGGTGTCGATGATGTTGATCTGGTTGTTTTCCCAGAAGCAGGTCACGGCGGCAGACGTGATGGTGATGCCGCGTTCCTTTTCCTGTTCCATCCAGTCGGTGGTCGAAGCGCCGTCGTGCGTTTCGCCGATCTTGTGGTTCACACCCGTGTAAAACAGGATGCGCTCGGTGGTGGTGGTCTTGCCGGCATCAATGTGGGCCATGATGCCGATGTTGCGGACCTTACTAAGGTCGGTAAGCACGTCCTGTGCCACGGTGTGTCTCCCTTTCGGATGGACTACACGTTCGCCGCCGGCTCAGCTGAGCCGGCGGCGTCCGGGAAGTATTACCAGCGGTAGTGTGCGAAGGCCTTGTTGGACTCGGCCATCTTGTGGGTGTCTTCGCGACGCTTCACAGCGGCACCGAGACCGTTGGACGCATCCAGGATTTCATTCCGGAGGCGCTCGGTCATGGTCTTCTCACGGCGGGCCTTGGAGTAGCCCACCAGCCAGCGCAGCGCCAGGGCGGTTGCGCGGCCGGGCTTGACCTCAACCGGAACCTGGTAGGTTGCGCCACCAACGCGGCGGGACTTCACCTCGAGGCTCGGCTTGATGTTTTCCATGGCCTTCTTCAGGGCAGCAACCGGGTCTCCACCGGACTTTTCCTGTGCACCGGCGAGGGCACCGTAAACGATGCGCTCTGCGGTGGACTTCTTGCCGTCGACGAGGACCTTGTTGATCAGCTGGGTGACCAGCGGGGATCCGTAAACGGGATCAATGACTAGCGGCCGCTTCGGGGCCGGACCCTTGCGAGGCATATTACTTCTTCTCCATCTTTGCGCCGTAACGGCTGCGTGCCTGCTTACGGTTCTTCACACCCTGGGTATCGAGGGCGCCACGGACGATCTTGTAGCGGACACCGGGGAGGTCCTTAACACGACCACCGCGAACGAGCACAATGGAGTGCTCCTGCAGGTTGTGACCCACACCGGGGATGTAAGCGGTGACTTCGACGCCACCGTTGAGGCGCACACGTGCCACCTTGCGGAGAGCCGAGTTCGGCTTCTTGGGGGTGGTGGTGTAGACGCGGGTGCAAACACCGCGGCGCATCGGGCTGCCGTTAAGCGCGGGGGCCTTGGTCTTTTTGACCTTAGGCGTGCGGCCCTTGCGGACCAGCTGGTTAATCGTAGGCACTCTCGTGTTCTCCGTTGGTTTGATCTCTACCGGCACATTTGGGCGTCAGCCCTCACTGCGTCGGTTTTGGCGTTGTCCCTGCAGCCTTGGTGTCTCGAATCTTGCCTAGGCGTGCAAAAGGGTGGCATTCGTTGCGCACCTAGCCCGCAACCCGGAAACAAGCTCACACCCAGCATCATGAGAACAAAACCAAAATGATGCTGCGGCGGCCTTCATCCACTGCCACACAGAACAATTACTAAAAATTCTAGCACGGCTTGATCCCGCGCCTGAATCCGGTGTATAAACAGCAACGCGGGGTCACTCCCTGCCCAATCCGAGGTGCGGATCGGGCCGGAAGTGACCCCGCGTTGCTTTTAGGGACGCTTAGCGGAAATCGTTGCCGAGATCGTAGTCGTCCAGCGGGATGGCGTGGAACTCAGGAGCTCCGTCGCCGCCCAGGGAGTCGTACGAGAAGTCGCTGAATGCGCTGGGGCCGGTGAACAGGTTGGCCTTTGCTTCCTCAGTGGGCTCCACGGTGACCTCGGTGTAGCGCGGGAGACCCGTGCCGGCCGGGATCAGCTTACCGATGATGACGTTCTCCTTGAGGCCGAGCAGCGGATCGCTCTTGCCTTCCATGGCCGCCTGCGTCAGGACGCGGGTGGTCTCCTGGAAGGAAGCTGCGGACAGCCAGGACTCGGTAGCCAGGGACGCCTTGGTGATGCCCATGAGCTCAGGACGTCCGGAAGCCGGAGTCTTGCCCTCGGACACAACGCGGCGGTTGGCTTCCTCGAAGCGGCTGCGCTCGGCGAGCTCGCCGGGCAGCAGATCCGATTCGCCGGATTCGATGACCGTGACGCGGCGCAGCATCTGGCGGACGATAACCTCGACGTGCTTGTCGTGGATACCGATGCCCTGGCTGCGGTACACGCCCTGGACCTCGTCCACCAGGAACTTCTGCGCGGCACGGGGACCCATGATGCGCAGAACCTGCTTGGGATCCACCGGACCGTTGATGAGCTTCTGGCCTACCGTGACGTGCTCGCCATCCTCGATGAGGAGACGTGAACGGCGCAGTACCGGGTACGCGATCTCTTCAGATCCGTCATCCGGGGTGATGACCAGGCGCATCTGGCGCTCGGACTCTTCGATGGTGATGCGGCCGGCTGCTTCAGCAATCGGTGCGACACCCTTCGGAGTACGGGCTTCGAAGAGCTCCTGGATACGGGGCAGACCCTGGGTGATGTCGTCGCCACCGCTTGCGGAGACAGCACCACCGGTGTGGAACGTACGCATGGTCAGCTGCGTACCGGGCTCACCGATGGACTGCGCGGCGATGATGCCAACGGCCTCGCCGATGTCCACAGTCTTGCCGGTGGCCAGCGAGCGGCCGTAGCACAGGGCGCAGGTGCCGACGCTGGACTCACAGGTGAGTACAGAGCGGACCTTGACCTCGGTGATGCCGGCTGCAAACAATTCAGCAATGACGACGTCGCCGCAGTCGGTGCCGCCGGCTGCAAGGACGTTGCCTTTGGAGTCCACAACATCAACAGCCAGCGTACGGGCGTAGGCGCTGTTCTCCACGTTCTCGTCCAGGACGAGCTCACCGTTGGCGTCCGGCACCGCGATGGGCGTGACCAGTCCACGTTCGGTACCGCAATCCTCTTCGCGGACGATGACGTCCTGCGAAACGTCCACCAGACGACGGGTCAGGTAACCCGAGTTGGCGGTACGCAGCGCGGTATCGGCCAGGCCCTTACGGGCACCGTGCGTGGCGATGAAGTATTCCAGCACCGACAGGCCCTCACGGTAGGAGGACTTGATGGGACGCGGGATGATTTCACCCTTAGGGTTGGCCACCAGGCCACGGATACCCGCGATCTGACGGACCTGCATCCAGTTACCACGTGCACCGGAGGACACCATGCGGTTGATGGTGTTCATCGGGGACAGGTTGTCACGCATCGCCTGGGCGATCTCGTTCGTTGCCTTGTTCCAGATCTCGATCAGTTCCTGGCGACGCTCGTCGTCGTCGATCAGGCCCTTGTCGTACTGGCCCTGGATCTTGGCAGCCATGGTCTCGTAGCCGGCAAGGATCTGCGGCTTGTCCTTGGGTACCTCGATGTCCGAGATGGCCACGGTAACGCCGGACCGCGTGGCCCAGTAGAAACCGGCGTCCTTCAGGTTGTCCAGCGTTGCCGCTGTGACTACCTTCGGGTAACGCTCGGCGAGGTCGTTGACAATCGTGGACAGTTCGCCCTTGTCTGCAACGTTCTCAACCCAGGGGTAATCCTCGGGCAGCGTCTGGTTGAAGACGACCTGGCCCAGGGAGGTCTGGACGAGCACCGGCTGGCCGGGCTCCCAGCCTTCCGGAGCTTCCCAGCCTGCGTAGGGAACAAAGCCCTCAAGACGGATCTTGACCTGCGAGTTCAGGTGCAGTTCGCGGAGGTCGAAGGCCATGATGGCTTCGGCAACCGAGGAGAAGACGCGGCCTTCGCCAGCTGAACCGACACGCTTGGTGGTCAGGTGGTAGAGACCGATGATCATATCCTGCGAAGGCAGGGTGACCGGACGGCCGTCGGACGGCTTCAGGATGTTGTTCGAGGACAGCATCAGGATGCGTGCCTCGGCCTGGGCCTCCGGGCTCAGCGGCAGGTGGACTGCCATCTGGTCGCCGTCGAAGTCAGCGTTGAAGGCGCCACAAACCAGCGGGTGGAGCTGGATTGCCTTACCTTCAACAAGCTGCGGTTCGAACGCCTGGATGCCGAGGCGGTGCAGGGTAGGTGCACGGTTGAGCAGCACCGGGTGTTCGGTGATGATCTCTTCCAGCACGTCCCAGACCTGCGGACGGTAACGCTCAACCATGCGCTTGGCCGACTTGATGTTTTGGGCGTGGTTGAGGTCAACCAGGCGCTTCATCACGAACGGCTTGAAGAGCTCCAGTGCCATCTGCTTGGGCAGGCCACACTGGTGCAGCTTCAGCTGCGGGCCGACGACGATGACCGAACGGCCGGAGTAGTCGACGCGCTTGCCGAGGAGGTTCTGGCGGAAACGGCCCTGCTTGCCCTTGAGCATGTCGCTCAGGGACTTCAGCGGACGGTTGCCCGGTCCGGTGACCGGACGGCCGCGGCGGCCGTTGTCGAAGAGGCTGTCAACAGCTTCCTGAAGCATGCGCTTCTCGTTGTTGACGATGATCTCCGGCGCTCCCAGGTCAAGCAGGCGCTTGAGGCGGTTGTTGCGGTTGATCACACGGCGGTAGAGGTCGTTGAGGTCGGAGGTCGCAAAGCGGCCACCGTCCAGCTGGACCATCGGGCGCAGTTCCGGCGGGATCACCGGGACGGCGTCAAGAACCATGCCGAGAGGGCTGTTGTTGGTGGTCAGGAACGCGTTGACCACCTTCAGGCGCTTGAGGGCACGGGTCTTGCGCTGGCCCTTGCCGTTGGCGATGATGTCACGCAGCAGGTCCGACTCGGCCTGCATGTCGAAGTTCTCAAGACGCTTCTTGATGGCTTCGGCACCCATGGAGCCTTCGAAGTACATGCCGTAGCGGTCGCGCAGTTCGCGGTAGAGGCCTTCGTCACCTTCGAGGTCAGCGACCTTCAGGTTCTTGAAGCGGTCCCAGACCTGCTCGAGGCGCTCGATTTCGGCGTCGGCTCGCTTACGCACGTTCGCCATCTGGCGGTCGGCAGAGTCGCGGGCCTTCTTCTTGTCGGCAGCCTTGGCGCCTTCACCCTCGAGGCGGGCGATCTCGTTTTCGAGGTCGCGGGCGATCGTGGCGATGTCGGAGTCGCGGTTGTCGATCAGCTGCTTCTTCTCGATGTCGTGCTCAACCTGAAGGTTGGGCAGTTCCTCGTGGCGGCTGTCGGCGTCGACGCTCGTGATCATGTAGGCGGCGAAGTAGATGACCTTTTCGAGGTCCTTCGGTGCCAGGTCAAGGAGGTAGCCCAGGCGGGACGGAACACCCTTGAAGTACCAGATGTGCGTGACCGGGGCGGCCAGCTCGATGTGGCCCATGCGCTCACGGCGGACCTTTGCACGGGTGACTTCCACGCCACAACGCTCGCAGATGATGCCCTTGAAGCGCACGCGCTTGTACTTGCCGCAGTAGCATTCCCAGTCGCGGGACGGGCCGAAGATCTTCTCGCAGAAGAGGCCGTCCTTCTCGGGCTTGAGCGTGCGGTAGTTGATGGTTTCCGGCTTCTTAACCTCGCCGTAAGACCAGCCACGGATGTCATCCGCGGTGGCGAGGCCGATCTGCATGAGGCCGAAGGAGGATTCGCTGGACATATGGTCCCTGTTCTCTCTTGTTCTCTAAATTCTGAAGTCTTGGTTACGGGAAGAGGGAAGTGACCTACCGGGAAAAGCAGCGCGGCGGGGCCGCTTGCCTTTCCCGGTACGTCTACCTGCTAAACCTCTTCTACGGAACTGGGCTCTGCACGAGACAGATCAATGCCCAGTTCTTCCGCAGCCGTGAAGACTGCGTCATCAGAGTCACGCATTTCAATTGTGGTTCCGTCCGTGGAAAGCACTTCCACGTTCAGGCACAGTGACTGCATTTCCTTGATCAAGACCTTGAAGGACTCAGGAACGCCCGGTTCGGGGATGTTCTCGCCCTTGACGATGGCTTCGTAGACCTTCACGCGACCGTGGATATCATCCGACTTGATCGTGAGGAGCTCCTGGAGCGTGTACGCGGCGCCGTAAGCTTCGAGCGCCCACACTTCCATTTCACCGAAGCGCTGGCCACCGAACTGTGCCTTACCACCCAGCGGCTGCTGCGTGATCATGGAGTACGGACCGGTGGACCGGGCGTGGATCTTGTCGTCCACCAGGTGGTGGAGTTTCAGGATGTACATGTAGCCAACGGCGATCGGATCCGGGAACGGCTCGCCGGAACGGCCGTCGAACAGACGGGTCTTGCCGGAGGAGTTGATCAGGCGGTCGCCGTCGCGGGTCACGTTGGTGGAGTCCAGCAGGCCTGTGATTTCTTCTTCACGGGCGCCATCGAACACCGGCGTTGCAACAGTGGTGGAGCCACTCTCGCGCGGCAGGTTCGGCAGCTGCTTGAGCCACTCGGGCTCGCCTTCGATCTTCCAACCGGTCTTGGCAACCCAGCCGAGGTGCGTTTCCAGCACCTGGCCGACGTTCATACGGCCCGGAACACCCAGCGGGTTCAGGATGATATCAACGGGGGTACCGTCGGCAAGGAAGGGCATGTCCTCGATCGGGAGGATCTTGGAGATAACACCCTTGTTGCCGTGGCGGCCAGCGAGCTTGTCGCCGTCGGTGATCTTACGCTTGGCTGCCACGTAAACGCGGACCAGCTGGTTCACGCCCGGGGGCAGTTCGTCGTCGTTGTCGCGGTCGAAGACGCGGACACCGATGACGGTGCCGGACTCGCCGTGCGGAACCTTCAGGGAGGTGTCGCGCACTTCGCGGGACTTCTCACCGAAGATGGCGCGCAGCAGGCGCTCTTCCGGGGTCAGTTCGGTTTCACCCTTCGGGGTGACCTTTCCGACCAGGATGTCGCCGGCTTCAACCTCGGCACCGACGTGGATGATGCCGCGCTCGTCCAGGCCTGCCAGGACTTCCTCGGACACGTTGGGGATGTCACGGGTGATTTCCTCGGCACCAAGCTTGGTGTCGCGGGCATCGATCTCGTGCTCCTCGATGTGGATGGAGGAAAGGACGTCCTCGGCAACAATGCGCTGCGAGAGGATGATGGCGTCCTCGAAGTTGTGGCCTTCCCATGACATGAATGCCACGAGCAGGTTCTTACCGAGGGCGAGCTCGCCCTGGTCCGTTGCCGGGCCGTCAGCGATGATGCCGCCGACTTCGAGGCGCTGGCCTTCGTTGACCAGGACGCGGTTGTTGTAGCAGTTGCCCTGGTTGGAGCGTGCGAACTTGTTGATGCGGTAGTTGGTTTCCGTACCGTCATCGTTGAGCATGATGACCAGCTCAGCGGAGACCTCGGTAACCACACCGGCCTTCTTCGCGATGGTGACATCACCGGCGTCGACTGCGGCTGCACGCTCCATGCCGGTACCCACAAACGGGGCCTCGGACCGGACCAGCGGCACAGCCTGGCGCTGCATGTTGGCACCCATGAGTGCGCGGTTTGCATCGTCATGTTCCAGGAACGGGATCAGGGCCGTAGCCACGGACACCATCTGGCGCGGCGAAACGTCCATGAACTCGACTTCGGCGGCGGGGACCAGCACGGGCTCGCCTCCACCACCACGGGCGCGGACCAGGACGGTCTCTTCGGCAAACCGCTTGTTTTCATCCAGCGGAGCGTTGGCCTGTGCGATCAGGACCTCAGCCTCGTCGTCGGCGGTCAGGTACTGGACCTCATCGGCGACAACGCCTTCGGAGACGAGGCGGTAGGGAGTCTCGATGAAGCCGAACGGGTTGATGCGGCCGTACGATGCCAGCGAACCGATCAGACCAATGTTCGGGCCTTCAGGGGTTTCAATGGGGCACATGCGTCCGTAGTGGGACGGGTGAACGTCACGGACTTCCATGCCTGCGCGGTCACGGGACAGACCACCCGGGCCAAGCGCGGAAAGACGGCGCTTGTGGGTCAAACCCGAGAGCGGGTTGTTCTGGTCCATGAACTGCGACAGCTGGGACGTTCCGAAGAACTCCTTGATGGCAGCGACAACCGGGCGGATGTTGATCAGGGTCTGCGGCGTGATGGCCTCGACGTCCTGGGTGGTCATCCGCTCGCGGACAACACGCTCCATACGGGACAGGCCGGTGCGGACCTGGTTCTCGATGAGCTCGCCGACGGCGCGGATGCGGCGGTTGCCGAAGTGGTCGATGTCATCGATCTCAACACGAAGGTCGTGGTCCTGGCCGTCGCGCTTGCCCTTGAGGGTTTTCTCGCCGGCGTGCAGGGCTACCAGGAACTTGATCATGGCAACGATGTCTTCAACGTGCAGGACCGAAGCTTCCTTGTCTCCAAGGGAGCGGTCGATGCCAAGCTTGCGGTTGATCTTGTAGCGGCCAACCTTGGCCAGATCGTAGCGCTTGGAGTTGAAGTACAGGTTGTCCAGCAGGGACTGGGCAGCCTCTACTGTGGGCGGCTCGCCCGGTCGCAGCTTCCGGTAGATGTCCAGCAACGCATCTTCGCGGGTTTCGGTGGCGTCCTTCTCCAGCGTTGCACGCATGGAGTCGTACTGGCCGAACTCTTCGAGGATCTGGCCTTCGGTCCAGCCGAGGGCCTTCAACAGAACCGTGACCGACTGCTTGCGCTTACGGTCGAGGCGGACGCCGACCTGGTCGCGCTTATCGATTTCGAGTTCGAACCATGCACCGCGGGACGGGATGATCTTGGCAGTGAAGATGTCCTTGTCACTGGTCTTATCGGCGGTGCGCTCAAAGTAGGCGCCCGGTGAACGGACCAGCTGGGAGACGACCACACGCTCGGTGCCGTTGACGACGAAGGTGCCCTTCTCGGTCATCAGCGGGAAGTCGCCCATGAACACGGTCTGCTGCTTGATTTCGCCCGTGTTGTTGTTCATGAACTCGGCCTTGACGTACAGCGGAGCCGAGTATGTTGCATCCCGGTCCTTGCACTCGGCCATGGTGTACTTCGGGTCAGCGAACTCCGGATCGGAGAAGCTCAGGGACATGGTGCCCTGGAAGTCCTCGATCGGGGAGATCTCTTCGAAGATGTCCGACAGTCCGGACGAGGTGGCGACGCTGAGATCGTTTTCTTCAACGGCCTTCGCTACGCGTGCCTGCCAGCGTTCGTTTCCGACCAGCCAGTCAAAGCTGTCCGTCTGCAGGGCAAGGAGATTCGGAACGTCAAGCGGTTCGTGAATCTTTGCGAATGAGAGCCGGCGAGTGGCACCATCAGTGCTGTTTGAATCGATAGCGGTGGCAGTGTTATTTACATTAGAGGTGCTCGAGGCGACCAAGAGGGATCCTTCCACAGACCTTCAGGCGTTTTCAGATCTCCCCCGCTGTGCACCCTGCGGAATGACTCCGCAGTGCTACCATCCGGTTCCGCTATATGACCCGGGGCCGGGGCCGACCATGCAATGACGTTGTTGACGGCACGTTGATGGTCAGCTGCCAGGCAAAGCCCACCGCTATATGAAGGCTGAAGGTAAACAGGGAAGACGCAAATATCTACGATACGGCAAAACCCATTACGTGTCTACCCCACATCCAGCGTTATTGCAAGCACCGATTTTTTGGTGCTTTCCGGGGCCTCAGAGCCGGAGCGTGACGCCCTTGGCTGTGCACTCCGGGGCGTTGGCGAAGACCGCGTCACGGACCAGGTCCTTTGACTCCTGGTCCACTTCGCCGCCGCTTTCAACCGCCGAGGAGTGGTCCAGGGAGAGGACGCTGAGGGAGGCAAACAGCCCCTTCTGGTTGCCGGTGGCAGCGTCCTTGGCGTCCTGGGCGGCGAAGTAGATATCCTCGTAGGCGTTGGCGTTGGCGTGGATAGCCTTGTAGTCGGCGTAGAGCGTGTTGAACTGCTCGCAGGCGGCTTTGACCCCTGCCTGGGGATCCGAAGCGTCGGCAGAGCCCGACGGCGTCGCCTGGGAAAGTGCGGGGCTGGACGTCGCAGGGGCGGTCGTCGACATGGTGGTCACGGGAGCAGGGGTGGCAACGCTGCAGGCTGTGAGTCCGGCGAGGCTGGCAACGGCCGCCGCGGTGAGGATTTTCTTCAAGATTCTGCTCCCTGTTTTTTCCTGGCGGTGCTGCTCTGATCTTCGCCGTCCACCCTACGCATCATGGCGGCACGGTGCACGTCAACCGCTTGGGTAGTTCTCCCCTACGGTCCGCCGCTGCTGGTCCACGGCCCCTGGGCTGCCCGGTGCTCCCCCCGCGGGTCCGGCCGGAATCACCGGCGCCGTTTATGCGTTTGGGTTAGTAGGTGATGAGGCTCACGATAGCCTTGGCCTACATCGATAACTGAGCGGAAGAGATCACTATGGGCAACTCCACGGACAACACTGACGTTGTCATCCTGGCAGCAGCGCGGACCCCGCAGGGCCGCCTCAACGGGCAACTGGCGAGCTTCACAGCCGTCGAACTCGGCGCGCACGCAATCAAGGCCGCACTCGCCGCGAGCGGCGTGGACGCCGGAAAGGTGGACGCGGTCATCATGGGCCAGGTGCTGCAGGCGGGCGCCGGGCAAAACCCGGCACGGCAGAGCGCCATCGGCGCCGGCATCGGCTGGAACGTCCCCACGGTCACCATCAACAAGGTGTGCCTCTCCGGGCTGACAGCCGTGATCGACGCGGCCCGGCTGATCCGCAGCGGCGACGCCACCGTGGTGGTGGCCGGCGGCCAGGAATCCATGACCCGGGCACCCCACCTGTTGCCAGGATCCCGCCAGGGCTGGACCTACGGGTCCATTCAGGCTTTGGATGTGGCTGCCCACGATGGCCTGACAGATGCTTTCGACGGCCAGTCCATGGGCCTGTCCTCTGAGACCAAAAATCTGGCCCTGGGCATCGACCGGCCCTCACAGGACAATGTGGCCGCCCAGTCGCACCAGCGTGCAGCGCTGGCGGCGAAGAACGGAGTCTTCGACGACGAAATTGCACCCATCAGCGTGAAGCAGCGCAAGGGTGATCCGATCGTTCTCGCCACGGACGAAGGCGTGCGGCCCAACACCTCCATCGACACCCTGGCCGGACTCCGGGCCGCGTTCGTCACCGACGGAACCATCACCGCGGGCAACTCCTCTCCCTTGTCCGATGGCGCCTCCGCACTGGTGCTGGCAACGCGACAGTTCGCCGAGGACAACGGCCTGGAATACCTGGCTGTGGTGGGCAAACCCGGCCAGGTTGCGGGCCCGGACAACTCCCTGCATTCGCAGCCGTCAAATGCCATCATGAGCGCCCTGGAGCGGGCCGGCTGGAGCACGAAGGACCTGGACTTCATCGAAATCAACGAGGCCTTCGGTTCCGTGGCGGTGCAGTCGCTGAAGGACTTGGACTACCCGCTGGAGCAGTGCAACATCCACGGCGGTGCGATCGCGTTGGGCCACCCGATCGGGGCCTCGGGCGCGAGGCTGGCCCTGCATGCAGCACATGAACTCAAACGGCGGGGCAGCGGCAAAGCCGCGGTCTCCCTGTGCGGCGGCGGCGGTCAGGGCGAAGCCCTCCTGCTGTACCGGGGCTAATGGTGGGGCAGCTTGAGAACGGAAGTGCCGCCGTCGGACGTCAGCGCTTCCTGGCCGATGCCGCCGCACGCGGCCTCGATGTGCAGATCATGGAGCGGACGGCGGTACGCAGCCTGGCGGAGGCTGCCGGGATCCTGGGCATCACCCCGGCTGACATTGTGAAGTCGCTGGTGGTCAAGCACAAGGACGGGACGTTCCTGTTTGCGCTGATTCCGGGCGACCGGCAGATCTCCTGGCCCAAACTGCGCACGTTGGTGGGGGTGAACAAGCTGTCGCTGCCGCCCGCTGACGTTGCCCTGGACGCAACCGGCTACGAGCGCGGCACCATCACACCGCTCGGCAGCTCGACTGCGTGGCCGGTCTACGCGGACGCCACCATCACGGGCCGACGGATCTCCATGGGTGCCGGCGAGCTCGGCTACAGCGCCTTCGTCGAGGCCGACGCGCTTATGTCGGCCCTCGGCGCGGTCGTCGCTGACATCTCGGACCCCGCCTAAACCCTCCTACAGCAACACAGATTAAAGCAGAAAACCCCGCCCACCGAGTGGACGGGGTTTTCCGTGAAGCGGCGTGAGTTACTTGAGGGTAACGGTTGCGCCGGCAGCCTCGAGCTGCTCCTTTGCCTTTTCGGCAGCTTCCTTGGTTGCACCTTCGAGAACAGCCTTCGGAGCGCTGTCAACAACGTCCTTTGCTTCCTTCAGGCCCAGGGAAGTGATGGCGCGTACTTCCTTGATCACTGCGATCTTCTTCTCGCCAGCAGATTCGAGGATAACGTCGAATTCGGTCTGCTCTTCAGCCTCTTCCGCGGCTCCGCCACCGGCGGGGCCGGCAACAGCAACAGCAGCTGCGGTAACTTCGAAGGTCTCTTCGAAGAGCTTGACGAACTCGGAGAGCTCGATGATGGTCAGTTCCTTGAAAGCTTCAATGAGCTCTTCGTTGGTGAGCTTCGCCATGGTGTGGCGTCCTTCCTATAGGTGGTGCTTGGCGGCCTGGGCCATTGCCTTACACCGGAGTCTGGTGGGTAAAGAGAAACTAGTTCTCTTCGGCAGCGGGTGCCTCGGCGGGTGCCTCGGCACCAGCTTCAGCAACTGCTTCGGGGGCTTCGTCGGCTGCAGGAGCTTCTTCAGCGGCGGGAGCCTCGGCAGCTGCCGGTGCACCGTTCTCTTCTTCAAGCTTGAGGCGCAGTGCGTCGATGATGCGTGCAGCGGCGGCAGCAGGAGCCTTGAGGATGCCTGCAACCTTGGCGAGCTGCAGCTCGCGGGACTCGAGAGCTGCCAGTGCAGAAACTTCGCTGGCGTTCAGTGCCTTGCCCTCGAAGTAACCGGTCTTGATGACCAGCTGCTTGTTGATCTTGGCAAAATCCGTCAGGCTCTTGGCAGCTGCAACTGCGTCACCCTTGATGAACGCGATTGCAGTGGGGCCGGAGAGCTGGCCGTCGAATGCTTCGACACCGGCTTCCTTGGCTGCAATGGCGGTCAGGGTGTTCTTGACGACCGAGAACTTGGTTTCCTGGCCGAGAGAAACACGCAGCTGCTTGAGCTGTGCAACGGTGAGCCCACGGTATTCGGTCAGGACAGCGGCGTTCGATTCCTTGAAATCGTTTGTGATCTCAGCTACTGCTGAAACCTTGGTAGGCGTTGCCATAACCCTCCTTCCGGGGATAGTGCCGGTATGCGACGGTCCCCGCTCAAGTGAGCTAAAACTAAAAACGCCCCGCGCAGATGCACGGGGCTTGGCTCAACATGGCTGTTGCCGTGGAGCGTTTGCTTCGTTCACCTGCGCCGGCCGCCCTATGTCAGGGTCCTTCGTCCAGAAACCCATTTGGCCTCCCGCGCACAACTGCAGAGTTGAGCTGCGTCCAGGAGAATGAATTTCCAACAACCGACGGTCTTTGGTGATTCAAGCCTACGGGACAGTCCGCCGGTCCGCCAAATCGGCCTCAGCTGACGGCTGACTTCAGGTTCGGCAGTTCCTTCTGCCATATGCCTGTCACACCGGCCGTGGTGAACCCCAGCTGCTGGTTGACCGTCAGGAGATACCTGTTCTCCGGCGCGTTCCAGGTGTAGATCACCCTGGCATCGGGGAACTGCTCGGTGAGCCGCTCCATGTTGGCCACCTTGATCAGCAGGCCCAATTTGTTACCGCGGTGTTCCTGCAGGACCAGGGTGTCGTCCTGGAACACCACATCCGGCCGGTGCGCCAGGACGCTAATGGTGGTCAGCCCCACAAAAGTCCCGGTGGCCAGATACTCGACGGCGGTGACCACCGTCCGCCGCCCCTGCGCGACGGTGACCCCTTCTGCTTCACGGAGGATCCCGGCATCGAACACCATTTCGTGCTCAATGGGAGTCTCCAGGGAAGGGTCGACGACGGCGCCCGCCTGGTTTTCCAGCGCGGCCACAGCTTCCAGCCACTCGTCCGGGCAGCGGTCCGTCCAGTGATGGAGTTGGTAGCGGCCGTGGTTGGCTTCCTCTGCTTCCGCCTGCAGATCGGCCACCAGCTTGGTGTCCAGGGGCAACGCACAGGAACTGAACTGCTCTATGTGCTGAAGCGTGTAGCCGGTCCGGCGCGCAAATTCCACTTCCCGGCTTTCCAGCGGCACAAAACCCTGCCCCGAACCCGGGACCAGCTGCGCCTTCTCGAACTCGTGCAGCGACGCACCTGGATGGTTGGTATCCACCAGGATCTGCGTGCGGCCCTCGCTGCGGGCGAGGTGTTCAGCGGCCACCAGAAGCTTGCGGCCCACCCCCTGCCGCTGGATTTCAGGCAAGATGTCCAGGGTGAACTCGGCCAGGTCCAGGTTGTCCGTCAGTGACAGGGCGATGTCCACCGTGCCCACGATCTGGCCGTCGACCTTTGCCACCAGAATGACCTGGCGCTCGTAGGGGTCGGCCAGTTCGAGGAGTTTTTCCAGCGGTGTGTACGCGAGGTCATCACTCCCCCACGTCTGCATTCTGACTTTCCGGCCCACCTCAATGGCGGCCAGGAAATCCGCTGCGTCCGGCGCGTCGAGGGAGTCCGGGATCCATAGCTGCTCAATTTGTACGTCTTTAGCCATAAGGGGCATCATCCCAGCCGTTTCTGCCATTCACCCTCATAACCAGCAGGCCTGAATCCAAGCAATGTATTGATCGCCAGCATATGCCGGTTTTCCGCCGCGTTCCATGTCAGGACCGAGCGCGCCGTGGGCCACCTCTGCTGGGCCGCGCGGAGGTTATTCAGCTTGATCAGCATGCCCAGGCGGTGGCCGCGGTGGCCGCCGGACACCAGAGTGTCCTGTTGAAGCACGGCAGCCGGCACCCCCGGCCGCCAGTTCATGACGGTATACGCCACCAGTTCACCGGTGGATTGGTGCCTGGCGGCCGATACCAATGCCTGGACGCCGCTGCGTGCGAGCGTTTCCTCATTCCGCCGGACCCTGGCTGTGTCCCAGATTTCGCCTTCCCAGTTCAGCCCGGCTGTCGGGACGTCGGCGCTCATCCGCGCGTTGAGCACGGCGTAACTCTCCACAAGTTCCTCCGGGCAGGCATCGGCCCATCCCACCAGGCCGTAATCCGGCGCATGAGCGGACGCTGCGGCTTCCAGTTCAGCCAGCCGGTCCTGCGGCACAGGGAGGGTGAGGCGGCTGGAGGTCTCCACCTGTTCGAGCTCATAGCCGGCGGCCGCGGCGAAAACGGTGGCGGGGTCACCCGCCGGCAGACCACCTGCCCCCGACTTGGCCGGC
The DNA here is from genome assembly GCF_040546085.1 of Arthrobacter sp. UYEF21. NCBI lineage: Bacteria > Bacillati > Actinomycetota > Actinomycetes > Micrococcales > Micrococcaceae > Arthrobacter > Arthrobacter sp. UYEF21. Next base: position 276,087 of record NZ_JBEPNF010000002.1, read on the forward strand.
AGCAGCGGTCCGCAGCCTTCCACCAGCCCTGCCGGCAGCTCAAAGTAACCGTCCAGCGAGGTGCGGCCATTTTCCTGCGCCACTGCCTCGGCGTAGTGCAGGAGTTGTCGTCCCAGGCCGCGCCGCCGGAAGGCCGGTTCCACCAGGACATTGATCCCGGCGGTCGCAGTGTTCTCGCGCAGCGGGAACGTGACAGAACACATGCCCACCGTTTCCTGGCCGAGCCGGGCCACAAAGAGGCGCCGCGCCTCGTATTCGGTGCCGCGCCAATGTTCCAGTTCCTCGGCGTAGGTGTAGCCGCGGTCAAGGTCGCCCCACGTCTCAAGTTCGTGCCCCCGCCGCATGGCTTGGCAGTCACGGAAGTCCCGGAAGCCCTCCGTGCCGTCCGCCAACGGAGGAACAGCGACGGCGCTAATCACCAGGGCAGCGGGTGCAGGCTCAGGGGCGGAGACGGCGTGTGGTTCGGCCATTGCCCCAGCTTAGGCAGAACCGAACGGCGAGTTAAGCAAAAACCGCCCGGCGCAGGCGCCGGGCGGTTTTCACGTGTACCGGACGGATCCGGCAGGGCAACGCTTTTCGAGGACCTACGCCTCGGTGAGCACCTTGGTGACGTTGGGGTCGACGGAGATGCCGGGGCCGAACGTGGTGGCTACGGTGGCCTTCTGGATGTAGCGGCCCTTGGCAGCGGACGGCTTCAAACGAAGGACCTCTTCCAGTGCTGCTGCGTAGTTCTCGGCCAGCTTAAGGGCGTCGAAGGAAACCTTGCCAATGATGAAGTGCAGGTTCGAGTGCTTGTCGACGCGGAAGTCGATCTTGCCACCCTTGATGTCGTTGACGGCCTTCGCGACGTCAGCGGTCACGGTGCCCGTCTTCGGGTTCGGCATCAGGTTACGCGGACCCAGGACCTTACCGAGGCGGCCAACCTTGCCCATGAGGTCAGGGGTCGCGACGGCGGCGTCGAAGTCGGTCCAGCCACCCTGGATCTTTTCGATCAGGTCATCGGAACCAACGAAGTCGGCGCCGGCAGCGATTGCTGCTTCAGCCTTCTCGCCCGTTGCGAAGACGAGGACGCGGGAGACCTTGCCGGTGCCGTGGGGCAGGTTGACGGTGCCGCGAATCATCTGGTCAGCCTTGCGAGGGTCAACGCCCAGGCGGAAGGCAACCTCAACGGTGGCGTCGAACTTGGACGGGTTGGTGTCCTTGGCGAGCGTCACTGCCTCGAACGGCGCGTAGAACTTCTCCGCGTCGATCTTGGCGGCTGCTGCCTCATATGCTTTGCTGCGCTTTGCCATGCTGCTTATTCTCCTTGTGCAGTTGTGGTCTGCGGACCGCGCTGGGCCCTGCCACAGTCGGGGTGCGGGCTCGTTGTCCGTGCCCGATTCCCAACATTTCAATTTCGGTGGTGCCGGTTTCCCGGCAGTGCCGCCCGTCGTCGTGATCGGTTACCCGAACGCAACATGTGGCAGCGAGGGAATTAACCCTCGACGGTGATACCCATGGAGCGGGCGGTGCCGGCGATGATCTTCGCTGCGCCTTCGAGGCTCGTGGCGTTGAGGTCTTCCATCTTGGTGGTGGCGATCTCGTTGACCTGGGCCTGAGTCAGCTTGGCAACCTTGACGGTGTGCGGGGTGGGTGAACCCTTGGCAACACCTGCGGCCTTCTTGATGAGCTCTGCAGCCGGCGGGGTCTTGGTGATGAACGTGAATGAACGGTCTTCGTAGACCGTGATTTCCACGGGGATAACGTTTCCGCGCTGGGCTTCTGTCGCAGCGTTATACGCCTTGCAGAATTCCATGATGTTGACACCGTGCTGGCCAAGCGCAGGACCGATCGGCGGTGCCGGGTTAGCGGCGCCTGCCTGGATCTGCAGCTTGATGAGGCCGGTGACCTTCTTCTTGGGAGCCAATGTAAGGTCCTTCTCTCAATTTCTTCCTGGGACACAGGAGCGTGCCTCAGGTTTTTGGCCGCCATGGCGAGGCGGCCGGCCGTTCCGGGGCTGCTAAGCGGGCAGTCCGGAACGAATTCTGTGCGGGTTGCTAGATCTTGCTGACCTGGTTGAACGCCAGGGTGACCGGTGTTTCGCGTTCGAAGATCGACACCAGGACCACGAGGGTCTGGGATTCGATCTTGATCTCGGAGATCGTGGCGGGGAGGGTCTCGAACGGACCTTCCTTGACGATGACGGACTCGCCAACCTCGAAGTCGACGTCAACGGGGGTCTGCTGCTGCTTGTTGACCGGCTTGCCCTTTTCGGCCTGCTCTTCTTCGAAGACGGGGGCGAGCATGGAGAAGACCTCGTCGAGGCGCAGCGGCACGGGGTTGTGGGCGTTGCCCACAAAGCCGGTGACACCGGGAGTGTGGCGGACGGCGCCCCAGGAAGCATCCGTCAGATCCATGCGGACCAGGACGTAGCCGGGGATGCGGACGCGGTTGATGACCTTGCGCTGAGCGTTCTTGATCTCAACGACCTCTTCCATGGGCACCTGGATTTCGAAGATGTAATCTTCCATGTCCAGGGTCTGGATGCGGGTCTCAAGGTTGGCCTTGACGCGATTTTCGTAACCAGCGTAGGAGTGGATGACGTACCAGTCACCTTCCTGGCGGCGCAGCTTGGCTTTGAATTCATCGGCGGGGTCAACCTCGGCCTTGGCGGCCGCGGCTGCCAGGGCGTCTGCGTCAGCGTCGTCGCCCTCAGCAGCGTCGCCATCTGAGTCGGACTCCTCTTCAGAAGCGTCCTCCGCAGCTACATCCGCCGTAGCGGAATCCTCGGCAACGTCAGAATCGTCGTCGGAATCTGAATCGGGCGCAGCGGACTCAACCTCGGACTCTTCACCGGCTTCGACCGTGGGGGCCGCCGTGTTGTCCGTGGACTCCTCCAGCTCAGTCTCGGTTACCTCGAGCTCCTGCTCAGACACTTGGTCTCCTGCTTCCTCATTGCCTAACATGCCTATTTAAATGGCTCAATTCCGCACACCGGCATGGACTCCGTACCGGTTACCCGGTCTGTGCCACGCGGCCTGCGGACGGTGCGCCTTAGCGGTCCGTGGGAGCGATCCCGCCGAAGACCCAGCTGACCGCGGTTCCAAAACCGAGGTCCAGGATGCTGACGATCACCATCATGATGGCCACGAACACCAGCACCACGAGCGTGTAATTGATCAGTTCCTTGCGGGTTGGTGCAACAACCTTCTTCAGCTCGCCGATGACCTGGCGAACGAAGAGTGCAATACGGGCGAAGAAGTTTGCCTTGGCGTCCTTCTTAGCTGGCCGGCCCTTGGAGCTGCTGGCAGCTGTTTCGGTCACCTGGTCCTCGCTCATCTTTGCAATGTTGGATTACCCGGTCCTGATCAGAACCATGGTTACTGCGCGTGCTCCGGCTATTCGCCGGAACAGCTTGCGCAGGGCAGACAGGACTCGAACCTGCAACCTGCGGTTTTGGAGACCGCTGCGCTACCAATTGCGCCACTACCCTATGGGACGAAAAACGGGACCTGACACGTTTGCCAGCTTTCACTGGGGCGCACGTCATCATCCGTGTTTCAACACCGGAGAACCAGTCTACGCAACAACTTCGTCTACGTCGAACCAGCCCTCATTCCGGACCGTCGAATGTCATCGAGGGTGCCCCTGGCCTGCAGTCGCATCCTCGCCGGCAATCCGAACGATCCGCTGAACAGCATAGAGTAGATCTCGTCGAATTCCACCATCCAGCCACTGAGCTGCAAGCGAAGAACGGACCCGCCATGTCTTCCGCCCGCGTTTCCCAGCGCATATCCGCCATTGCCGAATCCGCAACCCTGGCCGTTGACGCCAAGGCCAAGGCGCTCAAGGCAGCAGGCCGGCCGGTAATTGGCTTCGGTGCGGGCGAGCCGGACTTCGCCACCCCGGACTACATCGTGAAGGCGTCCATTGAGGCCGCCGGCCAGCCCAAGTACCACCGTTACTCACCCGCCGGGGGCCTGCCGGAGCTGAAGAAGGCTATTGCGGAGAAGACACTGCGGGATTCCGGCTACACCGTGGACCCGTCCCAGGTTTTGGTGACCAACGGCGGCAAGCAGGCTGTGTACAACACCTTCGCCACACTGGTGGACCCGGGCGACGAAGTGATTGTGCCCAGCCCGTTCTGGACCACGTACCCGGAGGCAATCCGGCTCGCCGGCGGCGTCCCGGTTGACGTTTTCGCCGGCCCGGAGCAGGACTACCTGGTCACGGTGGAGCAGCTCGAAGCCGCTGTCACAGAGAAGTCCAAGATCCTGCTCTTCGTCTCACCGTCCAACCCCACCGGCGCCGTCTACTCCCCCGAGCAGGTTGCCGAGATCGGCAAGTGGGCCGCCGCCAAGGGCCTCTGGGTAGTCACCGACGAGATTTACGAGCACCTGACTTACGACGGCGTCCCGTTTACCTCCATCGCCACCGCGGCACCGGAACTGGGCGACAAAGTGGTCATTCTCAACGGCGTGGCCAAGACTTATGCAATGACCGGCTGGCGCGTCGGCTGGATGATCGGCCCGGCCGATGTCATCAAGGCCGCCACAAACCTGCAGTCCCACTCGACCTCGAATGTCTCGAACATCATGCAGATCGCCGCCCTCGCCGCCGTCTCCGGACCGCTGACCGCCGTCGACGAGATGAAGGTGGCCTTTGACCGCCGCCGCAAGGCGATCGTCGCCGGACTCAACGCCATTGACGGGGTGGAGTGCCCGACGCCGAAGGGCGCCTTCTACGTGTACGCGGACGTCCGCGGGCTGCTGGGGAAGGAATTCCCGACGGCGGCAGGCACCGCGACGCCGTCGACCTCCGCTGAACTGGCCGCCCTGATCCTGGACGAGGTCGAAGTTGCTGTGGTACCGGGCGAGGCCTTCGGCCCCTCCGGGTTCCTGCGGCTCTCCTACGCCCTGGGCGACGAGGACCTGGCCACAGGAGTGGCCCGGCTCCAGCACCTCCTCGGCAAAGCCAAATAGGACGCTCTCTCACTTCCTGCAAGAAAAAATCCAAACGCCCTGTCACTCTTCTTATGAGAGTGAGGGAGCGTTTGCGTTTAGGCCGCAGGAAGTGAGAGAGCGTTGGGGGCAAAGGCGCATCAAACGAGAGAGCGTTGGGTGGGGTTTAGAGGAGGCGGCGCTCCGCAGCCCACTTGGTCAGCTCGTGCCGGCTGGACAGCTGCAGCTTGCGCAGCACCGCGGACACATGGGTTTCCACCGTTTTGATGCTGATGAACAGTTCCCTGGCCACTTCCTTGTAGCTGTAGCCGCGGGCGATCAGGCGCATCACTTCGAGTTCGCGGGCGGAGAGCCTGTCGAGTTCATCGTCGGCGATGTCGGCCGGTGCGGTGCCGAAGGCATCAAGCACGAACCCTGCCAGCCGGGGCGAAAACACGGCGTCGCCACCCGCCACGCGGAACACGGCGTCAGTGATTTCTGCACCCGAGATGGTCTTGGTGACATAGCCGCGGGCCCCGGCCCGGATAACCGCCACCACGTCCTCGGCGGCGTCCGAGACGCTCAGGGCCAGGAACTTGGTGGTCGCCAACAGTGCTGCGGAGCCTGCGATGACTTCGCGTCCGCCGCCGCCCAGGCCACCCGGCAGGTGGACGTCCAGCAACACCACTTCGGGCCGCTCCTGGGCGATCACTGCGATGGCCTGCTCCACGGTGGCCGCCTCACCCACCACTTGGATGCTGGTGTCGAGGTCGGCCTTGAGGCCGGACCGGAATATGGCGTGGTCGTCCACGATCACCACCCGGACAGACTGTGCGCGGCGGATGGGCCCGGTGCCCTGTGAGTTGTTCATGATTTTCCTTCTGCGTTGTCCCGGTGTGGCGCCGGCAGGCCCAGCCGAACCTCGGTGCCGCCGGGGGTGCTGGTGATGGAGGCCGTCCCGCCGTGGCGCTTCATGCGTCCAAGGATCGATTCCCGGACCCCCAGCCGGTCTTCCGGCACCTCGTTGAGGTCGAAGCCGGGGCCCCGGTCCTTGACGAAGACCTCGGCGCGCCCGTCCGAGACCTCCAAATACACGGAAACGGTTCCGCCGCCGTGCCGGGACGCGTTCAGCATTGCCTCGCGGCTGGCCTGGACCAGTGCTTCGTGGGCCTCGGTAATGGGGGTATCGCCCACGCTCACCACTTCCACGGCGTTGCCCAGGACGTCCTCCACCTCGGCGGCGGTGGCCTTGATCCGGTCCGACAGCTGGCCGGCTTCCTTGCCAGGGTCCTGGAACAACCAGCCCCGCAGTTCCCGTTCCTGGGCCCTGGCCAGGCGGACCACGTCATGTTCGTTGGCGGCCCGCCGCTGGATCAGGGCCAAAGTCTGCAGTACGGAATCGTGGAGGTGCGCCGCGATCTCCGCCCGCTCTGTTTCGCGGATCCTGCCCGCACGCTCCGTTTCCAGGTCGCGCCAGAATTTGAGTGCCCAGGGCAGCAGCACCAGCAGCACGCCGCCCAGCACTGCCACCGAGGCCAGCAGCGCCAGCCAGGTCTGCTCCCAGGATCCGGAACCGGACACCATCACCAGCACGCCGGCCACCACCAGCGCGAGCCCGGCGGCAAGGCGCGCCCAGCCACCCGCCTGGTCTGCCTTGGTCTTGTCCACCAGACCGGCGCGGCGGGTCTCGTCGAGCTGCATCCAGGCGATGGCGGCACCGCCGAGCACGGCCGCAGCGGGAATGAGGGTCCCCAAGGGCACGTCCATGCCCAGTAGCTGGGCGATCATGATGCCCGCGACCAGCAGGAGGCCGGCTCCCAGCAGGATCTCCTTGCCGTACCGCATGCTGCGGAAACGGAACCAGGGCGGACTGGCGTCAGCACCGTACCCTGCCGAGGTCGGAACTCGAGCCCCGGAAACGCCCGGAGCATAGGCAGCGGCCGGGGCGGAAGCACCGGCGTCGGGCATTGCCCACGGTGCACCCGCAGCAGGCTGCCCCGAAAACTGCGACGCCGTTGCCGGCGGGGGCACGATGCTAACAGCCGGTGCAATGGGCGACGCCGGACGCCGGGCCAGGCGCCGGGCACTTTCGTCCGCGGTGGGGACCATGATCCACAGCCACGCGTAGAACGCCAGACCGGCACCGCCGGCGAGGGTTGCGAGCGCCATCCCGATCCTGACGTTTTTCACCGGCCAGCCCAGATGCGCCGCGAGTCCGGAGCAGACGCCCGCGATGACGCGGTCGGTGCTGCGGACCAGCGGGGGGCGGGTAAAGGCGGTGGTCATGGGTCAATCCAAGCACGGATCAGGGTTCCCCGGACCCGATTCCGGCCTGAACCGGGGGTAACTCAGGGACGAGTCAGGGTGTTCCCCAGTAGAGCCGCACGGCCCGGGACGGCAGGATCGAAGTATGAACTCCCAGACCCCTATCCCCGACGACGGCCAGCCCACGGAACCTCTCCCACCCCGCGGACCAGGCCAGCCCACCGACCCCCTCCTGCCGCCCCCGGCGGCGGGCCACTACGCAGGCCCCCAGGCACCTGGCCAGGCGAAGGATTTCTTCCCCTGGATCCGGAGCCACGGCATCCAGCGCGGACGCGACCGGTGGATAGGCGGTGTCGCCAGCGGCATCGCGCACCGGATGGGCATCGACCCGCTGATTGTCCGCGGCATCTTCATCGTGCTGACCCTCTTTGCCGGAGTGGGCGTTCTGCTGTACGGCATCGCCTGGGCCCTCCTGCCCGAGCCCGACGGCCGCATCCACGTCCAGGAGGCGGGTGCCGGCCGGTGGACCAGCGGCATGACCGGCGCGCTGATCACCACCGTGGTGGGCCTCACCGGACTGGGCGGCGGATTCTGGGGCTGGAGCCACAACGGCTTCGGCGGATTCCTCTGGACCGTCTTCTGGGTGGGCGGCGCCATCTACCTCATCTACTACCTGACGCAACGCAACAAGGTCCGGAACGGAGCTCCCATGAACGCCACACCTCCGGCCGGAGCCGGCGGCAACGCCGCTTTCGCGGCCTCATATCCCACAGCCCCGTACACCACCGCCCCGTACACGTCGCCCTACGCTGCAACTGATACGGGCTCGGCGGGGAATCCTCCGTACACACCAACGCCGCCTTCCGGCACCACTCCGCCCCCCGGCGGCGCGTTCCCCGGCGGTGACACCTACGGCGGCGGCTACGGCGACGGCTACCAGCCGCCCCAAGGCCCGGCGCCGGCACCGCACGTCCGCCCCTCCGGACCCGGCGCCCCCGCCGTGGCAATCACCGCCGGCGCGGCGCTCCTGGTGGGCGGTGGACTGAAAGCCCTCGACGCCGCCAACGTGATCAACCTCGGCGATTCCGCCAACGCGATTGTGTGGGCCGCCGGCGCAGCGGTTGTGGGCCTGGGCATCCTGATCGCAGGCCTCCGCGGCAAGACGGCCGGAATCCTCAGCCTTTTCGCTGTGGCGGCCCTGATCACCGGCGGAATCTACAGCGTGGTGGGCAACGGCGACAGGGTCAGCTTCACCGAAGTCGACTGGACGCCCGCGAGCATTGAACAAGCCCGGGACGGCATCAATGTCACTGCCGGCCGCGGCACCTTTGACCTCACCGGGATGAACGTCACCGCCCCGCTGCCATCCGACGTCGTGGTTCCCCTGGGCGTCACGGCCAGCAACGTCACGGTGGTCCTCCCGCACAACGTCCCCGTGGCAATCAAGGCCGACATGACCATGGGCAACATCCACGACGGCGCCGGCAACCGCAGCGGCATCACCACCCGGGAAAGCCGCTACAACACCGACAAGCCCGGAGCCAGCCTGATCGTGGAGATCGACGGCACCTTCAGCAACATCACTATCGAGGAAGGAAACTGACATGGGCAGCTCAAATCCGGCATCGGATCCAGACACGTCAGAAAGCACGACGGCGGCAGGCCAGTCCGGAGCCGACGCACCGCCGCAGCAATCCGCCCGTGTAGGCACCATCGTCTGGGCCCTCATCGTCCTGGCGCTGGCCGCACTCATCATCGTCGCGCAGTTGGGTGTGGTGACCCTGAACGGCACCTATGTCCTGATCGGGCTCATGATCGGGGCCGGTGCGGCGCTGGTGGTGGGCGGCCTGCTGTCGGCCCGGAAACGTGACAACGAACCCACAACAAGGAAGTCTTGAGCCATGGACAAGTTCTTCAGCATCGTCAGGGGCTTCGGCCTGAAACGCGGGCCGGAACGCTGGCTGGGCGGCGTCTGCGGCGGCATCGCAGCCAAGCTCAACGTGGATGCGGCGTTCGTCCGGATCGCCTTCCTGGTCTTCTGCCTTCTCCCCGGTCCCGCAGTCGTCTTCTACCTCGCGGCCTGGCTGGTCCTTCCTGACCAGGGGAACTCCATCCCGTTGCAGAACTTCCTGGACCGCCGTTCCATCCGCTGACCACCCAGCAAACAAGGCCTCGAGCCCCTGTTCCGGAGAGATTCCCTCTCTGGGACGGGGGTCTTTTGTAACCGGTTTGTGTCGTAACGCACACCGCCGACTACAATCTAGGTGAGCTCAGCGTGGCGCTCTGCCCGTACCCCCTTAGCAGCAGGATTGAGCAGAGACATGAAAATCGGAATTCTTACCAGTGGTGGCGACTGCCCGGGACTGAACGCCGTCATCCGCGGCGCCGTCCTCAAAGGTATCGCCATCCACGGCCATGAATTCGTCGGCTTCCTGGACGGCTGGCGCGGTGTCGTTGAAGGCGACATCATCGATATCCCCCGCACCATGGTCCGTGGCATCGCCAAGCAGGGCGGCACCATCCTGGGCACCTCCCGCACCAACCCCTTCGAAAACGGCGGCGGACCTGAGGTCATCAAGGCCCACATGCATCGCCTGGGCATCGACGCCATCATCGCGATCGGCGGCGAAGGCACCCTGGCTGCCGCGAAGCGCCTCACGGACGCCGGCCTCAAGATCGTGGGCGTCCCCAAGACCGTGGACAACGACCTCGACGCCACCGACTACACCTTCGGATTCGATACCGCAGTCCAGATCGCCACCGAGGCCATCGACCGCCTCCGGACCACGGGAGAGTCCCACCACCGCTGCATGATCGCCGAAGTCATGGGCCGCCACGTGGGCTGGATTGCCCTGCACGCCGGCATGGCCGCCGGCGCCCACGCCATCCTGATCCCGGAGCAGAAAGTCAGCATCGAACAGATCACCGAATGGGTCCAGGAAGCCCATGACCGTGGCCGCGCGCCGCTGGTTGTTGTGGCCGAGGGCTTCGTTCCGGACCACATGGAATCCCCCCACTCCGAGCGCGGCCTGGACACCTTCGGCCGGCCCCGCCTGGGCGGCATCGCGGATCAACTCGCCCCGGAGATTGAGGCCCGCACCGGCATCGAGACACGTGCCACCATCCTGGGCCACATCCAGCGCGGCGGCGTTCCGTCCGCGTTCGACCGCGTCCTGGCGACGCGCCTGGGCATGGCGGCCATCGACTCAGTGGTGGAGGGCTATTGGGGCACCATGGTGGCGCTCAAGGGCACCGACATCGAGCACGTCGGCTTTGAGAAAGCCCTGGGCCAGCTGAAGACGGTGCCGCAGAAGCGCTACGACGAAGCGGCCGTCCTGTTCGGCTGAGCCGCGCACGCCACCTAGGCTGGGGATATGACTCTTGAGCCAGGTTCCGCTGCCATTATCCAGCTCGCTTGGGCCCGGCATTTGGGGCTCGACGACGGCGCTTTCGCTGCAGCCCTGACCTCCGGCGAGCGGGTGGTCAGGGCCGACGAAGCGGCTAAGACAGTGGAATTCGTCAGGCTTTTCGGCAGCTCAGCCTTGGTGGGTCCGCAGTGGGTGATTGACGCCGCCGTGGGAATCCCCGACGACGAGCTGGCCCAGCACGTGACCCTCCTGACCCTGACCCGGTCGCACGGCGGCCACGGCCTGGGTGCTGCCGCCCTGTTCTTTGCCGACGATCTGCCGCTCCGCCAGCCGTCCGAGGAGCTCACCGTCTCCCACGGCAACCCTGAGGCGATCGAGCTGGAAGGTCTTTGCCCACCCGACGACGTCAACGAAGTGGGGCTGTCCGAGCTCGAATACCGCTACACCATCGTTCACGACGTCGACGGCCGGCGGGTCCCGGTGGCGTGCGGTGCCTACACGGAATGGGAAGGTCTGCTGGGCCATCTCGGAGTCTTGGTGGATCCTGAGTGGCGCCGGCGCGGGCTGGGCTCGCTGGCGGCGTCGATCGCCGCCCATGAAGCACTTGCTGCCGGGCTGACCGTCCAGTGGCGGGCAGAGGTCAGCAATACCGGGGCGGTTGCCCTGGCGCGGCAGCTGGGCCTGACCACCGGCGGCATCCAAACCAGCGCGCAGCTGGGCTGACGGTGCCCTGCCCTGCCGGGCTCAGCTTGCCCGGCTCGCGCCTTCTGCAGAGGTATCCGAAGAAGCGGGCTGGCCGCCCCATCCCGGCACCTCTTTCGGCTTGGCGAAGAACAGTGCCACGGCCGCACCAACCAGGATGACGGCGGCTGGCAGCAGAATGGACTGGCCCATCGCCGTCGAGAAGCCCTCGTGGAGGGCATCCGGCAGCCGACCCGAGAATTCCTTGGCCCCCCCGCCGCTGCCCCCCGCCGGCAGCTCTGCGGCGAGGCGCGCCTGGATCAGCACCGCGATGGCCGCGCTTCCCAGGACGGCTCCGATCTGGCGGGTCGTGTTGTAGACCCCCGACCCGGCGCCGGCCTGCCGCGGTGGCAGGTTGCGCGTCGCCGTCGAGCTTAAAGGCGCCCAGATCCCTGCGTTGGCGAAGCCCAGAACGGCGCTGGGCAGCAGGAACATCAGGATGGGGGTATCAGGGTGCATCAGGGCCGAATTCCAGGCCAGGGCTACTGCCATCAGTACCAGACCACCGGCGGTGATGTATTTGGGGTTGACGCGGTCGATGATTTTGCCCACCACGGGCGCCAGTCCCCCGGAGATCACCGCCATGGGAACCATCATCAGCGCCGATTGGGTGGGCGTCAGGCCGCGGACCAGCTGGTAGTAGAAGATGAGCGGCAGCGCGAAGGCCGTGATGGCGAAGCCAACGGTGGTGATCCCGATGTTTGCCAGGGAAAAGTTGCGGTCCCGGAACAGGTCCAGCGGCAGCAGCGGCTCGCCCTTGTTTAGCCGCTGCCAAACGATGAAGCCGGCGAGCACCACGAGTCCTGCGATGATCAGGCCCCAGACGCTGATGGGGCCGGCGATGGTCCCCCAGTTGTACGTCTCACCTTCCTGGATGCCGAACACCAGGAGGAAGAGCCCGACGGCGCTGAGCAGCACACCCGGAAGGTCGAACTTATGGGGGTGCGTGGCGAGGGACGGCACAAGGCGCCAGGCGAGGATGAAGCCCACAATTCCCACCGGCACATTGATAAAGAAGATCCATTCCCAGCCCAGGCTGTCCACCAGGACTCCACCCAGAATTGGTCCCACCAGGGTGGCGACTCCGGCCGTCGCACCCCACAGTCCCATGGCTGCGCCCCTGCGGTCAGGCGGGAAAATTCTGGTGATCACCGCCATGGTCTGCGGGGTCATGATGGCTGCGCCCAGTCCCTGCAGGATCCGGGCCGTGATCAACGTCTGGATATCGCCGGCCAGCCCGCACCACAGGGACGCGAGGGTGAAAACCACCAGGCCAATCAGATAAAGGTTTTTGGGCCCAAAGCGGTCACCCAGCCGGCCCGTGACCAGCAGCGGCACGGCGTAGGCCAGCAGGTACGCACTGGTCACCCAGATGACGGCGTTGATGTCAGCGTTGAGTCCCTCCATGATGCGGGGGTTTGCCACGGAGACAATCGTGGTGTCGATCAGGATCATAAAAAATCCGATGACCAGTGACCACAGGGCTGGCCACGGCCGGGCTACATTTTCCACGGGTCAGTTTCCTATCAGTTCGAGGATTTCAGTCCGGGCGAACATCTTTGCGGCGTCCCGGGCGGAGGGCGTGCCGGCGTCGGGATCCGCACCGGCGTCCAGGAGCAGCCGGGCAACATCGGTGTACCCCTTGAAGGCGGCACCGGCCAGCGGCGTCTGGCCGCGGTCGTTGGCTGTGTCGGCCCCGGCTCCATGTCGCAGGATCAACTGCACAGTCTCCGCGTGGCCATGGTAGGCCGCCAGCATCAGCAGGGAGTCACCGGCCGAGTTGGTCATAGTTGCCGGTGCTCCGGCTTCGAGGTACACGCTCAGGAGCCCGGTGTCTCCCTCACGGGCGGCCTGGAATAGCTTGTGTGCCAGGGCCACGGCTTCATCGTCGGGTGTCTGGGAGCCTGCTGCGGCGGGGCCGGGTGCGGCGTGGTCGGTCATGAGCGGGTCCCCTTCAAGAATCCAGTCTGGCGCCCCACGACCTGGCCGGCGTCGGGAGCAACAATCACTTCCTGGGCTGCGATGTAGGGCTCCTCACCGTCCAGCACCGTCAGTACTTCATCCGGCGCCACGGAGCGCTTGATGACAGCCAGGGCAACAGGACCCATCTCGTAGTGCTGGGCCACGGAGGTTACCGTCCCGACCTTTCGCCCGCCGAGCATGACCAGGCTGCCCGGTGCAGGCATGGTGTGCTGCGATCCGTCGAGCTGCAGGAACACCAGGCGCCGCGGCGGATGGCCCAGGTTGTGCACCCGTGCGATGGTTTCCTGGCCCTTGTAGCAGCCCTTGGCCAGGTGCACGGCGGTGCGGAGGAGGTCCAGTTCGTGCGGAATGGTTTTGTCGTCAGTTTCCGCGCCGAGCCGCGGGCGCCAGGCAGCGACGCGGAGGGCTTCGGCGGCCAGCATGCCGGCGAGCGGCCGGTCCCCGACGGTCTGCGCCAGCTCGGCGGCCGGTACCAGATACTCGATCCACGGCCGGTCCAGCCCGGGGTGCTCAGCCTCCGCCACGACGGAATACGAGTAACCGCCTGCGCCAACATGGGGCCAGGGATCACGCCAGGCCAGCAGGCCGGACCACTCCGCCACGTCTTTGGTGGAGCCGAGCACTGCCCAGTCGCCGGAGACGTCGTTGATTTCAACGCGGAGCATGAACTTCATTTTGTTCAGCCACTCAGCCAAGGGCCCCGCCTCGGCGGCCTCCACGATCAGCCAGGTGGTCCCGCCGTCGTCCACTACCCGGGCGTCAAATTCGATCCGGCCCTGGATGCTCAGCAGGAGCAGTTCGCTGGAATCCCCCGGCTGCAGGCCGGTCACCTGCTGTGAGGACAGCGTGTTCAGCCAGGTCAGCCGGTCCGGACCGCTGACGGTTACCACGCCGCGGTGGGAAAGGTCGACGACGGCGGTACCGGCCGCGAGCGCGCGCTGCTCGCGCAGGGGCTCACCGTAGTGGGATGCGACGCCGGCGTCCGCACCGGCGGCCTCGACGGCGCCAGGGCGCGACAGGAGTGGGCTGGGGGTAGTCATACTGGGGGCAACGTCCTTGGGTTGGTGGGTATTCCGGTTTCGGGAGGCTCAACCACCGTCGGCGGCTAGCGGTATTCCGGATTTTCAAAATCGAAGCGGGTACCGGCTTTCCATTCTTCCGGAAGGTTGCCATAGGCAGGAATCCCGCCGGCATCCTTGAGCATCCTGGCGAAATGCAACAGGTTCCAGGTCATAAAGGTGGTGTTGCGGTTGGTGAAGTCGGACTCGGGGCCGCCGGAGCCTTCGTCCAGGTAGCTAGGCCCGGGGCCTACGGGTCCGATCCATCCGGCGTCGGACTGCGGCGGGATGGTGAAACCGATGTGCTGCAAGCTATACAGCACGTTCATGGAACAGTGTTTGATGCCGTCTTCGTTGCCGGTGATCAGGCAGCCGCCCACTTTCGGGTAGAACACCCATTGGCCCTTGCTGTTCAGTTCCCCCGAATGGGCATAGAGCCGTTCAATCAGCTTCTTGGTCTGGGAGGAGTTGTCGCCCAACCAGATGGGGCCGCCCACCACCACAATGTCGGCCTCTTCAACTGCGGGGTACAGGTCCGGCCACTCATCGGTTGGCCAGCCGTGCTCGGTCATGTCCGGATACACACCGCTGGCGATGTCGTGATCGACCGTCCTGATCACACGCGTGCTGACGCCCTGTTTTTCCATGATGAGGCGGCTGACCTGTATCAGGCCCTCTGTGTTGCTGGTCTCGGGTGAGCGTTTCAGCGTCCCATTGAAGAACAAAGCCTTCAGATCGCTGTAGTCCGTGGAGTTCTGTTGTGCTGCCATGATGCTCCCTGGTTCACTCGTACGGGTTCCCCTGTAAGGACGGTGAAGTGTGGAAACTAAGTCTACTGACGGCCTGCGACGCTGTGCCGGATCAGGAGACTTTTTTCAGGAAGGCCGAGGCGTGCGCTTCCAGCCCCGAACCGGGCTGCCCCGTGCCACCTGTGGCAACGTCCCAGCGCCACAGCAGGTTCCCGTCCACCAGGCCGAAGATCCGGGTGGCGGCGCTATAATCCTTCGAATGACTGCCCCGCATCACCATATCCGTGGTGAGCTGGATCTGAGGGCCCTTGATCTGACCGTAGTACAGCTCAGAGATCCCGCCCGGGTGGGCGATGGAAACCGAGATATCGAAACCGCCGTCCTTGTTGCGCAGGGCTTCGACTTCCTCGGCGCTCTTAAGTGCCGGTACGATATCCGCCGGAACCAGGCCCGGACCGCCGTCGGCGTCAAGCTGTTTGCGCTCCAGCGCCCAGAAACCGGCCTCAACGGTCAGCGGCCGCAGGCGAGTGCCGTCGTCGGCCGTTAACCAGGTCTCCGCACGGTACTGCAGGTAGGGCAGCCCGTTGTGCGTGAAGGAAACGTGCTGGACGAAGTGTTCCGAATCCTCGTCACCGCTGCCAAGACGGCCGTTCCCTTCCCACTCACCAATGAGCCAGGAAAGCGGAACAAGTTCCGGTGTCAGGTCTGTGGGAATCTCAATCGGCACAACAATTACCTCAGGAAAAGGCTAGCTCCGGAACAGGTTTACTTCTGGCCTTTGAAGAGGCGGTAAACCACAAAGCCGGCGAACCAGGCCATGGACAGGCTGGCGATGCCGAGCAGGACAAGGAAGAAGATTTCAAATGCAAGTACGGACATGATGCCATCCTATCCTTTAGTAGATGAGTAGTTTGTCGATGAAGTAGGCAAGGGAGCCCACAGCGGACACAGGTGCCAGACCCATGCTAAGGGCCGCAGCGAAATCCAGCGGACCACCGCGGAGTGTGACGAGCCGCCGGAAGCTGACCAGGACAGCCCCGACCACCACGCCGCAGATGGCTGCGGGCGGCACGGCAAGGTCTGACAGGACCAGGCCGGCGAGTGGCCCGGCCAGGCCTGCCAAGGCGATACCCAGCGGAGCCACAACCCGGTCCGGCCACCGGATCAGGCCGGCGAGCAGTGCCACGGCGGCGCTGATGGCCGCCACCAGCATCATTTCGCGGACACCATTAAAGCGGGCGCCGGCAATCCAGCCTGCGCCCAGGCAGGAGAGGAGCACGCCGGCGCAGCAGCCCAAGGTGGATTCGAGCCGCTTGGCCTGGCCGGTGCCGCGGATGAGCTGCACCACAAAGACGGCCATCATTCCCAGCGCCATAAAGGCCGGTGTCCAGTCCAGGAGGCCGGGAGCCGGCAGAAGCCCGGCACCGAGCGCGGACCCGACGCCGGGCAGCGCTATGACGGCGGCAAGGGTCTTCTTCGCAGGGATGCGGAGGAAATGGGGCCAGCCAATGCCCACCCCCACGGCATTGGCGATTGCGACGCCGACGAGTGCCTCACGCGAGACATGCACGCCGGCGATGATTGCCACGAGCCCTGCAATGCCAATAAGTCCAATGACCCACGAGCCCAGTGCTCGCGGCGGGGTCCGCATATCCGCGCCCGCACGGGGCCTGCCGGTTTCGGTTCGCCGGTTCTGCTCTGCACTCAATTCGCTGCATTCCCAATCTGGCTGTGGACCCGGCGGCTCCGCCCTCCGCGTCAGGGCATTCTGCCCCGTGGCTCAATCCTGCCCTATGTCGCCTGGATATGTCGTAAATCGAACGTCTCCGCAGGCGGAATCCCTGTTGGATGGAGGGCCGTTCGGTATACTCAAAGTTCAGCTACGCTTCCTGCAACGGTTGCCGGCCGGATAGATCTTTAGCCGGCCCAGGCCTGAGCAGTGAGCTGGTACCGGCCGGTGAAAACCCGGTTCAGTCGCCCGAAGATGCGCGGACGCCCCTTGGAGGAACAATGTCGCACATCCTGCTATTGACGAACAGCACTGGTTCATCGGTGGACATCCTGCCTGCCCTCGAATTACTGAACCATCGTGTGCACATCCTCGCCGCTGAGCCCACCGCCCTACTGGAGACCGATCCATGCGACATCGTGCTCCTGGACGCCCGCAAGGACCTGGTGGGCGCCCGCTCCCTGACCCAACTGCTGAAGGCGACCGGCTTAAGCGCCCCGCTGATGCTCATCCTCACTGAAGGCGGCATGGCGGCAGTTTCCTCGGCCTGGGCCGTGGACGACATCGTCCTCGATTCGGCCGGCCCCGCCGAAGTGGAAGCGCGCATCAGGTTATCGGTGGCGCGGGCCGTTCCCGAAAAGGAAGACGCCCCCACGGAGATCCGGGCCGCCGGCGTGGTTATCGATGAGGCCAGCTACACCGCCCGCGTCAACGGCGCACCCCTGAACCTGACGTTCAAGGAATTTGAACTCCTCAAGTACCTGGCGCAGCACCCCGGCCGCGTTTTCACCCGCCAGCAGCTGCTCACCGAGGTGTGGGGCTATGACTACTACGGCGGCACGCGCACTGTGGATGTCCACGTCCGCCGACTACGCGCCAAACTCGGTGCCGACCACGAGAACCTGATCAGCACCGTCCGCAACGTCGGCTACCGCCTCACCCTGGTGCGGCAGCAGGAAGACGAGCTGACGGAAGCCTGACAGCCGGCGTCGAAATTCCAAAGCAGCAGCCCCGGGCCTGTGGTCCGGGGCTGCTGCTTTGTGGAAACGTTGTTGGTGGAGGACATACGGGTCGAACGTATCGAGGCCACCCCACTGGTGGATCCCCCTCGCCCGGCGGTCTCTTGCCGGTGAGTTACTGACTATACGTAACCGCCGGGTACACATCAAATCCGGGGGCACGTTCCGGCCCGGGCGTATAGCCTAGCCTCATGAGTCCTGCGCACCCGGAAAAATGGCCCGTCCTCGTTGTCCACGGCGGGGTGGATGACCAACTGCTGAAGGATTGCCTGGGGCTCCTGGCAGCCGCCGAGGAATCCGACGGAAACCCGTCCCTGTCCGAGCAGACAGTGGTGACGCTCCGCGCCGGCGATGCAGCCGAACACTCGCTCCTGACCCTTGCCCTCTACGCCCCGGACGAAGATTCAGACCCCTCCTCCGGCCAGGACCTCGCCGGAGTCGCCTTAGTGGTGGAGGAGGGCGACGGCGACGGCGTACTGGAAATCGCCGTCCACCCCAGCTACCGCAACCAGGGCGTGGCAGACCGCCTTGTGGGTGCACTGCAGTCAGGGCGGGGTTTGGACGGCCTGAAGGCCTGGTCCCACGGCAACCATGAGGCGGCCGCGGACCTCGCCGCCCGCTACGGCTACGGCCCGGTGCGCGAGCTTTGGAAGATGAGGCTGACGACCGCCACGGCTGAACTGCCCGACGTCGACCTTCCGGACGGAGTCACGCTCCGCGCCTTTGCACCAGGCAAGGATGAAGACGGCTGGCTTGCAGCGAACCGCGCCGCCTTCGCGCACCATCCTGAGCAGGGCTCCCTGACCCGGGCGGACCTGGACGCCCGGATGGCTGAGGACTGGTTTGATCCCGCCGGTTTTTTGCTGGCCGAGGACACAGCGGGTCAGCTGTTGGGTTTCCATTGGACCAAGGTCCACCCGCGGCATGGGTCTCACCCGGCGATCGGTGAGGTCTACGCGGTGGGCGTGACGCCGGCCGCGCAGGGCATGGGTCTGGGCAAGGCTCTCACCGTTGCCGGAATCAGGTATCTGCAGGGCCTGGGGCTCCAGGCCGTCATGCTCTACACGGATGCGGACAACGCCCCGGCAGTATCCCTCTACCGCGGACTGGGGTTCACCCGCTGGGATATGGATGTGATGTACGGGCCCGTGATTACGGCCTAGGAGCCCTCCGGTGAGTTAGCCACTCGCCTTACATTTGGCGGCTGTTGGTCCTAATTCCAAGGCCTCTGGACCGGCTTTGATTGTAAGGTTGGTAGAGAACCGCGCCGGCCCTGGGCCAGCAGCAAGCGCCAGGCAAGAGGAGACACCATGAAACCGGAACCCGCGGGAACAGTCACGTCCGAGGCCGCTTCAGTGCCGGCGCGGGCCCGCTTCGGTTCATCCGAGGTGCCTGCCTCGCGCGCCACGCAGGACCGGATCGACATCCCTGAGTTTGCCCCCAACCCGGTGCCCGAAGGTGACATCCGTCCCGACCGGTTCCTGGACCGCGAGCTCAGCTGGCTCGCTTTCAACTCCCGGGTGCTGGAGTTGGCCGAGGATCCCAACCTCCACCTGCTGGAACGCGTCGCCTTCCTGTCCATTTTTGCGTCCAACCTGGACGAGTTCTTCATGGTCCGTGTTGCCGGCCTGAAACGGCGCATCGCCACCGGCCTCGCTGTGCCCTCCCCCGCCGGGTCCAGCCCGGTAGAGGTGCTCGAAGAAATCGGCGACGAAGCCCACCGCCTCCAGCAGCGCCACGCCCAGGTCTACGCGGAGCAGATCCGGCCCGCACTGGCCTACGAGCACATCCACCTGATGCATTGGGACGAACTGGACGACACCGCCAAGCAGCACCTCAGCACGATGTTCGCCGAAAAGGTCTTCCCCATCCTGACGCCGCTTGCTGTGGACCCGGCGCACCCGTTCCCGTATATCTCGGGACTCTCACTGAATCTCGCCGTCGTGGTGCGCAACCCCGTCAGCGACAAGGAACTCTTCGCCCGCCTCAAGGTTCCGGACCAGCTTCCCCGCCTGATTTCCATCGACGGTCCGCGCGCCGGTGCCGTGGCCGGACGCGTGGCACGCTTTATCGCCTTGGAAGAGGTCATCGCCGTCCACCTGGACAAGCTCTTCGCCGGGATGGAAGTCCTGGAGCACCACATCTTCCGTGTCACCCGCAACGAGGACCTGGAGGTGGAAGAGGACGACGCCGAGAACCTCCTGCAGGCGCTGGAGAAGGAACTCCTGCGCCGCCGTTTTGGCCCGCCCGTCCGACTCGAGGTCACCAACGACATCAACCCGAACATTCGCGCGCTGCTGATCCGCGAACTGGGCGTGGAAGAGTCGGAGGTCTACTCGCTTCCGGCTCCGCTCGACCTCCGCGGGCTGTCCGTCATTGCCGGCATTGACCGCGCGGACCTGCACTACCCGAAGCACATGCCCCACACGTCACGGTTCCTCAACGAGTCCGAGACGTCCAAGGCTGCCAACGTTTTCTCGGCCATGCGACGCCGCGACATCCTGCTCCACCACCCGTACGACTCCTTCTCCACCTCCGTGCAGGCGTTCCTGGAACAGGCGGCGGCGGACCCCAAGGTCCAGGCAATCAAGCAGACCCTGTACCGGACCTCGGGCGACTCCCCCATTGTTGACGCCCTGATCGATGCGGCCGAGGCGGGCAAGCAGGTGCTGGCTCTGGTGGAGATCAAGGCCCGGTTCGATGAGCAGGCCAACATTTCCTGGGCCCGCAAGCTCGAACAGGCCGGCGTCCACGTGGTCTACGGCATCGTGGGTCTGAAGACCCATTGCAAGCTGTCGCTGGTGGTCCGCCAGGAAGTGGACGGGCTGCGCCGCTACTGCCACATCGGCACCGGCAACTACCACCCCCGCACAGCCCGCTATTACGAGGACCTTGGCCTTCTCACAGCCAACGAGCAGGTGGGCGAGGACCTTTCCAAGCTGTTCAACCAACTCTCCGGCTACGCGCCCAAATCCACGTTCAAGCGCCTGCTGGTGGCTCCCCGCTCCGTCCGCTCCGGGCTTATTGACCGGATCGAGACCGAAATCCGCAACGCGCGTGCCGGTCGGGCCGCACGCGTGCAGATCAAGGTGAACTCCATGGTGGATGAGGCCATCATCGACTCCCTCTACCGCGCCTCCCAGGCCGGCGTGATGGTGGACGTCATTGTGCGCGGCATCTGCTCCCTGCGTCCCGGTGTCCCCGGCCTCAGCGAAAACATCACTGTGCGTTCGGTACTGGGCCGCTTCCTGGAACACTCCCGCGTGTTCGCCTTTGCCAACGGCGGGGGGCCGGTGGTCTACATCGGCTCGGCCGACATGATGCACCGCAATCTGGACCGCAGGGTGGAGGCGCTGGTCCAGCTGTCGAATCAGGAAGACATCACCTACGTCCTAGATTTGCTGCGCCGCTACATGGACCCGGAGACGGCCAGCTGGCACCTGGACAACGACGGCATGTGGAACCGCCACCACATTTCCGAGGACGGTACGCCCCTCGACGACATCCAGTCCTGGCTGCTGGCATCGCGCGACCGCCAGCGCAGCTTGAGCCGGCGGTAGGGCCCGCGTTGTCGAGCGACATCCTCGTAGCAGACCAGACTGACCATCCCGGGGAAGCCGTCGCGGTAGTCGCGGCCGGCGCCATCCCGTGGCGAAGCAACTCCGAGGGCCTTGAGGTCCTCCTGATCCACCGGCCCAGGTACGACGATTGGTCCTGGCCCAAGGGCAAGATCGACGCCGGCGAGACCCTTCCAGAATGCGCCGCACGTGAGGTGCGCGAGGAGATCGGGCTTTCCGCGCCCTTGGGCATCCCTCTGCCTCCCATCCACTACCACGTGGCCTCGGGCCTCAAGGTGGTCCACTATTGGGCGGTGAAAGTCAACGGCGCGCGGCTCGTTCCTGACGGCAAGGAGGTGGACCGTGTGGTGTGGTGCGACCCCGAAACCGCCGCCGGGCTGCTGACCAATCCGTCCGACGTCGTCCCCTTGCAGCATCTGCAGGCCGCCTACAAAAACGACCATTTGGACACCTGGCCGCTGATAGTGGTGCGGCACGCCAAGGCCAAGCCACGCTCATCCTGGTCCAAAGCCGAAGGTGAGCGGCCTCTGGCGGCCACCGGAATCCGGCAGGCGCAGGCCGTCGGCCGGCTGTTGCAGGTCTGGCAACCGCCGCGCGTGGTCACCAGCCCCTGGCGGCGCTGCGTGTCCACGGTGGCGCCCTATCTGAGGGCTTCCGGCGCGAAGGTCAAACTGGTGGACGCACTGACGGAACACCGCCATGCCCGCACCCCAAAAAAGACGGCGGCAGTCATCGACTCGCTTCTGGACAAGCAGCAGCCCGTGGCCATCTGCACACACCGGCCCGCTTTGCCCACCCTGCTGGCCCAGTTGGGCAAACAGATGCCGGGCCGGCTGCGAGCGCTTCTGCCGAATTCAGACCCCTACCTGTCGCCCGGAGAACTGGTGGTATGCCACGTGGCCGTCAACCACAAGCAACGCATCGTGGCGGTGGAACAGTTCAAGCCTTTTGACGACTGAGGTGGCCGGGCGCGTGCCGGAAGCGGTGACTGCCGCCATCGACCTTTTGGTCAATGCGGGCCGCGACGCACGGCTAACGATCAGCTGTTGCTCGACCTGGTCCGCGGGAAGCTGCGACGAGGCTGAACTGAGGAGTGAAACTCGCTCGAACGAGCGCCGGGAGCGGACGTGGTTGTGCGGTCCCGGTAGACTTTAGCGGTGAGCATCCCAACGCCTTATGAAGACCTCCTGCGTGACGTCCTGGCACATGGCACGCACAAATCGGACCGCACGGGCACCGGCACCACCAGCGTTTTCGGCCGCCAGATCCGCTTCGACCTGGCCAAAAGCTTCCCGCTGATCACCACGAAGCGGGTTCATTTCAAGTCCGTTGCCGTTGAACTCCTGTGGTTCCTGCGTGGCGAATCGAACGCGAAGTGGATGCAGGACCAGGGCGTGACCATCTGGAATGAGTGGGCCGATGCCGAGGGCGAGCTCGGGCCCGTCTACGGCGTCCAGTGGCGCAGCTGGCCCACCCCTGACGGCGGGCACATAGACCAGATCGCCGAATTGGTGGAGAATCTCAAATCCAACCCGGATTCGCGCCGGCATATCGTGTCCGCTTGGAACGTTTCCGAGCTCAAGGACATGGCGCTGCCCCCGTGCCACGCGTTCTTCCAGTTCTATGTGGCGGACGGCAAACTGTCCTGCCAGCTGTACCAGCGGTCCGCCGACATGTTCCTGGGCGTGCCATTCAACATTGCCTCCTATGCCCTGCTGACCTGCATGATTGCGCAGCAGGTTGGGCTGGAATTGGGTGAGTTTGTCTGGACCGGCGGCGATGTGCACATCTACGAGAACCACATGGACCAGGTCCTCAAGCAGTTGGACCGCGAAGCATACGAATACCCCCAGCTGAAGATCACCCGGAAGCCGGCCTCGATCTTCGACTACACGCTGGAAGACTTCGAAGTGGTGGGCTACCAGCACCACCCCACCATTAAGGCTCCGATCGCCGTATGAGCACCGAAAACACAGCAGATCCCCAGTCCTTCACGGACGAACTCGCTGGCTCCGTTACCGGCGTCGGCCTGGTGTGGGCGCAGACCTCCGGCGGTGTGATCGGCAAGGACGGCGACATGCCGTGGAACCTGCCCGAAGACATGAAGCACTTCACCCGACTCACCACGGGCCACCCGGTCATTATGGGTCGAAAAACTTGGCTGTCCTTCCCGGAAAAGTACCGTCCGCTGCCCGGCCGGACGAATATCGTGATCACCCGGCAGAAGACCTGGGGCGAATCACCTGAGGCGGAGGACGCCGTCGTGGTTCCCTCACTGGACGATGCGCTCCTTGAGTCGCAGTTCGTTGACGGCGGCGAGACGGTGTGGATCCTGGGCGGGGGCGAAGTCTTCCGCCAGTCCACCGAAATTGCCAACGTCGCCGTGGTCACCACTATCGATGTTGAGGCCGACGGCGACACGTTTGCTCCCGAGCTCGATGAGACGTGGGAGGCGGCCGCGTCAGTCCCCCCGGACGGGTGGCTAACGGCAGCCAACGGAACGCGGTACAGGTTTACCAAATGGGTTAGGACGCAGGGCTGAGATGTTGAAGAAACCGGAAACATTGTTTGTGCTGGGCTATATGCTCTTGCCGCTGCTCGCGCTGCTTTCTGCGATTGTTGGGCTGACCATGATCCTGGGCGGCAACAAGATCGCCGGAGCCATCGTGCTGGTGATCGTGACGCAGGCTTTCGCGTTTGGCGCCTTCTTCGCGCTGCGCGCCCGCAAGGCTGCCGTGCTCGAGGAAAGTAACCGGCGCTGACACGTTCATCTGGGGCCGGCCGGCTGGCAGCAGGGACCAATGGGGAGTACACCCCATCGCAGCCCGGCCGCGCCGCTATTAGCGTTGTGCAGGCAGCATAGAATCCCGCTGCTGGACTTTTGGGGGAAGGTACGTCGTGTCAGGAAACATGTGGGACGCCGACGTCGCGGCCCTTCGGACGCTGGCGCAGCAGTTCGGCCGGGCATCCGACGCACTGCTTCAGCAGTTGGCGTAGCTAAGCAACCAGATCAACAGCACCCCTCCATGGACGGGCCAGGACGCTGCTTCCTTCCGTGCCGACTGGAACGCCAACCACAGGGCGCTGCTCCAACGTGCTGCCTTAGAGCTCAGGCAGGAGTCCAAAAAGCTGCTGGAGAACGCCAACGAGCAGGAGAAGGCCAGCAAGGGCGGAGGGGCGGGCAGTTCCGGTCGGAGCGTCTCGGCGGGTGTCCCGGCAGGTGCCCTCACGTCTGTTTCGAGCCCGTTGGGCCCCGAACGGATCTCCGGTGCGAATTCACCGTTCCCCAGCGGCTGGGACGCGTACAGCGGTATCCTCGGCCTGAAAGGCGTCCCCCTCGGGCTCCGGGATATCTCCCACTTCGTCGCCCGGCACGGCGACGACGTCTCGGACTTGTGGCGGTCCGGGGACCAGCTTGCGGCATTGCGCCGGGCCGTAGACAAGGACTTGTGGGAGGCCGCGGCCCGGTCTGACACTCTCCGCCGCGCATTTTCCGGGACCTATGATCTTCTCAGCGCCAAATTCGGCGATTTCACCCAACTTGCCCGCGGCGCTGGGGCCGTCGATCTCGGCCCGTCGGCAAAGTTCGGCCCGAACTTCAACAGGGCACGTCCTTGGCGGACTAAGCGTGGGCCTTGATGGTCTGGACACCGTCAACGCGGCCATCAGTGGTGAGACCGGCGACGCTATGCGGTCAGGGCTGAAACTGCCCCCGGCGTCGGCTCCTTCTTCCCGTCCCCCGTTGGTGTCGCCTGCATGGTTGTCGGCGGCGCCTGGGCCGCCGTCGAGCTGATCCCGGGGGTCAGTAACGTGGGGCGGGAGCGGCGGGCGTCAAAGTCGCGGCGCCTCCGCGGGCTGCCCAAACCCCGGTTCGCGCTGACCGATGACATGGCCCGTAATTGGTTCGAGGCAAACCCTTCAGCGATCGTAATCCCCCGCGGGAATTTCCCGGACAGCACGCGTCCGTTCCCGGGTGAAGGGAACCACCGAGACTAGTGACGTAACCGGCTGCGCCCTGCCGGTTACGACGTCTAAACTGTACGAATGACTACAGCAGCTACCCCCTCCGTCGGCCTGGTCGGATGGCGCGGCATGGTCGGCTCCGTCCTGATGCAGCGCATGCAAGACGAGGGCGACTTCGCCAACCTCAACCCGGTGTTCTTCTCCACGTCCAACGCAGGAGGTGCCGCCCCGACTCTTGCCGGTGCTGCCGCCGGCGCGGCCGGCCAGCTCGAAGACGCGTTCGACGTCGCCACCCTGGCGAAGCTGCCCATTATTGTGACCGCCCAGGGCGGGGACTACACCAAGCGTGTGCACACCGAGCTGCGCGGCCGCGGCTGGGACGGCCTCTGGATCGACGCGGCCTCCACCCTGCGCATGAACGACGACTCGATCATCGTGCTGGACCCGATCAACCGCGACGTCATCGACAAGGGCCTGGTCAACGGCACCAAGGACTACATCGGCGGCAACTGCACCGTGTCCTGCATGCTGATGGGCCTGGGCGGGCTGTTCAAAAACGGCCTCGTCGAGTGGGGCACGTCCATGACGTACCAGGCTGCCTCCGGCGGCGGCGCGCGGCACATGCGCGAGCTGCTCAGCCAATTCGGCACGCTCAACGCCGAGGTCAGCTCGGAACTGGACGACCCGGCGTCGGCCATCCTCGAAATCGACCGCAAGGTCCTCGCCCACCAGCGCACCGACATCGACGCCACCCAGTTTGGCGTGCCGCTGGCCGGTTCCCTGATCCCCTGGATCGACTCGGACCTGGGCAACGGCCAGTCCAAGGAAGAGTGGAAGGCCGGGGTGGAGACCAACAAGATCCTGGGCACCTCGGACGAAAACCGCATCATCATGGACGGCCTGTGCATCCGGATCGGCGCCATGCGCTCCCACTCCCAGGCGCTGACACTGAAGCTCCGCGAGGACCTGTCCGTGACCGAGATCGAGAAGCTCCTGGCCGATGACAACGAGTGGGCGAAGGTCATCCCCAACACCAAGGAAGCCTCCATGGGCGGGCTGACCCCGGTAGCAGCGTCCGGCACGCTGGATATCCCGGTCGGCCGGATCCGCAAGATGGAAATGGGTCCGGAGTACATCAGCGCGTTCACCGTGGGCGACCAGCTGCTCTGGGGCGCCGCCGAGCCGCTGCGCCGCATGCTCAACATCGCCACCGGGAACCTATAGGCTCCTGCCTCACAACTCCATTACGAGCGGCCCTGGCCCGCACGGACGGTGCTGCCCAGCACCGCTCAGGCGGGCCAGGGCCGCTTTTGGTTGTCAGCGCCGGGAGGCAGAACCCGGGCCTGGTCCATTGTGGCCAGCAGCCGTCGCCGCATTTCCGCAGGGCTTGCCAAGAGCTTCCATTCCAGCCTTAGGACCACCCAGCCCGCTTCTACCAGCGCGTTCCCTCGGCGACGCTCGGCGAGCAACACCTCGTCAGTGGGTTTGTAGTCGGTGTATTTCCCGCTGCCATCAAACTCGATCACCACCCGGCTCGCGGGAGCTGCAAAGTCCGCGGAAGCGGCCGATAGGCGTCGAGTTGCCCGCTTTGAGGATGGCATGTCCACCCGGTGGGTTTGGACGTCGGTACCGGCACTTTTCGAGGAGTTCGCGTAACCCGTTGTGACAAGGATGAGCGGCCCCACACCCCACACACGGCATTCGTGCAGCCTTGCCGCACTGACATGGCCGGAGCAGGAAAGCCCACAGGTTGACTCAAAGTCCGCCTGGATCAGCACATTGTCCCTGTCCCAAGGCTCAAGACCATTCCAGTATGCCCGCCGGACATAGGCGCCCCGCCGAAGCCGGACAACGATCCCGCTGCGGACAGCCGCCGACAGTACGCGATCGTCCAGCGCGGTGGCGGCCAGCTGTCGTGTGGATGCGATCGGGCAGGCTGGCCACCGTGCATCCACGAGCACCTGAATCCTGTCAGCTTTCATGGTCCAAGGCTCCCGGGACATCTCAGGCCCCGGTAGCCCTCAGTCGTCCCATGTGGACAACCGGCAGTCCGGCATCCGCGGCTCTGCCCGGCACGAGCGGCGTTGCCCAGCACCGGCTAAGCGAGGCCGGGCCGGTCGTGCGGGTTGGGGCCGGTCAGTGGCCGAGGAAGCGCAGGTACTGTGCGGCGGCTTCCGTAAAGGCAGCCTGCGCGCCTACGCCGAGCGGCCTGGCTTCGTCGAAGAGTTCAGGCACGACGGCGGCGCTCCGGCTGGTGCCCGCGAGGCCCCACGTGCCGATCACCTCTCCCCCGGCAACGATGCTCTTCTTGAACACGCCGTTGCCGCCGGGGACGATCTTGTTGGCGTGCTCCGGGGCCAGCACGAGGCTGCGGTCCTGGTAGCCGAGCACAAACTCGTCGAAGCCAGGCAGCAGGAGCACCGAGCGCTGGCCGGGCACACCGGCGTCGAGCAGCGACGCGGTCTGCGGCGACATCCAATAGGCCGCCGCACCGAACTCCAGCGGCACCAATTGCCCGCTGACCTGCTCAAACGCCGCCCGCACCTCCGTCAGCGGAAGTTGGGTCCACCACGCGAAGTCACGGAGCGTGGCCGGGCCGTGGCTGCGGAAGTATCGCAGGGCGAACTCGGCGATACCCTCCTGACGCTCCAGTGTCCGCGAAACGGGGATCCACTCGTCGAACGCCACCAGTAGCTGCTGGTTTCCGGCCAGCGGGCCCTGGACCAACCAGGCGTGGCGGCACAGCGTCCCCAGGATATGGATTCCCCGCTGGCCGGTGGTGGGCTGCCCGGCGGCCTTAAACACGGCGAAGAGTTCGCCGCGGCTAATGGAGCCGCCACCCGCCACGCGTTCCAGGGCCACGTCGCGGCACTTTTCGATGTCCGCCCAGGTGATGTCCAGTTCGCGGTGCCGGCCGGCAACCACGCGACGAAGACGTTCAGCCGTAAGGCCCAGCATCCACCGCAGGTCCTCCGGAGCCACCAGGTGCAGCGTGCCGCGCATCGGCCAGGACCGGACCACGCTGCATCTTCCAGTGCGGCCCGGACATCCGCCAGCCCTGATCCCGGAACACGAAGGCCGACAGCCCACAGCGCTGCCTGCAGGTCCTGCGCCTGCGTCGCCGTCATCCAGCGGACCGCTGCTGGCACAGAACCGAACCCTGACCCCAACAGCCCCTGCGAGGCCAGTCGGAGCCTCCCCATGACCCTGCGGCTTACCCGGTTCGCTGCCATGCCCTCATCCTAGAACCGGCCCGCATAGTGTAGAACCATGACTTTGGGGAGTTGTGGCAGTTGTTCGAGCAGCGGCCACGCAGCGGCCGGCTGGTCTGGTTGTTTATGAGCCCGTACTTGGCGCTGACCGGCTGGGCCGCAGCCTTCCTGGAGATCGCCGCGAACCTCCGGGAAACGGACTCCGTTGACGGGCACGCTGCCCGTCGCAGGCCGGCTGAAACTAAAGCGTCAGCCCGACGAGCAGCGGTTCAGGCTGCAGTTCAATGCCAAAGCGTTCGACGACGCCGGCGCGCACCTCGTGCGCGATGGCCAGGATGTCCTTGGCGCTGGCCGAGCCGCGGTTGGTGATGGCCAGCGTGTGCTTGGTGGACAGCGACGCCCGTCCGCCCGAGGCGCTGTCCGGCTCCAGGCCGTAGCCCTTGCCGAACCCGGCCTGGTCGATCAGCCAGGCAGCGGAGAGCTTGACCATGCCTTCGGCACCGGAAGGATACTGCGGTGCGGAATCGGGTAACCGTGCGGCCACCTCGACCGGAACAACCGGGTTCGTGAAGAAGGAGCCCGTGGAATAGGTGTCCCGGTCCGCGGGGTCCAGCACCATGCCTTTGGTCGCGCGCAGGCGGAGGACTTCACGCCGGACGTCGTTGGTGTAGGCACGTTTACCGGGTTCCACCCCCAAGGACCGGGCCAGCTCGGCGTAGCGGATAGGCGCACTCATCCGGCCCAGTGGCAGCTGGAATTCAACAGTCAGCACGACATACCGGGGTGAGCCGTCCACGGTGGTCTGCTTCAGGATGGAATCGCGGTACCCGAACTTCAGCTCGGGGTTGGTGAAGGTCTGCACCGCGTTCCGGGTCCGGTCCCAGGTGCGGACCGCCGCGATGGTCTGGGAGACGTCAGAGCCATAGGCGCCGACATTCTGCACGGGCGTCGCGCCCGTGGCCCCGGGGATGCCGGAGAGGGCCTCAAGACCGGACCAGGCGTGCAGCACGGCGTGCTCCACCAGCGCGTCCCAGTTGTGGCCGGCCTGGACCACAACTGCCACGCCGCCGCAGGAGTCCTCCGCGCTAACGGTGAACCCCTCGGAGGCTATCCTCACCACGGTGCCGGGGAACCCGTCGTCGGAAATCAGGAGGTTGGAGCCGCCCCCGATGATGAGGACAGGCTCCCCCGCAGCATCTGCCGTGCGGACGGCGTCAATGATCTCGGGCTCGGTCCGGGCGTCAACGTATTTACCTGCGGGACCTCCGACGGCGGCCGTGGTCAGCTGGGCGAGCATAGGGGAAGTCACCTATCCACTATAGGGAAAAGTGGACAGCCCCGGTGAATGCTCAGGAGAGCCGGACGACGGCCTGGGCTTTCATCAGCACCTTCTGGCCGGCGGCAACCACGGTGAGGTCCACGCGGGCGGTGCCCGCCTCGGCGTCGAGCTTCCCGATGCCGCCGCTCACCTCGATGGTGGCCCCGGGCTCCGTGGTTCCGGTGGTGTCGGTGACCAGGACCGGCTTGGTGAAGCGGGTCTGGAAGTCGACGACGGCGGCTGGGTCGCCTGCCCAGTCGGTCACCAGCTGCACGGCGGCACCCATGGTGAACATGCCGTGGGCGATCACGCCGGGCAGTTCCACGCCGGTGGCGAAGGCTTCGTTCCAGTGGATGGGGTTGAAGTCGCCGGACGCGCCGGCGTACTTCACCAGGTCGGTGCGGCTGACCTCGATGGTGCGGCTGCCGATGTCCTGGCCTGCGCTGAGTTCATGGAAGCTGGGGTTCATGGTTACTGTCCCTCTCCGCGGACCAGGATGGATGACGTGGTGGTGGAGACTGCCTCGCGGGAGTCCTCGCTGAGGGCAAAGATCTCGGCCCTGGTGGTGATCATGGCGCCGCCGCCCATGGCACGCACGCCGTCCACATGCAGCTCGGCCACGAGTCGGTCGCCGGCAAAGATGGGGCGGTGGTGGATGAAACGCTGGTCCGCGTGGACCACGCGGGTGAAGTCGATGCCGGCATCCGGGTCCTCGATCAGCTGCGCGTCGGCACGCTGGGCAACGATGATGGCGAACGTGGGCGGCGCCACCAGGTCGCTGTGGCCCAGGGCCTTGGCGGCCTCGACGTCGAAGTGGGCTGGGTGGGTTGCCTTGACGGCACGGGCGAACTCGCGGATTTTCTCGCGTCCGACGTCGTACACCTCTGCGGCAGGGTAGCTGCGGCCCTGCAGGTCCGGATTGATAGTCATGGCGTCCAGCCTATCGGTGCCCGGCCCGGGAGGCCTTGCGGCACCTTGATATGATGAATTTATCATTTCATCAAGTGACTGCACAGGAACGTTCACCATGTTGTCTCCAGCCCAGGCTCCGCTTTACGAAATCAGGGCCAACCTGTTCAAGGCGCTGGCTCATCCGGCCCGGATCAGGATCCTGGAGCTGTTGGCTGCAGCTCCGGAGAACACGGCTGCAGTCAGTTACCTGCTGGCCGAAACCGGGCTAGAAGCTTCCCATCTGTCCCAGCACCTGGCCACGCTCCGAAAGCACAAAGTGGTGACATCCGTGCGCTCCGCCAACGCCGTGACTTACCGCCTGGCGCACCCGGGGATATCGAAGCTGCTCGCCATCGCACGCACATTCCTGCTGGACAGCCTCGCTGACTCGAATGAACAGCTCAGGCTGGCCCAGCAGCGCCCGGCAACACAGTTGTCCGAGGGAACCGCCCCGTGAGCAGCAGCCTCCGCCCGGGCACCCGGGGAATCAGCCGCTTCCTGCCTTCCCGGGCCGACCACGCTGGCTTCCGGCGATACTAACGCTCAGATCTGCTGGCGGGCATTACCGTGGGCATCGTGGCCCTGCTCTCCCTGATGGCGGGACTGGCGCTCGTGGCGGGGGTCGCCGTCGTGATGCTATTGGTCCTGCCCGCATTCGATCTGGCTTCGCTGGGGAGCCTGGCAATGCCGGCGGTGGCCATTGCCGTCCTGGCGTCCATCGAGTCCCTGCTCTCAGCGCGGGTGGCCGCGGGCATGACCGGCCCCGACGGCAGGCCCGGCGGGGTTTACAGCCCCGACCGCGAGCTCACGGGCCCAGGGCCTGGCTTCTGTCGCTGTCGACCTGTTTGGCGGCATGCCGGCCACCGGCGCCATCGCACGGACGGCTGTCAATGTGCGGTCAGGTGCCAAAACACGGATGGCCGCCGCCGTCCGTGCCGTAGTCCTGTTGGCCATTGTTTACTTGGCATCGGGAATGGTCACCCGCAACCCGCTGGCGGCCCTGGGCAGGGTCCCCATGGTGACGGCGGCGCGGATGGTCTCACGGGGCACTGTGGCTGCGATCCTCAGCTATACGCGAGCGGACCCAGTTGTCCGGTCAACGTCGTGGGCCATGCACTGAACCCGGCCACCGGAGAGATCAGCAACCACACCATGGCTTCTGACCCGGCTGTGGTGCTGGAGTGGGTCCGCCGGTTCGCCCCGCCGGTCAAGGTCGTCTACGAATCCGGCCC